>CAYSTX010000107.1:0-11450 GCA_964434035.1 uncultured Acetobacteraceae bacterium
AGCGTCCGCTTTGGCGCGTTGCGGGTCCGAAAGCAGACCGGCGACTTTCGGCCAAACTGACACTCGGTCGCTCCGACTGAACGTTCGCATTGAGGCGCAAGCGGCGGCTGATTGAGTTTTGGCCCTCGCGCGCGGCGCCGTCGCCTATGCTGGTAGCGGCGGCGTCAGATGTGCGACCTCGATACCGGTCCGTTCGGCGATCATCTCGGCCAGGCTCGTGCGGCGATACGTCCGATGGTCTCGTTCGAAACAAAGCAGGCAGTACGGCCGGCACTCGGTCAGCTTTTCGACCGACTAGCTAATCCGCTTTGCGATAGCAACGTATGTCTGTGCGGCAAGAAAAAAGGGGCGGAGCATCGCCATGCGACGCGTGTGACTACGACCTTATGCATATGGCCGCGCTCGGCCCAGAACCATGAGCTAATCTCGTTGCCGAACCGGCTGAGATGGGCCGTCAACTGCCGCCCGGAAGATCGGCTTGCGACTACGACGGTGCAATACGTTACAATAAAGTTCCTCGCGATGGTACCATAGGGTAGACTTGGCCGAACACGGCTGGCCGTCTGGATATCGCTGCTCGCTGTCTCGGGATTGGAGGCGGGATATGATCTTGTGGATCGAGTCGCAGAACACGGCCGTCATTGCCTTGCTGGTATTTGCGCTCTGCTACGCCATCGCTGGGATCATTCTTGCCGTTGCAACCATTATCTCGCGGCACCGTGTCGCTGGTGATCTGAAGGCGCTCACGCCTGTTCTGCTCACGCCTCTTTCCGTCATTGCCGGCCTGTTGATCGCATTTCTCGCCTCTCGCGTGTGGGCGAACCTCGACCGCGCCAACGCCTATGTCGCGCAAGAGGCGAATGCGATCAGCGAAGTTGCTATGCTCGCGCGCGCCCTGCCAGAGGCGACACAGGTCCCGGTGCGCGCGGGATTGTAAGAGCATCTGCGGTTTATCGCGGCGGAAGACTGGCCGGCCATGCTCGCGGGCCGCGCAAGCTTCAGGCCGTCGCGCGGTCTCACCGAGGCAATGACAGCGTTGCTGGCTGTCAGTGCGGACGATTCCGCCCGGCGCGTTGCCCAGGAACACGCGATTGAGGCTCTCGAGAGGGCCCTGGAGGTAAGACGGGGCCGGATCCTGTTGAGTAGTGCGGTCGTCGCCCCGGCCCAATGGCTGGTCATATTCACCCTGGACGCGTTGATCCTGATGACGCTTGCCATGGTGCATATCGACCGCCGAACGACCGCGGCGGCCGGCATGATCCTCTTTTCCAGCGCCGTTGCGGCCTGTCTCGTTCTGCTCATGATCAACGACCGGCCGTTCAGGTCCGGTGGCTTCGTCGTGCAGCCGGATGCGCTGCTGCAAGTCGGCATCGAGTGAGCTGCCGTCTGATCAGGCAAGCGCCCGCAGCGACGCTCTGAGTTCTTTCATGTCGAGCCGCGGCAATGCGGCCGCGATTTCAGCGTGTGTTTGCCGCCAAATCGGGAGGGCATCCAACAGGATCGCATGTCCGGCCTCGGTCAGTCGTAGGCGGCGGCTCCGTTGGTCCTTCTTGTCGGCTTCCACAGTGAGCAGGCCGCGCCGCTCGAGCGGCTTCAGCGCGGCGGTAAGCGTGGTGCGATCCATTGCGAGTAGTTGCGCCACCGGAGCCATGGTGGGCGGCTCGGGGCGGTTCAGCGCCATGAGAAGCGAAAATTGCTGGTTGGTCAGTCCAACCGGCCGCAGCACCTCATCGAACCGCCGCGCGAGGGCCCGCGCCGCCCGCTGCGCATGCAGGCACACGCAGCAGTCACGCACTTCCAGGGTTGTTTCGAACGGAACCGTGTTTGACACGTGCTAGATATGTTGATATCAACGATCCACGTCAAGACCAGCGCCAACCCGTTCCGGGCCGGCCCGATAAAAGAACTGAAAAGACAGGGAGGAATTTCGATGGCTGCTTTGCCACGCATTACGACGTTCGCTTGGGTGCCCGAGTTCGCCCGGGGCCTCGTACGAGACATGCGCCCCCGCTGGGCGTTCGAAGAGGTCGGCCAGCCATACGAGGTCAACCTGATCCGCGACTCCAAGACGGAAGAGCACCGCCGATTTCAGCCCTTCGGTCAGGTCCCGACGTATCAGGACGACGAAATCGAAATCTTCGAATCAGGCGCGATCGTGCTGCGTATCGCCGAGCGCGCAGGCATGCTGATCCCGCGTGACCCGCGCGAGCGGATGAAGGCGATCCAATGGCTTATTGCCGCTCTGAACACCGTCGAGCCGGCGGTGATGCAGTTTGCCGTCAACGAAATGTTCGAAGGTGATAGACCCTGGTCGGCCCAGCGTCGGCCGATCGTACTCAGCTATCTTGAGACCCGGCTCGGGGATCTCCAAGCGCGACTCGGCGATCGGCCCTGGCTCGAAGGAGACGAGTTCACCGTTGGCGATCTCATGATGGTATCGGTGCTGGGCGTGCTGCGCGGCACTGGCGTCTTCGATCGCTTCCCGGGTCTTGCCGCCTATGTCGCGCGTGGCGAGGCGCGACCGGCCCACAGGAAGGCCATGGAAGACCATCTCGCCGTGTTCGCACAGCCCGTGACAGCATGAATTCCGGAGAGGAAAGCCAATGACCTATTTCCAAGGTTTCGTGGTCCCGGTGAAGACCGGGAACAAGTCGGCCTATCTCGACATGGCGAAAAAGTGGGCGCCGGTCTTCGCCGAATACGGCGCGACCCGCACCGTCGAAAGTTGGGGCGACGACGTGAAGGATGGCAAGGTCACCGACTTCAAGAAGGCTGTCCAGGCAAACGATGACGAGACCGTCGTCTTTTCCTGGACCTGGTGGCCGGACAAGGCGACCTGCGACGCGGCGGCGAAAAAGCTCATGGAAGACGAGCGGCTGAAGTCGAGCGGCCCAATGCCGTTCGAAGGCCGGCGACTGATCTACGCCGGGTTCGAGACGAACTGCGATACCGGCGACCGCGGTAAGTTCGGTTACGTCGACGGCATGGTCGCAAGTGTGCCTAACGGCAACCGCGACGGCCATATCGCTCACGCTGCGAAGGTCGCGAAGTTGTTCCAGGAGAAAGGAGCGCTGCGCGTTGTCGACGGTTGGGGCGCCGACGTGCCCGACGGCAAAGTCACCGACTTCAAGCGCGCCGTGCAGGCCAAGGACGGCGAGACGGTGGTGTTCGGCTGGATAGAATGGCCCGACAAGCCGACGCGCGACGCGGGGATGGGCGCGCTGATGCAGGACCCGCGCATGCGTGAAACGCCCCCCGCATGGAACGGCCCACTCGCGATCTTCGGCGGATTCGCCCCGATCCTCGACACCGAGCACGCAGCATGACCGAGAACAAGATTGCGACCTGCCTTTGGTTCGACCGCGGGCAGGCGGGAAAGGCGGCCGAATTCTACGCGGCGACATTCCCCGACAGCCATGTCGGTGCCCGCCTTGCCTCACCGTCGGACTACCCCGCCGGCCAGCAGGGCGATGAGCTCACGGTCGAGTTCACCGTGCTCGGTATGAAGTTCGTCGGTCTAAATGCTGGCCCGCACGTCAAGTTCAACGAGGCGATCAGCTTTCAGGTCTTTACGGACGACCAGGAAGAAACCGACCGCTACTGGAATGCGATCGTTGGAAACGGGGGCGAGGAGGGACAGTGCAGCTGGTGCAAGGACAAGTTCGGCCTGTCCTGGCAGATCGTGCCGCGCGCGTTACTCCAGGCCATTGCCGATCCTGACAAGGCGGCGGCCAAGCGCGCAATGGAGGCGATGATGACCATGAAAAAGATCGACATCGCGGCGATCGAGCGCGCGCGAGCGGGGGAGCCGTCCGCGTGAGCTAGGCGGTTCACAGAGTCTAGGCGCCTTGGGCCTGCCGCGCGATCACGGCGTTCGCCTCCCTGATCGCGCGGCCTTCGTCGCCGGTTCGTTCCATGGTTTCGTTTGCAACCTTCGCCCAAAGCTCCTTCATGGCGCGTGTCGTCGCCTTGTGCGTGTGCTTTTCGGCTTCGTCCGGAGTCCACGGCATCTCACACCCCCAACGAATGATGTTGCGGAGCAGATCCCCGACGATAACCGCCGGGGATCTGCTCCGCCCCAATCAGGCGAGGTCGAACCGATCGAGGTTCATCACCTTGCTCCATGCCGCGACGAACGCATCCACAAACATGCGCTCCGCATCATCGGTCGCATAGGCTTCCGAAAGAGCACGGAGCTGCGAGTTCGAACCGAAGATGAGGTCGACACGTGTGCCGGCCCACTTCTTCTCGCCGGTCGCACGATCGCGCGCCACGAACACGCCTTCGGGGTCGGACGATGCTTCCCACTTCATGCTCATGCTCGTCTTGAGCAGGTTCTTGAAGAAATCGTTGGTCAGCATACCCTTCCGGTCGGTGAAGACACCGAGGTCGGACTGTCCGAAGTTCGCGCCCAGAACACGCAGCCCACCGACGAGAGCAGTCATCTCCGGCGCGGTGAGCATCAGGAGTTGCGCCCGATCGACCAGCAGTTCCTCAGGCGATTGCCTGAACTTGCCGCTAATGTAGTTGCGGAACCCGTCCACCTTGGGTTCGAGCACGGCGAAGGAGTGGGCATCGGTCTGCTCTTGCGATGCATCGGTGCGGCCCGGCGTGAAAGGAACCTGCACGGTGTGGCCGGCCGCCTTCGCGGCCTGCTCGACGGCCGCGCAGCCACCGAGAACGACCAAGTCGGCGAGCGAAACCTTCTTTCCGCCCGACTGCGCAGCGTTGAACTCCTTCTGGATCGCTTCCAGCTTCGCCAACGCAACGGCCAGCTGTTCCGGCTCGTTGATCGCCCAATCCTTCTGCGGAGCAAGGCGAATGCGCGCCCCGTTTGCCCCGCCACGCTTGTCGGAGCCGCGGAACGTCGACGCCGAAGCCCAGGCGGTCGAGACCAGCCGCGAGATGGACAGCCCCGACTTGAGGATCTTCGTCTTGAGCGCGGCGATGTCCGCATCGTCGATCAGCTTATGATCAACGGCCGGAACCGGATCCTGCCAGATGCGCGGTTCGGCCGGAACTTCCGGGCCGATGAAGCGCACAGGCGGCCCCATGTCGCGGTGGGTCAACTTGTACCACGCCTCGGCGAAAGCGTGCGCCAACTGATCCGGGTTCTTGTAGAAGTTCCGCGCAATCGGCTCGTAGATCGGGTCCATCCGAAGTGCGAGGTCGGTCGTCAACATCATCGGTGCATGCCGCTTCGCCGGATCGTGCGCATCCGGCACGGTGCCCGCTGCCGCTCCACCCTTGGGCGTCCACTGATAGGCGCCCGCGGGGCTCTTGGTCAGCTCCCAGTCGTATTCGAACAGGTTTTCGAGGTACCCGTTGTCCCACTTCGTCGGGTTCTTGGTCCATGCGCCCTCGAGCCCGCTGCCGATCGTGTCGCCGCCGTTCCCGGTGCCGAAACTGTTGCTCCATCCGAGGCCCTGCGCCTCGATGGGCGCGCCCTCAGGGAGTGGACCGACATACTTGGAAGGGTCGGCAGCGCCATGGCATTTGCCGAAGGTGTGCCCGCCAGCGATGAGCGCGACTGTCTCTTCGTCGTTCATCGCCATGCGCGCGAATGTTTCGCGAACATCGCGCGCCGCGGCGACCGGGTCCGGCTTGCCGTCCGGCCCCTCGGGATTGACGTAGATCAGGCCCATCTGGACGGCGGCGAGAGGATTTTCGAGATCCCGGTCGCCGGTGTAGCGCTCATCGGCCAGCCACGTCCCCTCAGGACCCCAGTAGATATCGTCCTGAGGCTCCCAGACGTCCTTTCGACCACCGGCGAAACCGACCGTCTTGAAGCCCATCGATTCGAGGGCGCAGTTCCCGGCGAGGATCATCAGGTCGGCCCAGGAAATTTTCCGGCCGTATTTCTCCTTGATCGGCCAGAGCAGCAGACGCGCCTTGTCGAGAAGCACGTTGTCGGGCCAGCTATTGAGGGGCGCGAAGCGCTGCGTGCCGGCGCCGGCGCCGCCGCGGCCGTCGCCGACGCGGTACGTGCCCGCGCTATGCCAAGCCATCCGGATGAAGAGCGGGCCGTAATGCCCGTAGTCGGCCGGCCACCAGTCTTGCGACGTGGTCATCAGCGCGAAAATGTCCGCTTTGACGGCCTTCAGGTCGAGGCTTTTGAACTCCTTGGCGTAGTCGAAGTCCTCTCCCATGGGATCGGACATAGGCGAGTTCTGCTTCAGGATCGACAGATCCAGCCGGTTCGGCCACCAGAGCTGGTTGGTCATGCTCCGGATAACCGCGGTCCTGCTTTTGCCGCCCATCGGGCAACTGCTCTCGTCGTTCATACATCCTCCAATCGTGGTCTGCGTTGATCAACTCTCGCTCGGATAATTACCCTAGCCCTGTGCAGATGGCGACCTAGTGCCACTTGTCGAATCGGAATCGCGGGGCTGGCAGAAGAATCGTTTAAGCTGGAAGATCGAAGAACAGCGAGGGCACCATCCGCACGGCGAAGCCCCATGAACACCCGCACCGATTGTTGGGGGGCGTCGAGATCGCGCATCCGATGCCGCCCGTCCGCTCCGCGATCATCTCGGCCACGATCATGCGATGGCACGTCCGATGGTCTCGTTCGAAACAAAGCAGGCAACATGCGGCTCAACACGAATATCTGACCCTACCGCGCGGCACGGCGCCGACAGCTAAGCCGGCAGCGGCGGCATCAGATGCGCGATCTCGATCCCCGTCCGCTCGGCGATCATCTCGGCGACGATCGTACGGTGACACGTCCGATGATCTCGTTCGAAACAAAGCAGGCAACACGGCCGGCGCGTCGCGAGCTCCGTCGCCTCGGCGAGCGCCGCTTGCTGTGCGTCGCCCGCCATGTGGTCGGCGAAGATGCGCCGCATCACGGCGGGCTTGCCGGCGCGCACCGCCTCGCGGCCGGCTTTCGGCGTGCCGAGCGCGATCAGGTGGACGTAGCCGATCCCGGCCGCATCGAGCCCCGCCGCAAGTTGCCGCTTGGAAAACCCCGGCTTGCGGCTGCGCGGTACGGCGCGCACGTCGATCAGGAGCGCAACACCCTCCGCCGCCAGCCGCTCAACCACATCGTCAAGCCGCGCCCCCTCGTAGCCGATGGTCGCGAGCTCCTTCATCGTCGTCCTAGAACAGCGGCGAGGACGTCGGCGCCCGTGGCCGTTCGACCCCGCCCTGCGGGATCGCGCCGAGCCCCTTGAGACAGCGCAAGTTCGCCGCCTGCCGCGCGTCCGACAGATCGCGAAGATGCGTCAGCCCGAAATTCGCCGGGGCGCCGGCGCTGTTGGCCTGGAGCTCTTTCACCTTGGGATCGTTATCCACCGCCGACTGGCAGCGCGGGTCGATCTGGACGCTCTGTCCCGCGGGGTCGAAGTCACATGCCGACACGAGCAGCAGCAGAGACAGCAGCGGCCATGCATGGCCGCGTCGGCGGTTGGTCATCCGGCGTCCATCCAGTCCTCAATGAGCCGGCGGGCGATGCTGTCGGCGCGCGGCAAATGAAACCCGTACGCCTCGTGGTCGGCGATCTCGGCGCGGGAGAACCAGCGCGCATCGCGCAGCTCGTTCGGGTCGATGGTGATTTCCTCGGTCAGTGCCTCGGCGACGAAGCCGAGCATGATCGAGGCGGGGAACGGCCAGGGCTGGCTGCTGTGGTAATGGACGGCGCCGACGGTGATGCCGCTTTCCTCGAATACCTCGCGGCGCACCGCCTCCTCGAGGCTTTCGCCTGGCTCGACGAAGCCGGCGAGTGTCGAATACATTGTGGCGCGTGGAAACCGCTGGGAGTGGCCGAGCAGCGCCCGGTCGCCCCGCACCACCAGCATGATAACGGCCGGATCGGTGCGCGGGAAATGCTGCGCGTCGCAGCGTGTGCAGACCATGACGTGCCCGGCGCTCCGCGGCACGCATTCGCCGCCGCAGACGCCGCAGAACCGGTGCCGCGTCCGCCAGTGCATCAGCCCGCGCGCGTGCGCAAGCACCGACGCATCGTCGGCCGCCATGCCTGGCCCGGCGGCGCGCAGATCGACGAAGGTGCCGAAATCGTGCGGCAGGAGCGGTTGCGGATCTTCGACGGCGCTCACATCGATCGCGAACACCGGCCGCCGGTCGCGCAACCCGAGGAACGCCCACGGCCCGCCGGCCGCTCGGATTGACGCCGCTTCGGCCCCGCGCAGGAAAACGGGCGTCGGCCGCGCGTCTTCTACCCCGGTGAGCAGGCTGCGCGCCTGCCAGACCGGCACCCAGAGCGAGTCGGGATCCTCGACGGCGGCGGCGATCCAGGCGGCATCATCCCGCACGTTGGCGGCGCGGTCGAGCGGGCTTCCGGTATAGACGTTCGTACGGCGGGCGATGATATGCGGCATGCGGGCCGGACCCTGCCATGCAGGTTGAGCGCCGGCAACGCCTCCGCCCGCTTGCTCCGCGCCACGCGACGGCCGATATAGGGGTTGGGAGACCGGCGGCGGACGGGCGCCTCGCCAACCCGGTCAGGTCCGGAAGGAAGCAGCCGCAACGAGTTTCCGCTCGGGTCGTCGTCCGGCCTCCCACCCGTAAGGTTCCCTGTCCGGCAGTTGAGGCGCCGCCCGTCGCATGGTCTCCGGCTCCTCCGGCCTTTTCGAGGATGACGCGACGCTCCCGGCGCCGCCGGCCGAGTCGGGGCCGGGCCTGTTCGGGGACGCGCCGATGGACGCTGCCGCCCCGTCCCCCGCCGATCCGCGGACCCCCTATCGCGTGCTGGCGCGGGCTTATCGCCCAACGAAATTCGACGATCTGATCGGGCAGGAGGCGATGGTCCGCACGCTGCGCCGGGCCTTCGCGCTCGGCCGCGTGGCGCACGCCTTCATGCTCACGGGCGTCCGCGGCGTCGGCAAGACGACGACCGCCCGGATCATTGCCCGCTGCCTCACCTGCGTCGGGCCGGACGGCACCGGTGGGCCGACGGCCGAGCCGTGCGGCGTCTGCCCCAACTGCCGCGCCATCCTCGCCGACCGGCACCCGGACGTGGTCGAGATGGATGCCGCGTCGAAAACCGGCGTCGATGACGTGCGCGAGATCATTGAGGCGACGCGGTTCCGCCCAATGCAAGCACGGATGAAGGTCTTCGTCATCGACGAGGTCCACATGCTGTCGCGGAACGCCTTCAACGCGCTGCTGAAGACGCTGGAGGAGCCGCCGCCGCACGTCACCTTCGTCTTCGCGACAACCGAAATCCGCAAGGTGCCAGTGACGGTGCTGTCGCGCTGCCAGCGGTTCGATCTGCGGCGCGTCCGCGTCGCCGAGCTGTCCGCCCTGTTCGCGCGGATCGCCGAGAAGGAGGGCGTCGCGATCGCGCCGGGAGCCCTCGACCTGATTGCGCGCGCCGCCGACGGGTCGGTGCGGGACGGGCTGTCGCTGCTCGACCAGGCAATCGCCCAGGGCGCGCTCGATGGTGGGACGGAGATCGGGGCCGATATGGTCGCCGACATGCTGGGCCTCGCCGACCGCATGGCCGTGTTCGACCTGCTGGAAGCGGTCATGGCGGGCGAGCCGGCGCGGGCGCTCGCGGCGACCGACCGGGCGCATGAGCGCGGCGCCGATCTCGGCCTGCTGCTCGCCGACCTGCTGGCGCTTGTTCACACGCTGACGCGGCTCAAATCGATCCCAGAGCTGCGCGACGGCGCCGAGTTGCCGGAGGCGGAGCGGACGCGAGGGGCGGCACTCGCCGACCGGCTGCCGATGCCCGCACTCGCCCGCGCGTGGCAGATGCTGCTGAAGGGAATCGCCGAGGTTGAGCAGGCGCCGGACCGGCGCGCGGCGGCCGAGATGGTGCTGATCCGCCTCTGCCACGTCGCCGACATGCCGAGCCCGGCCGATCTGATCCGCACGCTGACGGCCGGCGGCGCCGCGCCGAGCGTCCCGACCGCACCCCCGCGCGGCGGGGGCGGCAGTGGTGGTGGCGGCACGGCGCTCGCGCACGCACCCGCCCCGGCGTCCGTGCCGGCCGAAGCCCCAGCGCCCGCCCCGCCGCGGATCACCAGCCTCCGCGACATCGCCGTGCTGCTGGATGCCCGGCGGGAGGCGATGCTGCACGCGCATTTGCTGCACGCGGTGCATCTGGTACGCCTCGCCCCGCCCGTGATCGAGCTGCGGGTGGAGCAGAGCGCGCCGCGCGACTTCGCCCAGCGCCTCGGCGCCGTGCTGAACGACGCGACCGGCATGCGGTGGACCGTGGTCGTCGCGTCCTCCGGCGGCGCGCCGACCATGGCCGAACAGGCGGCGAGCCTCACTGCGGCAAAGCGCGCCGACGCCGCCGACCATCCGCTGGTGCGGGCGATCCTGGAGGCGTTTCCGGGTGCGACGATCGGGGAGCTGCACGACGCGACGATGGACGCCTATGGTCTGCCGCCCGAGACCGAACCCGCGCTCAATGCCGACACGCCGGACGACCCGTTCGACGACATGTCCGACCCGATGGAGACCGACGCATGAAGAACCTCGCCGGCCTGATGAAACAGGCCTCGCAGATGCAGGAAAAAATGGCCGAGATGCAGGCCAAGCTGGAGGCGCTCGAGGTCGAAGGAGCGTCCGGTGCCGGCCTTGTCCGCATCACGCTGAACGGCAAGGGCGAGATGCGGGCGGCCAAGATCGACCCGTCGCTGCTCGAGCCGACCGAGGCCGAGACGCTGCAGGACCTGATCGTCGCCGCCCACGCCGACGCGCGCCGCAAATGTGACGCGGCGGCCGCCGAGGAAATGGCGAAAGTCACCGGCGGTATGCAGCTTCCCGGCGGCCTGAAGCTGCCCTTCTGATCCAACGCGCGTGGGCGGCCCCGAGGTTGAACGGCTAATCGGCCTGCTCGCCCGCCTGCCCGGCCTCGGCCCGCGCAGCGCAAGGCGGGCGGCGCTGAAGATGCTGCAGGCGCCGGAGCAGCGGATGCTGCCGCTTGCCAACGCACTCGCGGACGCGGCGCGCGCCGTGCGGCAATGCAGCCTCTGCGGCAATCTCGACAGCGCCGACCCGTGCGCGATCTGCGCCGATGCTGGCCGCGATCGGTCGATCATCTGCGTTGTCGAGGGCGTCGGGGATCTCTGGGCGCTTGAGCGGGCGGGGATTTATCGCGGGCTCTATCATGTGCTCGGCGGCACGCTGTCGGCGCTCGGCGGCGTTGGGCCGGACGATCTCAACGTGACGCCGCTGCTCCGCCGGATTGGCGACGGCGGGGTTGCCGAAATCATCCTCGCGCTCGGCGCGACCGTCGATGGCGCGACCACCGCGCACTGGCTCGCCGAGCGGTTGGCGAAAACGGGCGTCGCGGTCAGCCGCGTCGGACAGGGCGTGCCGATCGGCGGCGCGCTCGACGTGCTCGATGACGGAACGCTCGCCGCCGCCCTTCGCGCGCGACGCCCGGCCGAGGCGTGACAAGCGGGCTGAGTCGGCGTGCGCTGATCGCGCTCGTCGGCCGCGCGGGCGGCGCGGATGCCGCTTATCGAGTGATG
>CAYSTX010000108.1:0-11373 GCA_964434035.1 uncultured Acetobacteraceae bacterium
CAAGGCGCGGAACACGCAGCGGACGCTGGGCGCCGCGGACGCGCGGGCGTTTCGTCCGATCGACGTTAACGCGGTGCGCGAGCGGCGGCGGCGGATGACGCTGGACCTGCCGGTCGCGGAGCCGCCGTTTTGGGGTGCGCGCGTGGTCGAGGCGGACCCGCGCGCGATCGTGCCGTTCATTAACGAGCGCAGCCTCTATCAATTTCAGTGGGGCTTCCGCAAACAAGGACGCACGCTTGACGACTTCCTCGGCTGGGCGAAGCAGGAACTGCGGCCGGTGATGCGCCGGATGCTGACGCTCTGCGAGGAGCAGAACATTCTTCGGCCGCAGGCGATCTACGGCTATTGGCGCGCCGCCGGGCAGGGTAACGACCTCGTGCTGTTCGATGAGGACGGCACGACCGAGCTCTGCCGCTTCACGCTGCCGCGCCAGCCGAAGGATGACGGCGAGTGCATCGCCGATTTCTTCCGCGACATCGACGAAGGCGGCCCGCGCGACGTGATCGGGCTACAGGTCGTGACCGTCGGGCAGTCCGCGTCCGACACCGCGCGCGTCTGGTTCGAGGACAACCGGTACCAGGATTATCTGTACCTGCACGGTCTGTCGGTCGAAATGGCGGAAGCGATGGCCGAATACGTCCACAAGCGCATCCGCGCCGAACTCGGATTCGCAGCCGAGGACGATCGCGACATGGATAAGATGCTGGCGCAGGGCTATCGCGGCAGCCGCTATTCGTTCGGCTATCCGGCCTGCCCGAAGCTCGAGGATCAGGAGCCGCTGCTACGACTGCTCGGCGCGGAGCGGATCGGCGTTTCGATCAGCGATGAGTGGCAGTTGCATCCCGAACAATCGACGAGCGCCATCGTCGTGCTCAATCCGCGGGCGAAGTATTTTTCCGTCTGAGCGGGGCGTCGATTAAGGCCCGAAGACGGGCGCGGGAAGCGAAGCCTCCCGCGCCCGGGATCAGAAGCCCCAGATCAACGCTCGACGCACATGGCAACGCCCATGCCGCCGCCGATGCAGAGCGTCGCGAGACCCTTCTTCGCGTCGCGCTTCTGCATCTCGTGCAGCAGCGTCACCAGCACGCGGGCACCCGACGCGCCGATCGGATGGCCGATCGCGATAGCGCCGCCGTTGACGTTGACCTTCGACGTATCCCAGCCAAGGTCCTTGTTGACCGCGATCGCCTGCGCCGCGAACGCCTCGTTCGCCTCCATCAGGTCGAGGTCGTCGAACTTCCAGCCCGCCCGCTCCATCGCGCGGCGCGTCGCCGGGATCGGACCCGTGCCCATGACCGCCGGATCAACGCCGGCCGTTGCGAAGGAAACGATACGCGCAATCGGCGTGAGGCCGCGCTTGGCCGCTTCCGACGCGGACATCAGAACGACCGCCGCGGCCGCGTCGTTGATGCCGCTCGCGTTGCCGGCGGTCACCGTGCCTTCCTTGTTGAACGCCGGCCGGAGCTTCGCCATCGCTTCGGCGGTTGCGTCGTGGCGAATGTACTCGTCCTGATCCACCACCGTGTCGCCCTTGCGGCCCTTCACCGTCACCGGAACGATCTCGTCCATGAAGCGGCCCGATTTCTGCGCCGTCGCCGCCTTCTGCTGCGAGGCGAGGGCGAAGGCGTCCTGCTCGTCACGCGTGATCTGATACGCGCGCGCGACATTCTCGGCGGTGATGCCCATGTGATAGCCATGGAACGCGTCCCACAGCCCGTCCTTCAGCATCGTGTCGATGAACTCGAGCCCGCCCATCTTCGTGCCCTGACGCAGATGCGCGCTGTGCTGCGACTGGCTCATGCTCTCCATACCGCCGCCGACGACGATCTTGCTTTCGCCGGTACGGATCTGCTGCGCAGCCAGGGCAACGGCGCGGAGGCCGGAGCCGCAGAGCTGGTTGATGCCGAACGCGGTCTTCTCATCCGGCACGCCGGCGGCGCGGGCGACCTGACGAGCGGGATTCTGGCCTTCGCCGGCGGCGAGGATCTGGCCCATGATGACCTCATCCACCTCCGCCGCGCCGAGCTTCGCCCGCTCGATCGCGGCCGAGATGGCGGTGGCACCCAGCGTGTGGGCGGGTGTCGTGCTGAAGGCGCCGTTGAAAGTGCCGACCGGGGTCCGCGCGGCGGCGACGATGACGATGTCTTCCATTCTGGCTTCTCCTATTTCTGATGCCTTTTGGGACGACGCGAGCGCGTGGCCGGCGGCGCCGATTGGGAGACTAAGCGCGCCCGAAGCCATTCGGCCAGGGGGCGCCACAGCGCCGCCTCAGCCGTGCTGCCAACCACCATCCCTATATGGCCCGCGTCCGGCGCGTGTTGAACGGCGCCCGGGATCGCGTCCGCCAGCGCCCGGGCCGAGCCCGGCGGTACGATCCGGTCCCGCGCCGGGATGGCGACGAAGGCCGGCAGACGGAGCTCGTCGGGCCGAACGGGCGTGCCCTCAACCCGCCAGAGGCCGCGCGCCGGTTCATTCCGGCCGTACCAGCCGCCGAGCACGTTTCGCATCACCGGGGCCGCGAGCGGCACGCCATCGTTGAGCCAATCCTCGAGCAGGACGAAGCGGCGGGCGCGTTCGCTATCGGGGTCGAGCGCCGCGAAGGCGCGGTATTTCCGCGGGACGCCGCCGGGGTCGATTGTCGCAAACATCGCCTGTAGCGCGTCGACGGGTGCGGCGTTGGTCAGCGCCATCGCGGGCTCGACCGCGGCGAGGAGCCGCGCGGCCGTGGCGGCGGCGTCCGGCGTGTCGGCCCAGAAGTCCCACGGGGCGGCGAGCAGCGCGAGCGCGCGCACCAGATCCGGCCGCCGAAGCGCCGCCGCGACCGCGAGCGTGCCGCCCATGCAGTAGCCGATCAGCCCAACCGGGCCTGCCTCGCCATTGAGCGCGCGCGCCGCCTCAAGTGCGCCGGCCAGCGGCCCGGCGATATAGCCGCCAAGATCGAGCGCCCGCTCCTCCAGCCCCGGCCAGCCCCAGTCGAGCAGCAAGGGCCGCACGCCGGAGGCCGCGAGGAATCGCAGCAGCGAGTGGTCCATCTCGAGGTCGAGCACATCCGCGCGATTGATGAGGCTCGGCACGACCAGCACCGCCGGCGCCCCGTCCGGTCCGTAGTCGAGCAGGCGAGCCGGCCCGTGCAGCCAACGGACCGGCGGTTCGACGACGCGACGAACATGCGGGTGGCGCCGGTAGGCGGCGATGCCCGCAATCAGCAGCGCATCAGCCGGGGGGTGCGCGGCGCTTCCGCCCGTCGGTCCGCTTCCCGTTGCCGTTTGGCTTTCGCTTTTTGGCGGCGGTGGTGCGGGCGGCGGCGGCGCGGGTGGAGGCGACGGGAACGTCGTCCAGTTCGTCAGGAACGGCCAAATTGGGGGCTCGTTCGGGCACTCGTTCGGGGGCGGGGCGCTCGGCGCGCTCGGCCAGGGCCCGCTCCAGGGTGGCGATCCGATCCCCCATTGCATCGAGGTCGCGGCGGAATTCGGCGCGAAGCTCTCGCCGCAGCTCGTCATGAGATGGAGCAGAAGCGGGCGTGGCCCCCGCCGGCGCATCGGCCCCGGCGCGTCCGGCCGCCTGCTGTCGCCCGGCCGCGTGCTGTCGTTCATCGGCTTGTGGTCGCGGCGTCAACCCGGCAAGTCCCAGCGCCATTCGCTGCCACGCCATTGCCATTGACGTCCATGTTTCGGCGAGTTCTCGGTCGATTGCCATGCCTGCCATTTCGCTCCGCCAGATGGTTGTCCAATCCGTGTCGGCTTTGCTCTCCGAGCTGTTCGTCGTGGTCTTGTTGCATTGCATCATTCATCGATTCCGGTCCAGGCTGAAGGCTGCGTCCGCTCCCGGGCTTTCGCAACGCCCGCCGCTGGCTCATGTTGAAGGCACACCGATTACCGAGTGAGGCGGCTATGCCTGATCCCGTTCGTGCCGCGCCGTTCGTCGCTTCGTCCCGTGCCGGACAGGGCGAGGCGAACGCGCCACGCTCCCCCAATGCCGCGGCGCCGCCGGGGACCGAGCGGCCGCCAGTCGTCGTGAAGAAATACGCCAACCGGCGACTCTACGACACGGAAAGCTCAAGCTACATCACCCTCGATACGCTGGCCGACTTGGTGCGGCAGGGACGGGATTTC
The DNA here is from genome assembly GCA_964434035.1 of uncultured Acetobacteraceae bacterium. Classification (GTDB taxonomy): domain Bacteria; phylum Pseudomonadota; class Alphaproteobacteria; order Acetobacterales; family Acetobacteraceae; genus CAYSTX01. Next base: position 4,113 of record CAYSTX010000108.1, read on the forward strand.
GTGGTCTATGACGCCCGCAGCGGCGAGGACATCACGCGCGGCGTGCTGACGCAGATTATTGTCGAGGAAGAAGGGAAGGGGCGGGCGATGCTGCCCACCAACTTCCTCCGGCAATTGATCGGCTTTTACGGTGATAGCCTGCAGGGCCTCGTTCCGGCCTATCTGGAGCAGGCCATGGCCACCTTCGCGCGCCAGCAGCAGCAGATGCGGGCGGCGCTGAAGCAGACCTATGGCGGGTTCTTCCCGTTCGGCAGCCTCGAAGAAGTGTCGCGGCAGAATCTCGCGATCATGGAGCGCGCCTTCAGCCTGTTCGCGCCGTTCGCGCCCAGGCCTGCGGCGGGCGAGACGCCGGCTGAGGAGCAGAACGCGCTCGCCGTCGAAAATGCCCAGCTTAAGGCCGAAAATGCAGCACTGCGTCGGCGGCTGGAACACCCGGGAGAGGCGCAAAAGTCCTGAGTCGCTCCGCGTTTTGAGCGGAGGGCGTCTCATTCCTACGGTTGGTTTGATCGCTACGGCACGTTTCGCACACTTTAACGTGAAGTCTTTTGAAAGACGTTCGCGTTATACGGGAACTGACGAGACCGAACCTAGGTTCGATCCGTCCCATTGCGAGGGAGGTCTTCGATGTCCGAAGCGAACGAACGTGACGTCGCTGTCTCGGCCGCCGTCCCGCTCGACGTGAAATCGGGCCCCCAAAAAGCTGCCGGCGGCGAACCGCGTCCAACGGCGCGGGCCAATGCCGCGGACCGCTATGTCGGGGCACGTATCCGTGAGCGCCGCGTCATGCTGGGGCTGTCGCAGCAGCAGCTCGCGAATATGATCGGCGTAACCTATCAGCAGGCCCACAAATACGAACGTGGTCTCAATCGCATCTCTGCGGGTCGTCTCTATGAGATCGCGCAAGTATTGAGCGTGCCGATCAGCTGGTTCTTCGATGGACTGGCCGAGCACGAAACGGCCGAGCCCGCGCTGTCGCCGCGCCAGCGGATGGGGCTCGAACTCGCGCGGAACTTCGCGGCGATCGACAATGAGAAGCACCAGGAGGCGCTGAGCCAGATGGCCAGGGCTCTGGCCGCGCAGAGTCTGGCGAGCCACCACTGATCGACTGACGGGCGGCCCGTCGCGCGCGGGACTGAGCGCGACGGCATAGCGCTTGAGTGCGAGCGACGACGGCGTGCGGCAACGAAAAAGGGCGGCGGGTTTCCCCGCCGCCCTTATCGTTTCACGCCTCGCGGCGTATCGACTTACCAGGTGAAGCTGGTGCCGATCGCGATGGTCTGCGTGTCGGTCGTGTTGTGCAGGCCCGGCGTGTTCACCGGCGACGCGGAGCCGGTGAGGAAGTCGAAACCGGTCTCATGCTGCTGGCCCCACAGGTAGGAGAGGAACAGCGCGAAGCCCGGCGCGACCGCGTAGGTGCCACCAGCCGCCACACCAAGCGTCCGGCGATGGCCGATCCCGTTGCCCGGTAGCGCGGAGCCGGCCGCGAACCAGTCATAGTAGGACGCGCCGACAATGAATGGCCCGAACGTGTAGGACGTGCCGACGAGCCACCCGAACGCCTCAGGCTCGCCCTTTGGCTGGAGGGCCCACTGGTTGTTCACCTTGCCGCCTTGGAGCAGGCCGCCGACCGAGAAGCCAGCGTAGCTGACCGTCGCACCACCGACGCCGACGGACAGACCGTTGAACTGCTGCCGGTTCAGGCCGCTCTGGTCCTGAACCTTGCCGCCGCCGATGTAGTTGACATAGGCGGCGAGGCCGACCGGACCGAAGCTGCCGCGGTAACGGAGCGCGATGTCGCCGGTGTTACGGCGGCGGTTGATGTCGCCGGTGCTGGTGGACGAGAGGTTTTCACAGCCGGCGCCCGCGACGCTCGGCCCCTGGCCGACGAAGGTGGGGCCTTGGTTGTTGAAGCCGTTACAAGACTGAGCGTCGCCGTTGACGTTACCCGTGCTCGGCTCGAAGGCCGCGCCGAAGTCGAAGCCGTAGAACTGCGGCGACAGGTAGACCACCTTGGTCGTGGTGTACATGTTGCCGACGTCCGCGAACGGCCAGACGATCGTGGTGTTGCCGGTGCCGAAGTTGAACGGTACGTCGCCGTTCCAGCCGCCGTCGTTGAAGTTTTCGAAGCTGCCGGTCATGAACAGGCCCGACGGACCGTCGGTCGAGCCGACACGAATCGTTCCGAGCGTATTCGTGCCGACGTAGCCCCACTCACGACGGAGATAGAGAGCACCACGCTGGCGGCTCGCCCCCGACGGCCCCGCCTGGGCGGCCGAGCCGTTGTCCTGCCGGATTTCGAGCGAGGCGCCGTATTTCAGGCCGTTCGCCGCGACGCCGTCGAAGCCGGGATAGAGACGCGCATAGGAGGTGAAGGAGTAGTTTGAGGTCGAGCTGCGCTGCAGCGTCGAGCCAACCGGCGCCGCAACGCCCGGACGCGGCACTTCAGTCGCGGTAGCGGTTGTGGGGTTGTAGAAATACTGCGCGCTCTCGAGGCTATTGTTGTTGACGCCGGCATAGAAACGGAAGCGGCCGTTCAGCCGGACCGTCACCGTACCCGGCGCTTGGCCCTGGCCCGCGTCGGACGAAGCCGTGACGTCGGCACTCTGGGCGAAACCGGTGTCGGCCACTCCGGCCGTCAGCCCGAGCACGGCCGCGGAGGCCAGCAGGAACTTACGCATTCAATCCTCCTCATATCGCCGACGATCGGCGTACGTTGCGGCCACGGGCAGCCCGAAAGAGGCGCGCTGCGATCTGGCCTCGAAACACTATGATCGAGCCCGACACGGGGCTGCAATGGATGGAAGCGCCCGCGCATGGCATTTGCGAAACACTGTTGCCCGGTGGCCACAGTCAGCTGAGTGCGCCGATTGCCCCGATGCCGGCAGCCCCCGGCGCGACCCGCCTGATGGTCCCGCCATCGATCCCGCCGAGCGCGCAGACCGCCAGTTTTCCGCCATGCGCACGCGCCAGCGCCGCCCACCGGAGGGCGCCGAGCACCGGCGCCCCTGGGTGGCTTTCGGTCGGAAAGATCGGCGACAGAAACGAGATGATGGCACCGTTCCCCGCCGCGCGGCGGAGCGACGCCGCGTCATGCGCCGAGCTGGTCGCGGGCAGCCCACGTCGCCTCCCCGCTACCCATTTGCCGTCCCGCAGATGCGGCATCGCGCGGTACCGCACGGCCACGCGCCAGTCGCCCGCGACAGCGAGCCAGAGCCGCCGCGTCGCGCAAATCGCGGCAAGGTCGGCGATCAGCGCGTCGCGGTCGGGCGCGCCGTCATGGCGGACGACAATCCCGCAGAGCCCGCACGGCAGACGTCGCGCCGCCGCGCGCGGATCGGCCAGCCGGCGCGCGTCGGTGAACAGCCAGAGCGGCGGCACCGAAGGCAGGCCCCGCGCCCGCCGTCGAGCCTTGACGGCGCGCGCCCAGCCGACAAGCCTCCGGTCCATGTCAGACCCCGCCCTCGCTTCCGCCCGGCCGCCTGAGGCCACAACCGATACAGCGGCGATCGCCGCGTCGCTTCAGTCCATCCGCGCCCGGATCGACACGGCCGCCCGCGCCGCGGGCCGCCGGCCGGAAGATGTCACGTTGGTCGCCGTCTCCAAAACGAAGCCGGCCGCGGCGGTCGAGGCGGCGATCGCCGCCGGGCAGTATCATTTCGGTGAGAACCGGGTGCAGGAGGCGCTCGCCAAGTTCAGGTCGCTGCGCGCATCCGTGCCGGGGCTTCGCCTGCACCTGATCGGCGGCCTGCAAACCAACAAAGCGCGCGATGCGGTCCGCATCGCCGATGTGATCGAGAGCCTCGATCGCCCGCGGCTCGCCGACGCCTTGCAGGACGCAATCGCGAAGGAGGGCCGCTGTCCGCGCCTGCTGATCGAGGTCAACGTCGGCGACGAACCGCAGAAGGGCGGCATCGCACGCGACGCGGCGGACGCGTTCATCGATGATTGCCGCGGCCGGTTCGGGGACGCCCTGGTCGGCCTGATGTGCGTGCCCCCGGCTTCGTCGGACCCCGCGCCGCATTTCGCCTGGCTCGCCGCCTGTGCGAGGCGGCATAGTCTGCCGGAAGTCTCGATGGGCATGTCCTGCGACTTCGAAACCGCGATTGCTGCCGGCGCGACGTCTGTTCGCGTCGGCAGTGCGATCTTTGGTGCCCGCTGATCGTTCTAGCCGACACGCGCATGCGGTGCGTTTGCTTGCCAGCGACGAGGTGCCAGCGTAGAGGCTGCCGCGCGCTGACCGGACGGCGACCGCGTCGAGTGGTCGAATGCTAGAACTCGCACGGGGTCGATCAATGAGCGCGAGCGCGACGACGGCAGGGGTAACGGACAAACCGAAACGCGTGGCGCGAGGCATCGGCTCGCTCCTTGCCGTACTCGGCGTCGTCTACGGCGATATCGGCACGAGCCCGCTCTACGCCTTCAAGGCGAGCCTGCACGTCTTCTCGGGCAACCCCGTAACCAGTGTTGAGATCCTGGGCGTACTGTCGCTCATCTTCTGGTCGCTCGTGCTGATCGTGACGATCAAATACGTGCTGCTCATAATGCGCGCCGACAATCACGGCGAGGGCGGGATTCTTGCGCTGATGGCGCTCGCCATCCGCGTCTCGTTCGGGAAGCAGATGCGGACGGCGCTTGCGCTGGTCGGCATCGCGGGCGCGTGCCTGTTTTTCGGCGACGGCGTCATTACACCCGCGATCTCGGTGCTATCGGCCCTCGAAGGAATCAGCGTCGCGACGCCCGATCTCTCGGCGTTCATCCTGCCGCTGTCGGTCGTCGTCATCGTCGCGCTGTTCGGGATGCAGTTCCGCGGCACCCATACCGTCGGGCGCATCTTCGGGCCAGTGATGCTGATCTGGTTCATGACGATCGGCGTGCTTGGCGCGATCGAGATCGCGCAGCATCCTTTCGTTTTGGAAGCGATTTCGCCGACCTACGGCGTCTTGCTCTGTATGCAATACAAGGGTCTCGCCTTCGTCGTCCTCGGCGCGGTGGTGCTGTGCGTCACCGGGGCGGAGGCGCTCTATGCCGACATGGGCCATTTCGGCGCGCTGCCGATCCGGCTGAGCTGGCTCACCTTCGTTCTGCCGTCGCTCGTGCTCAATTATTTCGGCCAGGGCGCGCTGATCATCAGCAATCCGGCTGCGATCCAAAACCCGTTCTATCTGCTGGGACCGGACTGGCTCCGCGTGCCGATGGTCGTGCTCGCGACCATCGCGACGGTGATCGCGAGCCAGGCGCTGATCTCGGGCGCGTACTCAGTGACGCGGCAATGCATGCAGCTCGGCTTTCTGCCGCGCATGACCGTGCGCCATACGTCGAGCAGCGAAGAGGGGCAGATCTATATGCCGCAGATCAACGGGTTGCTGATGATCGGCGTGTTGGTGCTCGTGTTCGCGTTCCGCACCAGCGACAACCTCGCCGCCGCTTATGGCATCGCAGTTACCGGCACGTTCCTCTGCACCTGCGTCCTCGCGACCGTCGTGTTCCGGCGTCTGTTCGGCTGGTCGCGGCTGGCGGCGGTCGTGGTATTCGGGACATTCTTCCTCATCGATGGCATCTTCTTTGCCGCCAATGCGCTCAAGATCCCCGAAGGCGGCTGGGTGCCGTTGGCGCTCGGGCTGATGCTGATGGCGCTGATGACGTCGTGGAAGCGCGGGCGCGACCTGCTGATGGCACGCTGGCGGCAGGACAGCCTGCCGCTCGCATCGTTTCTCGCGCGGCTGCCGCAATCGCGCACAATCCGGGTGCCCGGTCTTGCGATCTTCCTGACCGGCAACCCGGACTATGTGCCGGCCGCGCTTCTGCACAATCTCAAGCACAACAAGGTGCTGCATGAGCGGGTGCTGTTCGTCACGGTCGTCAACGTGGATGAGCCCGAAGTCAGTCACGAACGGCGCGGCGTGGTCGAGGAACTGTCGCCCCACATCTGGCGCGTGACGCTGCGCTACGGCTTCATGGAAAGCCCGAACATCCCCCGTGCGCTGGAGGAGCTCAAAGCCCGCGGGGTCGATTACGATCCAATGCAGGCGAGCTATTTTCTCGGCCGCGATGTCCTTGTGCCGTCGATGGCGCCGAAGCTCTCGCTGTGGCGGCGCTGGCTGTTTTTGCTGCTGGCCCGCAATTCTCAGCCCGCAACGGAGTTCTTCCGCATCCCAAGCGATCGCGTGGTTGAGCTTGGCGTGCGGGTCGCGATCTGATTCGCCGCTGCGTGACGCGACCGCATTCGCCGCGACCCGGTTGGAAACGGTCGCGGGTTGGCGTATGGCCGGGGTGTTGAACAAGAACGAGGGCTTCTCCCCAATGAAGAATACGCTGCTTCTGGCTGTCGCGATGCTTGGTCTTGCCGGGCTCGCTGGCTGTGCCGAGACACCGCCCCCGCCGCCGCCGGCCCCGGTCGCTCAGGCCGCGCCGCCGCCACCGCCGGCCCCCGCCACGCGCGGTCCGATCGAGTATGTCTGCCGCCGCACGCATGACAGCGTCATGGCGACCTTCGTCTCGACCGATCCGGCGACCGCGCAGCTCACCTACGGCGACCAGAACGTAACCGCCACGGCCGCGCCGACAAAGCACGGTCAGCTCTACAAGGCGGAGGGAGTGTCCTTCAATCTGTACCGCAACGTCGCGACGGTGAACTGGAAGGGCAAGAAGCTCACCTGCACCGCCAAGAAGGAATAGGCCCATGTTGCTTGACCATCGCACCTATACCGTCAAGCCGGGCTGCATGGCGGCGCACCTCAAGATCTATGAGCAGCACGGCATGGCGGCGCAGAAGCGTCACCTCGGCGAGCCGCTCGCCTACATGATCACTGAGACCGGCACGCTTAATACGTACGTCCATATCTGGGTGTACGAGGACGCGGCCGACCGGGCGAAGAAGCGGGCAGCGATGATGGCGGACCCGGAATGGCAGAATTTCCTGCGCCTCAGCGCCGAGGCCGGGTATCTGCTGAAGCAGGAAAACAGCCTGATGACGCCGGCGCCGTTCTTTCCGGTCAAGCGATAGTCTTTACAGCCTTTACAAACGCGACCCGTCGACGGTGAACCCGTCGACGGGCTTGCGCGATTCGGGCCATTTGGCCACTCAACCGGACGCATGGCCGCGCTTTATTTCTCCCATCACGACTTGAATGGGAGACACTTCGATGTCCGATGATCTGTTCGACGACGGTCTTGTTCACGGCCACCTCTGGGCGTCCTCGGCCAATCGGCCGGCCGAGCATGTCGAGGAGGACGACGAGGAGCACGACGAAGGTCTCGTGCA
>CAYSTX010000109.1:0-11321 GCA_964434035.1 uncultured Acetobacteraceae bacterium
ATGGCGCCGGCGGCGGGCGGCGGCGCCGTGCCCTTGGCCGGCGCCGGCGCACCCGTCGCGGGCGCGGCTCCACCGATGGCGAGCGCCGTCGCGGTCGGTGCGCCCGATGGGGTCAGCGCGACGGTCGGCACCGGCGCGCCATCGGCCGGGATCTGCACGGACGGCAGAACCTTGTTCAGCTGCGCTGTCACCTCGTTGGTAATATCGTACTCATTGACGTTCAGCGCGACCTGCGCCCGGTGCAGGACGAGATTCATGCCCCGGCTTTCAGCGACCTGCCGAATGACGGCAACCATCGTCTGCTCGATCTGGGCGAGGCCGAACCGGGCCGCGTCCTGGATGATCCGGTCACGGTCCCGGAACGTGCGCTGCGCCGTCGTGATCCGCTGTTGCAGATCACGCTCGCGGGCGCGGATCTGGTCGGGCGTCAGCTTGCTGCGCTGGTCGGCGAAACTCTGCTGCATCTCCCGCCAAGTCGCCTGCTCCTTCTGGGCGTCGGCCTGAAACTTCGCGCGGCGCTCGCCGATGGCCTTCTCGACCTGCTGCGCCGCGATCGAGGCGCGCATCACGTCAGGTACGCCGAGCACACCGATGACCGGCGTCGGCGGCGGATTGCCCTTGGCGAGCGGCGGCAGGGTCGGCATCGGCGGAAGGGCGACCTGCCGGCGCGGCTCGTTCGGGTTGGTCGGCTCGCTCGGTTCCGCCGCCTCGGCCGGCTGCCCCGAATCCACGGAGTCGGCGGGCGGCGCTAGGTCGGGCGCCGGATTCGCACGGGGCCCGCGCGCCGGAGCGTGCGCCCGCGGACCCGAATGGCTCGCGCCGCCGCCCTGCCCCGGGACGAACCAATTCTGGTTCTGCTGCGCACGCGCAGGTGACCCAGGAATCAGGGTCAGCCCAAGCGCCGCGATAAGGGCAGCCGACAGATAGCGATGTATGTGCACTCAGAACCTCGTGCCGAAGCCGAACCGGAAGACTTGCGTCTGGTCGTGCTTGTACTTCACGACCGCGTCGGCGATGTCAATGTTGATGAGGCCGAACGGCGTCTTCCACGAGACGCCGACACCGGCGCCGACACGCGGGGCGGCGTTGTCATAGACCGGCGGACACGTAGTTCCGCCGATGATTGGCAGGTTGGAACCCTTGCAGGTCTTCGAGAGGAAATTACCCTCCGACAGCCCACCGACATCGACGAAGGTGCGGCCTGAGAGGCCGATATCGGGCGAAATCGGCAACGGAAAGCGCAGTTCCGTCGACTGTGTCCAAATGAAACGACCACCAAGGCTGTCGCCCGTCGTCGCGTCGTGCGGACCAGCGCCGCCCGACTGGAAGCCACGCAGGTTGTCGCCGCCGAGGAAGAAACGGTCGATGATCCTTTCCTGCTGATTCTCGTTGTACAAATATCCGGCACCGGCCGTGAGCGCGATGCCCCAATCGCTGTTGCCGGTGAACCTGTCGAGCGGAATGTAATAAGCGCCGTCGACCTTCGTGCGGATGAAATCGCTGTCGCCGCCGAGGCCGGCAATGTCCGTGCCGAGCCGCACAAGGAAGCCTGAATGCGGATCGATCCGGCTGTCGCGGTAGTCGAGCGCGATCGTCTGCCCGATCTGTGACAGCAGCGAGTAGCCGGCCTGCTGCGTGATGAAGAAGCTGGCGCCGGGCTGGATGTTGTACACATCACGATCGACCAGCGTGTAGTTCACCGACTGCGATAGGTGATCGGTAAACGACCAGCCCAGGCGAAGCGCACCGCCGGCGCGGCGCTCGCTGTACTGCGCGACGTTCTGGTTGTTGTTGTTAACATAAAAGAGATCGGCGCCCGCGACCAAGTTGCGGTCGAGGAAGTACGGGTCGGTCACCGACGCGTCGATCGAGCTTTCCTTCTGCGCCAGTACGCCGTTGATGCTGGCGTCGATGCCGGTGCCGAGCAGATTGCGCTCGCGCAGGCCCGTGTTGAGCAGGAACCCCGCATCGGTCGAGAAGCCGCCGCCGAGCGTCAGCTCGCCCGTTGCCTTTTCCTCGACGGCGGCGGTGACGATCGTCTTGTCCGGCGTCGACCCGGGTGAATTGCGAAGCGTGACGCTATTGAAATAGCCGAGATCCTGCAGCCTCTGCCGCGAGCGGCGGATGTTCTCGGCGTTGAACGCATCGCCCTCGGCGAGCCTCATCTCGCGCCGGATCACCTTGTCCTGCGTCCGCGTGTTACCGACGATGTCGATGCGCTCGACATAAACGCGCGGCCCCTCGCCGACGTCGAACACGAGGTCGACGGTGTGCTTCTCGGTATTGCGCGAGATGCGCGGCTTAACCTCGACGAACGCGTAACCGCGGTTCTGCACGGCATCGGTAATCGCCGTCACCGACCGCTCGACGGCGTCGCCGTCGTACCAGTCGCCGACCTCCTGCTCGACATTCGGCAGCAGCACGTCGCCCGGCAGGTTTCGCAGCTGGCTGTTCACCGTGATCTTGCCGACCCGGTAGCGCGCGCCCTCGTCGAGCGTGAACGTGAGGAAGAAAGACTTCCGATCCGGCGACAGCTCAGCCGCGGCGTCCACGACCTTGAAGTCCACGTAGCCATGCTTGAGGTAGTAGCGCCGGAGCAGCTCGCGGTCGAAGTTGAGGCGCTCGGGGTCGTAGCTGTCGGAGGTCGACAGGAACCGCCAGTAGCGTTCCTCGCGGCTGTTGATGACCTCGCGCAGGTTGCCTTCGCTGAACGCCTTGTTGCCGACGAAACTGATTCGGCTGATGAGCGTCGACTCACCCTCGTTGATCTCGAAGACGACGTCGACCCGGTTCTGCTCGAGCCGGATGATCTTGGGCTCAACCCGCGCGTCGAACCGGCCCTTGCGCGCGTAGGCGTCGAGGATCTTCTGCCGGTCCGACTGCGCGATCGCGGGGGTGAAGACGGTGCGCGGACGGAGCTGGATCAGCGTGCGCAGATTCTCGTCGGTGAGCTTGTGGTTCCCCTCGAACGTGATGCGGTCGACGATCGGGTTCTCAACCACCTTGACGACGAGTATGTCGCCCTGCCGGTCGATCCGCACGTCCTGGAACAGGCCCGTCGCGTAGAGGGTTTTCAGGCTGCGGTCGATTCGGTCGGCATCGAACTGGTCGCCCGGAACGACGAGCATGTACGACCTGATCGTACCCTCCTCGATTCGCTGGTTCCCCTCGATCTGAATGGCGCGGATCGTGCCCGCCCGGGGCACCGCGGCGGCAGCGCGGGCGGCGGCACGCGGCTGTCGCGGCGGCGCCTGGGCTTCCGTCAGGGCGGGCGTGAACGTGATGAGAGTGGCGGCACAGATCGGCAGCAGACGCGAACGGGGCAAAAGGCGTGTCTCCTCCAGGCGGCGCCTTCGCGCGCGGCGCGCACATTAGCGATAGCGAATGCGCCGCGCTACAGCATCTAGCGCGGCGTTTCGCCGCCGAGAGGATTAGCCGTGGCCGGAAAGCAACCGAACGATGCCGAGATGGCTGATGTCGTTCCACGTCGCGAAGACGAACAGGCAGGCGAGCAGCGCCAGCCCAGCGCGGAACCCGTATTCCTGCGCGCGCTGCGGAATCGGCCGCCCACGCACCGCCTCAGCCGCGAAGAAAAGCAGGTGGCCGCCGTCGAGCACTGGGATCGGAAATAGATTGATCAGCCCGATGTTCACCGACAGCAGCGCGATGAACGACACGAGGTTGGCGAAGCCCAGCAGTGCGACCTGTCCCGACAACTGCGCAATGCGAATCGGGCCGCCAAGCTCATCGGTGCCACGCTGTCCGCTGATCATCTCGGCGAGGCCGCCGAGCGTCTGCGCGCCGACCATGTAGGTCTGCTCGATCCCGCCCGACACGGCTTCAAGCGGCGATACCGGCACGTACTCGGTCGTCCCGCCGCTGATACCGAGCAGGCCAACCCGGTGCCCGCCGGCATCGTCGCGCGCTTCCGTCGTCACTTGCAGAGCGACCGGCTGACCGGCGCGCAGGACGGTGACGGTGAGCGTGTCGCCCGGGTGCGTCGAGACGATCCGCTGCAGGTCGGCGAACGTCGCGATCTTCTGGGTGCCAATGTTGGTGATGCGGTCACCGACCATCATACCCGCGCGCGACGCGGCCGAATTCTCGAGCACCTGCCCGACGATGGGGGCGACGATCGGCCGGCCGACGGTCAGAAACAACGCGGTGAACAGCACCGCCGCGAGCAGGAAGTTCGCGATCGGGCCGGCCGCGACGACGATCGCGCGCGATGTGACGGTCTTGCCCTGAAACGTCCGGGCCGGGTCCCAGCCTTGACGCACCTCGTCCGGCACGTCCTCCGGCCGCTCCTGCCCGTGCATTTTCACGTAGCCGCCGAGCGGGATCCAGCCGAGCTTCCATACGGTGCCGAGCCGATCGGTCCAGCTCGTAATCGGCCGGCCGAACCCGATCGAGAACGCCTCCACGCCGACGCCGCGCCAGCGTGCCGCGAGGTAGTGCCCCAACTCGTGCACGGTCACCAAAACGCCGAGCACGACCGCGAAAGCGACGATGCTGCGAATGAAGTCCGGGAAGAGATGGGGCACGAGGTTGATGTCCTTCGACGAGGTTCAGGCCGCAGCGGCCAGCGCAGACTCGGCTTCGGCGCGGGCCACGTCGTCGAGCGCGACCACGTCGTCGAGCGTTCGTATCACGGGAGTGCCCAGCCGATCGAGCACGCGTGCGACTGTTGCCGCGATATCGAGAAACCCGATCCGTCGCGCGAGAAACGCGGCGACCGCGATTTCATTCGCGGCACTGAGGATGGTGGGCGCGCCACCCCCCGCCTTCAAGGCGTCGCGGGCGAGTGTGAGCGCCGGAAACCGCGCCGGATCCGGCGCTTCGAACGTCAATGACCCCAGGGCGGCGAGGTCGAGGCGCGGCGAGCGCGTCGCGATCCGCGCCGGCCAGCCGAGCGTGTGCGCGATCGGGATCCGCATGTCCGGCGCGCCCATCTGCGCGATCACGCTGCCGTCGCGGTAGCAGACGAGGCCGTGGATAACCGATTGCGGGTGCACGAGCACGTCGAGCGCGGTTTCCTCGATCGTGAACAGCCGCGCGGCCTCGATCAGTTCGAGTCCCTTGTTCATCATCGTCGCGCTGTCGATGCTGATCTTCGCTCCCATCGACCAGACGGGATGGCGGAGCGCCATTTCCGGCGTCACCGCGGCCATTTCCGCCCGGCTCGATTTGCGGAACGGGCCGCCCGACGCGGTCAGCACGACCCGCTCAACCGACTGGCGATTACCGTCGGCGAGCGCCTGGAAGATCGCGTTGTGCTCGCTGTCGACCGGCAGCAACACGGCGCCAGCGGCGGCGACGGCGGCGAGCATCACGTCGCCCGCGCAGACCAACGCCTCCTTGTTCGCGAGCGCGATCGCACCGCCGCGCCCGATCGCGGCCAACGTCGGCGCGAGACCGGCGGCGCCGGTGATGGCCGCCATCGTGTAATCGGCCGGCAGGGCGGCGGCGACAATCGCCGCGTCACGGCCGGCGGCAACCGCGATCCCGCTGCCCGCGAGCGCCGTCTCCAGCGCCCGACCCAGGCGCTCGTCGCAAATGACCGCCACCTCAGCGTCGAGCGCCCGCGCCTGTTGCGCGAGGACGTCCACCTGTTTGCCGGCGACCAGGGCACGCACCCGGTAGCGCTCGGGATCGGCGAGCAGAAGGTCGATCGTCTGCGTCCCTACGCTGCCGGTGCACCCCAGGATCGAGATCGTTTTCATTGCCACCACACCATGCCCGGACCAGCCGCAAGGGCAAGCGCGGCGGCGACCGGGCTCGCCGCGAGCAGACCGTCGATCCGGTCGAGCAACCCGCCATGACCCGGCAACAGCCGGCCGCTATCCTTCGCCCCGACCGAGCGCTTGATGTGGCTTTCGAGAAGATCACCAGCCTGAGCCGCCAGCCCCAGCAGCGCGCCCGTCGCGCCCGCGCGGAGGACATCCGCTGCCGGATCGATCACGAGCGCCGCCGCGACGGCGGTCACGATCGCGGCGGCCAGCCCGCCAATCGCCCCCGCCCAGGTCTTCGCGGGCGAGATCGCCGGCGCCAGCAGCCTCCCGCCAAATAACCGTCCGAACGCATAGGCGCCGGTATCCGACGCGATGACGATGGCCAGCAAAAACAACAACCCGTCGCGGCCAACTGTCGGGCCAGGGTTCGACCGAAGCACGATAAGCGACAGCCCGGCGAGGCCGAGCCAGGCGGCGCCGAGCCGCAGACGACGCGTCCGGCGCAGCGTATTCGCCGGCGGCCGGACCGCCAGCGCCGCCGAGACGACAACGATAGCGAGCCCGACCAGAGCAGCGTCGAGCAAACCCGCGATCACAGCCGCCAGCACCGTCGCCGGGATCGACGCGCGCTCGACCGGGCCGAGCCGCGCCCGGCACAAACCGGCCCATTCGATGCTGACGATCGCAGCGCACAACAGGACCATGGCGGCGAAGGCGAGGCCGCCGACCAAGATCGCCGCAACCGCGAGCGGGCCCAGGATCAGCGCGGAGAGCACGCGCGGCAGCAGGTCGCGCCAGCGTCCACTGGGCGAGGCAGGCATCAGCGCGGCACCAACGACCGGTTCAGCCAGGGCGGGCGCCAAACCGCCGCTCCCGCCGTGCATAGTCGTTCAGAGCGACCTCAAAATGGTTTCGGTCGAAATCCGGCCACAGCACGTCGAGAAAGACGAACTCGGCGTAGGCCGCCTGCCACAGCAGAAAATTCGATAACCGCTGCTCGCCCGAGGTGCGGATGATGAGATCCGGATCGGGCGTGCCGGCCGTATAGAGCAGTCGGGCAACCGTCGCCTCGTCGATGGTCGCGGGATCAAGCCGCCCGTCGCGCACCGCCTCGGCAATCCCGCGCACCGCGTCGACGATCTCGGCCCGAGAACCGTAGGAGAGCGCGACGGTGAGGTGGAGCCGCGTGTTGCGCGCCGTCCGCCGCTCGGCCGCCTCGATATCGGCCCGAATATCGGCATCGAACCGGTCACGGTCGCCGATGACGCGCAGGCGGACGCCATTCGCGTGCAGCTCGGCCACCTCGTGGCGCAGGTAGTGGCGCAGAAGTCCGGTCAGATCAAGGACTTCGGCCACCGGCCGGCGCCAATTCTCGCTGCTGAAAGCATAGAGCGTGAGCCAGCGGACCCCCGTCTCGATCGCCGCCTCGACTGTGCGGCGGACTGCGCGGGCACCTTCCCGGTGGCCGGCGATGCGCGGCTGATGGCGCGCGGCGGCCCAGCGGCCATTGCCGTCCATGATGATCGCGACATGGGCCGGAACCGACGCATCGACGGACAACGACGGGGTCGACTCGAGCGCGACCGACAAGCTCTTGTCGGCCAATATGGGACGGGTCGCCGACATCGCGGTTCCTTCAGACCTGGCGGATGTCGCGGTCCTTCTCGGCGAGATTCTCGTCGATCCGCTTGATGTACTGGTCGGTGAGCTTCTGTACGTCATCCGACCACCGGCCGACATCGTCCTCGCTGATTTCGTGCTTTTTCTCAAGCGCTTTGATCTGATCCATCCCGTCGCGCCGGACGCCGCGCACCGCGACCTTCGCACCTTCGGCATAACGGGCGGCGGCCTTCGCCAGTTCAGTGCGGCGCTCGGCCGTCAGCATCGGGATCGGTACCCGCACCAGCTGCCCGTCCGTCTGGGGGTTGAGGCCGAGCCCAGCCTCGCGGATCGCCTTCTCGACGGCGGAGACCATGCTGCGGTCCCAGACCTGCACCGTGATCATCCGGGGCTCAGGAACGCCGATCGTGGCGACCTGCGTCAGCGGCATCTCGCTTCCGTAGGCCTCGACCCGCACCGGCTCCAACAGGCCCGGGCTCGCGCGGCCAGTCCGCAGGCCCGCGAACTCACGCCGCAGCGTCTCAAGCGCGCCGTCCATCCGGCGCGTCAGGTCTTGCTTCAGGGCGTTCAGGTCAGCAGCCACTTGCGTCTCTCCAGGCTACGATCGCGGCACGCGAATCAGCGCGATTCCACGATCCGTGTGAAGCGGCCCTCGCCGCGCATGACCTGCGCGAAGGCACCGGCCGCGTGGATGTTGAACACGACGATAGGCAGGCCGTTTTCGCGCGCGAGGCTGATCGCCGCCGCGTCCATAACGCCGAGATCGCGGGCGAGCACGTCAAGATAGGTCAACTGCTCATACCGGTGGGCCGTCGTCACCTTGCGCGGGTCGGCGGAATAGACGCCGTCAACCTGCGTGCCCTTGAGCAGCGCGTCGCAGCCCATTTCGGCCGCCCGCAACGCCGCCGCCGTGTCGGTGGTGAAGAACGGGTTACCGGTTCCCGCCGCGAAGATCACGCAGCGGCCCTTCTCCATGTGCCGCATCGCGCGCCGGCGGATATACGGTTCGCACACGCTCGACATCGGGATCGCCGATTGCACCCGCGTCGGAACGTTCAGCTTTTCGAGAGCGCTTTGCATGGCCAGCGCGTTCATCACGGTCGCCAACATGCCCATGTAGTCGGCCTGCGCGCGGTCCATGCCACCCGCCGCCGCCGAGACGCCGCGGAAGATGTTGCCGCCGCCGATGACGAGACAAACTTCGACGCCCATCTTGATCACCGCGCCGATATCGGTCGCGATTTCAAAGACCGTTTCCGTGTCCAGCCCATATTCGAGCCTGCCCATCAGGGCCTCGCCCGATACTTTCAGCAGGACGCGCTTGTAGGCCGGCTGGTCGTGCATCGCTCGGGCGGATTCCAGATCGCTGTCGGGCATCGGAACAGGCGGTTACGGCGTCGGCTGGGGCCAGCGCGGCGTGGCGCACCCTAGAGGGGTGGCCCGCGCCGAACAAGGTCGTTGCGGGCCACCCAATAGAGAGTTGTAAGCGCCGAAGCGGTCAGACGGCCGGCGCGGCGCCGACGCCTGAGGCGGCGGCAACCTCGGCCGCGAAGTCGCCGGTCTCGCGCTCGATGCCCTCGCCGAGCTGGAAGCGGGCGAAGCCGGCGAGCGTCGCGCCCGCCTTCTTCACTACCGCGCGCACCCGACTCTCGCCGTCATGCACCCAGACCTGCTCCAGCAGGACGACCTCTTCGTAGTATTTGCGGATGCGGCCATCGACCATCTTCTCGATGATCGCCTCCGGCTTGCCGGACGCGCGGGCCTGCTCGCTCAACACC
Organism: uncultured Acetobacteraceae bacterium; assembly: GCA_964434035.1. Classification (GTDB taxonomy): domain Bacteria; phylum Pseudomonadota; class Alphaproteobacteria; order Acetobacterales; family Acetobacteraceae; genus CAYSTX01. The sequence goes on from CAYSTX010000109.1 coordinate 9,131, forward strand.
GCCCGCTCGCGCTCCAGCGCCGCCGGATCGACCGCATCGATGTCGAGCGCCTCCGGGCGGGTCGCCGCGACGTGCATCCCGACCTGCCGGCCGAGCGTCTCCAGCGCGTCGATCTCGCCCGCGCCCTCGACGGCAACCAACACGCCGATCTTGCCGAGGCCCGGACGCAGCGCCGCGTGCACATAGGTCGCGACCGCGCCCTGCTTGACCTGCAGAACGCGCGCACGGCGGATCGTCATGTTCTCGCCGATCGTCGCGACGAGGTGCGTCAACTCCTCGGCAACCGTCCGGCCGGAGCCAGGGAACGGCGCAGCCCGCAGTGCCTCGACATCCTCGCCAACCGTGAGCACGATCTTCGCGACCGTCTCGACGAAGTTCTGGAAGGTTTCGTTGCGCGCGACGAAATCGGTCTCGGCATTGACCTCGACCATCGCGGCGACGCGCGGCGCCGATGCGACGCCGATCAGCCCCTCGGCCGCGACGCGACCGGACTTTTTGGCCGCCGCCGATAGGCCCTTTTTACGCAGCCAGTCGATCGCCGCCTCGATGTCGCCGTTCGATTCGCCGAGAGCCCGCTTGCAGTCCATCATGCCGGCGCCGGTCTTCTCACGCAGGTCTTTCACCAGCGCCGCGGTGATCTCCGCCATCGTCTTCGATGCTCCCTTTATGTCAGGACGCGATTGGGTTCAGGCCGTCGGATGGTCGTGCAGCTCGACCTCCGGCAGCGCCTCGGACGGCAGGTCCTCGGCCGAGCCGAGATCGACGCCCGAGGCGGCCATCTCGGCACTGATGCCGTCGAGCACGGCGCCCGCGATCAGGTCGCAGTAGAGCGTGATTGCGCGGATTGCGTCGTCGTTGCCGGGGATCGGATAGGTCACGCCCGCGGGGTCGGAGTTGCTGTCGAGCACGGCAACAACCGGAATGCCGAGCTTGTTCGCCTCCTCGACTGCGAGCTTTTCCTTGTTCGTGTCGATGATGAACAGGATGTCGGGCAGGCCGCCCATCTCCTTGATGCCGCCCAGCGCCCGCTCGAGCTTGTCCTTGTCGCGGGTGATGTCGAGCACCTCTTTCTTCGTCAGGCCCTGCACGTCGCCGGCCAGCATCTCGTCGATCTGGCGCAGGCGCTTGATGCTGCCCGTGATCGTCTTCCAGTTGGTCAGCATCCCGCCGAGCCAGCGATGGTTGACGTAATACTGGCCGCTGCGGCGCGCGGCGTCGGCCACGTATTCCGCGGCGGCGCGCTTGGTGCCGACGAACAGCACGCGCCCACCGGCGGCGGCCACGTCACGCACGGCGCGGAGCGCGCGGTCGAGCGCGGGGACCGTCTGCTGCAGGTCGATGATGTGGACCTGATTGCGGACGCCGTAGAGATACGGCGCCATGCGCGGGTTCCAGCGGCGGGTGTGGTGGCCGAAATGGACGCCAGCCTCGAGCAGCTGACGCATCGTGAAGTCGGGCATCGCCATCGGCGTGTCCTTTCCTGTGTATCCGGTTGTGCCTCCGCGGGGCCGAGCCGTTAAGCACCGGGCCGACGCTACCCCAGGTTGGGGAAGCGGACGGAAAGGCGCCCCGCGTGTGAATTACCGGCGGCGAGCCACCGGCCGGGTGGATATGGCGGAGATCGGCCGGTGGTGCAAGCCGATCACACGTCCTCGACCTGCGCCACGCCCGGCACGGCCTTCAGCGCCTGCGCCAGCCGTGGGGTCACGTTAAACCGTCCGGGGAGCGCGATTTCGATGCTCGATGCTGCGCCGACGCTCGGCACCAACACGACTTGGCCGCGGCCGCCCGACTCGCGCCCCAGAATCGCGCGGATGTGCGCGACCGCTTCCGTCCGCTCCAGCCAAACCCGAATGCCACCGCCCGCCCGGACCACCGCCTGATCGAGCGGGACGATCTCGGTCGCGGTCAGACGCGCGGCCTCGCCCTCCAGCTTTAGATCGGCGGTGGCGAGCACCATTGCCCCCTCGCTCAGCAGGTCGCGCGCGCTGCCGAGCACCTCGCTGAACACGGTCACCTCGCACGAGCCGGTCGCGTCCGACAGGCGCACCCAGGCCATGCGGGTGTTGGCGCGGGTCGTCCGCTCCTTCGTGTTCACGACGATCCCGGCGAGCTTAATCCGGCCGCCGCCGTTCGCCGCCATCCGCTCGATGTCGACCATCCGCACCGCGCCGAGCCGCCGCAGCGCGCC
>CAYSTX010000110.1:0-11306 GCA_964434035.1 uncultured Acetobacteraceae bacterium
GACTTCATTGATCACGCACTGCGGATAGAGACCAGCGACGGCGCGCAGTGGCGAATGCCGCTCCGTCCTCAGTCGGTCGCGGACTTTCATGCGGCGGTCATGGCAGCGCTGGCCGACCTCAATATCCGGGTGGACATTGACGAGATGCCCAACGAAGTACCAGACCCGATCCGCTTCAGCGAGGACCGGGTGCATACTGCATACGACCCCGACTATGCCCAGCGTTTCTGGCGCGTCCTCCTGCAGACCGACCGCGTGTTCAAGGCTTTCCGCACGGGCTTCATCGGCAAGGCGAGCCCCGTGCATTTCTTCTGGGGCAGCTTCGACCTGGCCGTGACCCGCTTTTCTGGCCGGCGTGCGCCCCCGCATCCAGGCGGCGTCCCTCATCTCCCGGACGAGGTCACTCGTGAGGCATATTCGCATGAGGTGAGCAGCACGGGCTTCTGGCCGGGCGGCGGCGGCCCTATCGAATATCCGGCCTTTTACTCCTACGCCTACCCAGCGCCGGCGGGCTTCGACGCGGCTGCTGTCCGGCCTGGGGCCGCCTTCTTCAGCAAGGATTTGGGCGAGTTCATCCTGCCCTACGACGCCGTGCGGACCGCCGATGCGCCGGACTCGCTGCTGCTGGAGTTCCTGCAAAGCACCTACGATGCCGCGGCCGACCGCGGCAAATGGGACCGCGCCGCGTTGGACTGCCCGCCGGGAAAGGCGGGCATACCGCGCAAGGTCTCTTAACGAGGTTGCGGCGGAAGCCCGCGTGCCGGAGGTGGCTCGTCAGGCCCGGCGGATGTTCCAGAAGACGGGAAAACCCTTCAGCGCACCGGTCAGCGTTCGATTGAATGCGGTGGGATAGACGTATTGACCGATTGGGACATAGGGCACGTCTTGCAGTGCTTGAAGCTGGATCTCCCTGACGACACTGTTCGGATCGGCGGCCGTCATCCAGCTTACGCGCAAAGCCTCCAGCTTCGGACTATCCGGCCAGCCCGGCGCGGCCGAGGCGCCGGCGCCGGACAGCCAAGCATGGGTGGCCGGATTGGATTGGTCTAAACCAGCATTGAAGGTGCAGAACAGGTTCCAACCGCCCTTCGCCGGCGGGTCCTTTTTGGTCCGGCGCTGCACCACCGTGCCCCAATCCATGACCTGATAGTCGAGCTTGAAGCCGAGCTTGCTGATGAGGTCGGCGAGCACGTCCGACACCGCCTTCTGCGACGCAATGTCGCTGATACCGAGCAGCACCACGGGTTCGTTGTTGTAGCCGGCGGCGGCGATTTCCCGGCGCGCGTTTTCGATACTCGGCGGCGGAAGGGACTCCAGTCCGGCCTGATTGGCCGCCGGCGTGCCGGGGCAGAACATGCCGACGCCTTCCTTCCAAAGCGAGGTGTCGTCGCCAGCGACGGCACGCATGAAATCGGATTGCTTAACGGCATGAAGCAGCGCACGGCGAATGGCCGGATTATTGAACGGCGGCTGGACCTGATTCATGCGGATGATGCCGACATAGCCTAGTCTGTCCAGCACCTCGACATCGATCTTGGGATCACGGCGCAAGACGGGCAGCAGATCCAGCAATGGCTGCTCGAGCCAGTCCACTTCGCCCGCTTGCAGGGCCGCGGCAGCGGTCGACTGGTCCGGATTAACCAGCCATTCCACCCTGTCAAAATGGACGACCTTCGGACCGGCCAGGAAGTCAGCCGTCCCCTCCCGCGGGTTATATCGATCGAAACGTTCATATACGAACCGCGCGCCCGGAACCTTTTCCGCAGCGTTGAAGCGGAATGGCCCGCTGCCGACCATTTCGGTTACTTGCGTGAAAGCGTCGGTCCGCGCCAGCCGTTCCGGCATCATGACACAGACATTCGCCCCGGCCTTACCCAGCGCGAGAGGCAGTTGCGGGAACGGAGTCGACAGCCGAAAGCGTATGGTCTGGTCATCCGGGGCCGAAAGTTCGGCAGTGGCGGCGAGAAGCAGGCGGCCCATGATGTCGCGCTTGCCCCAGCGTTGGATGCTTGCAACGCAGTCCCGGGCCAACACAGGCTCTCCATCATGGAAGCGCAGGCCCGGCCGCAAACGAAGGGTCCAAAGCTTGCCGTCATCTTCGACGACATGGCCGTCGACCATCTGCGGGGAGATCGCATTGGCGCTGTTCTGGCTATAGAGCGTGTCGAACACGAGATACGAGTGGTTCCGCGTGACGTGCGCCTGGGTCCAAAGTGGATCGAGGACGGCAATGTCCGCCTGCGGAATGAATTTCAATGTGCGCGTGGTTGCGGCGGCGACAATCGCCGGGCGGGCAAGCGCCGCGGCGGGCGCAAGCTGAAGAAAGGATCTGCGGCGCATGGTTATTCCTTACCGGGGTGCCAGGACAGTTTCAGCGATGCCTGTAAAGATTTGCACACCCTGGTGAAGGGAGGCTTCGTCAATGTCAAAGTCGATGGCGTGGTGGACGTTGCTGATGTTGCTGCCCAGGATGAAGTAGGTCCCAACGCCGCCACGTTCGCGCACGCGGGCGATCATCGTGGTGGCATCCTCACAGCCACCCGCCATATGATACGGCAGAACCTTGGTTATGCCCTGGGTTCGGCCGGCAACCTCGGCGACAACGGCAGCGGCGGCGGGGCTGTACTCTACGCCCACGTTCTGTCCCATCAGGGCCGTATCGAAGGTGCAGCCGTACATGGCAGCCGCAGCAGCAATAATCTCATCCGAGCGGCGGACCATGTAATCAAGCGACGCGCGCGTGTCGCCGCGCACTTCCATCTCCAATCGGCATTCGTCGGCGATGATGTTTCGCCCTGCGCCGGCCACCATCCGGCCGACATTGACATGGGTGACGGCATTGGCGTGGCGCGCAATGGCATGCAGGTTCAGCGTCGCAGTCGCACCGGCCAGCAACGCATTGCGCCCCGCTTCCGGGCTGGCGGCGGCGTGAGAGGAGGCGCCATGGAAGAACACGTCGCTGCGTTTGGCGAACAGAAAGCCCCGGGCCTCTGCGGCCACCGTTCCGCTTGGAACGTTGCAGCCGAGATGGCCGGCGAAAAAGTAATCGACATCGTCCACCACGCCGGCCTGAACCATCGGGTGCGCACCACGGCCGGCTTCTTCGGCGGGCTGGAAAATCAGCTTGATCGTGCCTTGCCATTGCGCGGCGGGATGTGCGAGCCGTTCCGCCACGGCGAGGCCGATGGCCGTATGGCCATCATGGGCGCAAGCATGCATCAGGCCGTCATGACGGGAGCGGTAGTCCTCCCGGTTCGGCAGATGCGTGTCGGCCTTTGTTTCGGGAACAGGCAAGGCATCCATATCGAAACGGAGAGCAAGAACGGGACCTGCACCACGCCGAAGCTCCGCAACAACGCCGGTCTGTCCCCCCGGCATGCGCTCAACCCATTCCGGAGGTGCACCTTCCGATAGCGCGGTGCTGCGTGCGGCGGCGATAGCGGCATCCGAGGGGCGGCCAAGCATCTCCGTCTCGACCATTACCTCGGGGCCAACCTTCACGTGGTAACCAAGGCGGCTCAAATGCGATGCGGCCTTAGCGGCGGTGCGATATTCGAGATAGCCGAGTTCGGGGTAGGCGTGCAGGTCGCGGCGGATACGGATCACCGCGCCGTCGTTGGAACCCAGAGGCCATTCAGCCGTCATTTACGTACCTTCCGAAGCGAATTCTGTGGTGGTGGGGACTGAGCTTGCTTAGTCCGGCTGCAAAACGGTCTTGGTTTCCACCGGGATGTTGCGACGGTCAAGATGCACCGTGTGGTACTCGCCGCGCAGCCAGGGCCCGAACTGGTCGCGATAATGTTTGTGCCCCGGAATGCCGCAATTGCCGATATTCTGGACCGCAAGAAAACGGTCCGGCTCTGCGAAATCCACGACGATGCGGTACTCCGCGCCCGAGGCCGCATGGTGGGGCGGTAGCTCGCCGCCCGTATTGCGGATCGTGTGCGAACCCCCATCCACCGGGGCCGGGCCGACATCGAAGCTTTCGCTTCGTTCTTCGTTGGAGAGCGGGTGCTTCCAGTGCGCGAGATGCACGCTGCCCCACGCCCAGGCGGACACATCCGGCCCCAGCCGGTCGCGCAGCGTTTTAAGGACGTCGGCTGCGACGCTGCGGGCGGTGGCTTCCGTTCCCGCGGGAAAGAATGGCCGGTCGGGATCGGTGAGCAAGGCGGTACCCAGCCCGGTCTGCTGCACGACGAGATCGTGCAGGCGGGGCGGCATGTGCACGGCCACGGTCGCACGCTGCCAATGCGCCATGAACGTCTCGAACACGGTGGGTGCCGCGCTGTCCGGCGTGTAGGCGAAGTCCCAGTTGGAAAGCGTGATGGCAACCGCGTCGTCGGGCGGCAGCAGGCGAAGAATGGCCGGTACCAGGCGTTGGGCGCGCGCGTTTACAACGTCGTTTTGCACGGCGATGTTGGCGGCACGGTCATGTGTGAAGCGGACGGTGAACAGCTGATCGAGCCGAATGCCGCGATGGCCCTGCGAATAGGCGCCGTAGATTGTCGGCTGCTGATCCGGCTGAACGACGCGCTGGTTAGCGGATGCGACGTAGCCGCGCGGCGGGTTGTAGCTGTGGGGCAACTGGTCGAACGGGATGGTGCCGTTCCACTGGTCGTCCGGATTGGTGGCGTCCCGGTATCCGTAGGTGAAGCGGGGGCGCAGCGGTATGCGCCCGGCCATCTGGTAACCGACGTTGCCGTTGATGTCGGCGTAGATCCAATTGAAGACGGCAACCGACCAGTCACGCAGCGTGTTGCGGAATGCGCTCCAGCTCTTTGCTCGGGACAAATTCAGCAGGGCGCGCAGGTCGTCGACATGCTCCATGCCCACCCAGCGCAGCGAGAGTGGCGGGTCGCCGCCTTCACTCTGAGCGGGGACCAGGGCATTGACGATTGGGCCACGCACCGTGCTGCGGATGGTCAGACTATGGTCGGGCGCGTCCTTGACCCGGATTGTCTCAATCCGCTCCTCGAAAGCTTTCCAGCCTTGGCCGTCGCGGTATTCGGCCGCGTTGTCGGGGTTCACTGTCTCGACATAGAGGTCCCGCGTGGAGGCCATGTTGTTGGTCAGGGAGAAGGCGATGGTGCCGTTGCTGCCCCACCACAATCCCGGCACGCCCGGATGGCCACAGCCGGCAGCGTGATCCTCCGGGCCGTGCAGGGCGAATTCGTACCACGAGGACGGCACCCAGAAGGGCTGGTGCGGATCGCCGGCGAGGATGGCGGCGCCGCCGGTGAGTTCCGGTCTCAGCGCCCAGTTATTGCTACCGGTGGCGTCATCAGTGCCCGCGGCCAGCGATGCCCCCGCCGGCGCGGTGGAAAAGGGCGGCGACGGAAGGATGAGGTTTTCCGAGCCTTCGGGCGTCAGGTAATCCTGCCGCAATGCCGGCGGCAGGAAACGTGCGGCTTCCGCGGCGGCCAGGCGGTCGATGCGGCCGTTGAGCGACCACCAAATTCCGCGTGCAATGCCAACGATGCAGGCACGCGTGAAGGGTTCGGGTTCGTAGCCGAGGATGTCGAATTCGGGAGGAAGATCCAGCACGGCGATGGCGCGATTGATGCCCGCGACGAAGGCGTCGACCAGAGCGCCGGTCGAAGGATCGAGCGCCTCCGCTTCCCGCTTTGCGATGCCGGGAAGGCCGACGGTGCGGTGGGCGATGTCGGCGTCGAGATAGGCGCTGCCCATGACCTCAGCTTGGCGGCCAAAGGCCCGGCGGCGCAGGCGGTCCATCTGCCAAAGCCGATCCTGCGCCATGGCGAAGCCCAGGCCGAACTGTAAATCGGCCGATGTCGAAGCGAAAATGTGGGGGACACCGGCCTCGTCGCGAAGGATCTCGACCTGATCGGACACGGCGGCGAGATGGGTGATTTCTGGCATGGTTTGACCTTCGAACACGCGATACCGGGATCATTCCGGAGGCAGCGATGCTTGTCCATCGCTGGCGACGGATCCTGTGATAGACAGGGTCGGCGTGTCACTCGAGGATCACGGCTTCGGCACAGTGTCGGGAGGGCGGCGTGCTGACCACGGCGGACGACATCGTCAGGCTTGCGGAAGATTGGCTGGTGGCCTTCGGGCCGGCGCTCGCCGATGGGGACGAGCGCGGGCTGCGGAAGCTGTTCCACGCCGAAAGCCACTGGCGCGACGTCTTGGCGCTGACGTGGCGCATCGACACGGTGAACGGTGCGGAGGCGATCGCCCGCGGCTTGAGCGCCCACGCCGCGCGGGCGCGGCCGTCGGGCTTTCATATCGCCGCGAACCGTGCCGGGCCACGCACCGTCACGCGGGCAGGGCGGGAGACGGTCGAGGCGATCTTTGCGTTCGAAACGGCCAACGGGCGGGGAAGTGGCGTTCTGCGTCTGACGCCGGACCCCTCGGACGGCGCGACGAAAGCGTGGACGCTGCTGACTGCGCTCGACGAGTTGCGCATCGCCGACGCCCCGGGCGGCCGTTCACCCGGCAAGGCTGACCCGAGAAACTTCCGCGGACCAAACTGGCTCGATCGGCGCCGCGAAATGGCCACGTATGCTAACCGCGATCCGGCGGTGCTGGTCGTCGGCGGTGGACAGGCCGGGCTGTCGATCGCCGCGCGGCTGACCGCGCTGAACGTCGACACGCTGATCGTCGACCGCGCCGCGCGCGTCGGCGACAATTGGCGCAAGCGCTATCACGCGCTGACGCTGCACAATCAAACGCACGTCAATCACCTGCCGTTGATGCCGTTCCCGCCGACCTGGCCGACCTACATCCCGAAGGACAAGCTCGCAGGCTGGTTCGAGGCGTATGTCGAGAGCCTCGAGCTGAACTACTGGACGGGCACGGAATTCGAAGGCGGCGAGTACGACGCGGACGCCGGGCATTGGCGCGTCACCGTGCGGCGGGCCGACGGCGAGCGGCGCACGATGCACCCGCGCCATGTCGTGATGGCCACGGGCGTCAGCGGCATCCCTAACGTGCCGCATATCCCGACGCTGAGCGATTTCCGCGGCACCACCCTGCACTCCGGCCAGTACGAGGACGGTGAAGCTTGGGCGGAAAAGCGCGCGCTGGTGATTGGGACCGGCAATTCGGGCCACGACATCGCGCAGGACCTGTATTCCGGCGGTGCGGACGTCACTCTGGTGCAGCGTAGCCCAACGCTGATCGTGAACATCGAGCCGAGCGCGCAACTGCCGTACGCGCTGTACGGCGAGGGCTTGTCGCTGGATGATTGCGACCTGATCGCAACCTCCATCCCGCTCGCTTTGGCGCGGGAAAGCCACCGCCGCTTTACGCAACAGGCGGCCGAGACCGATAAGACGCTGCTCGACGCCTTGCAGCGCGTCGGCTTCAAGCTCGATTTCGGCGAGGATGGCACCGGCTGGCAGTTCAAGTATCTCACGCGGGGCGGCGGCTACTACTTCAACGTCGGCTGCTCGGATCTTGTGGCCGACGGCAGCATCGGGCTGGTGCAGTTCGACGATATCGCGCGCTTCGTGCCGGAGGGCGCGCGGTTGCGTTCCGGCCGGACGCTGCCGGCCGATCTGATCGTGCTGGCGACCGGCTGGAAGGGCCAGGAGCATCTGGTCGCAAAGCTGTTCGGCGAGGACGTCGCGTCGCGCGTCGGTCCGATCTGGGGCTTCGGCGACGGCCAGGAACTGCGAAACATGTTCGTCCGCACGCCGCAGACGGGCCTTTATTTCATTGCCGGCAGCCTGGCGCAGTGCCGGATCTACTCGAAGTACCTCGCGCTCCAGATCAAGGCGTGCGAGGCGGGTTTGCTTTAGGCGCTCATCGCGACCTCGTGAGCAATCTGCTGCGGCCGGCCGAGCAGGGCAGGGCGGGCTGATTTCAGCGTCGGTTGAATGTGAGCGTGAGGGTCACGGACCGCACCTTGCCGCATAGCCCGGCAAGTTGCATTGTGACAGTTACAAGATGGGCCATCCGGGGAACGATGGCGCTGCACGGGAGGGTACAACTATGGTTGTCACCACCACTCACGGCGAGCTTTCTGACACCGAGCACCGTCAGCAGCTACGCAAGGCAGTGATTGCCGCCACTGTCGGCACGACGATCGAGTGGTACGATTTCTTTATCTACGGCACTGCCGCCGGCCTGATTTTCCCGAAACTCTTCTTCCCCAACGAAGATCCGTTGACCGGGACGCTCGCAGCGTTCAGCACGTACTTCATCGGGTTCGTCGGTCGGCCGATTGGCGCCGCGATCTTCGGGCATTATGGCGACCGCATCGGCCGCAAGGCGACCCTCATCGCCACGCTGATGCTGATGGGCGTCGCCACATTCCTCATCGCCTTCGTCCCAACCTACGCATCGATTGGCATCTGGGGCGCGATCATCCTGACCGTGCTGCGCATGCTGCAGGGCATCGGTGTTGGTGGTGAATGGGGTGGCTCCGTGCTGATTTCGATGGAATGGGCGCGAGGCCACGGCAGCCGCGGACTCGTTGCCTCGTGGCCGCAATTCGGCGTGCCCTGCGGCCTGTTCCTGTCGAATCTGGTGATCCTTGGCGTCAGCGCTTGGTCGGGCGCCGAGTTCGCGACGTGGGGCTGGCGCGTGCCATTCTTCCTCAGCATCATCCTGATCGGCGTCGGCCTCTGGATCCGCCTCGGCATCCTCGAAACGCCGGTCTTCCAGGAGCTTGTCACGACGAGAAAGATCGAAGCAGCACCGATCATCGAGGTGATCAGGAAGCAGCCGCGCGAGATCATCCTGTCGGCCTTGCTCCGCATGTCGGAGCAGGCACCATTCTACATCTTCACCGCTTTCGTGTTCGCCTACGGCGTCGGTACGTTGAAGATGTCGCGGGATCTGATCCTGTCTGCCGTCCTCGTTGCCTCACTTGTGTCGTTCATCACCATCCCGCTGTCCGGCCACATCTCCGATCGGATCGGCCGACGGAACATGTACCTGATCGGTGCCGCGGTCACTGGACTATTCGGGTTCCTCTATTTCGGCATGCTGGACAGCGGGATCCCCGCCGTGGTGTTCATCGCGATCATCTTGTCGCTGATCCCGCACGACATCCAGTACGGCCCCCAGGCCGCGCTGATCGCCGAGGCGTTCACCCCGCGTCTACGCTACAGTGGCGCATCACTCGGCTATCAGCTTGCCTCGATCATCGCCGGTGGTCCGGCGCCGCTTATCGCGACCGCGTTGTTCGCCGCGTATGGCTCGGGCTATGCCATCGCGATCTACATCGCGGCCTGCGCGGTGGTGAGCCTGATTTCGGCGGCTCTGATGCCGGATTACACCGGGAAGGACATCTCGGCGGAATATGACGCGACCATCCCCGGTATGCTCGAGGAGTAGTCGAAGAGCGCTCGAATAGCGAGCCAGGCTGCGTGGCTGACTGTTGTGCAACAGCCGCGGAACGCTCTTGGCGGGGCGTCAAGCGCCTCGGACAGATCGGAGGCCCGCCTAATTTGGTTGGGTCTTTCTTCGTGTCGCCGAGGGGCCCAATAGATGATCGGGCGCCGAGTTGACCGAATCCGGCAGAAGAGCGTGGGGGGCGCCACTCGTTCATGGCTGCTCGCGTTCGTTTTCTTGACGCTCGCAGCCGTCGCAAGCCGCACGATGTCGAGATCAACGGCCGGACCCGACTACACAAGCGAGCGCGCCGAGATGGTACGCACGATCGAATCCCACGCACGGGATGCGAGCCTTGAGATCCGGGGGGGCCGGATCGATCCCAAGGTTCTCGAGGTGCTGCGCGCCTTACCGCGCCACGAATTCGTACCTGAAGGCATTCGAGAGGCTAGCTACGCGGATCATGCACTCCCGATCGGGTACGGCCAAACCATCTCCCAACCGTTCATCGTTGCGCTGATGACCGACGTTCTCGATGTCGGGCCAAACGGTGTCGTGCTCGAAGTTGGGACGGGGTCCGGCTATCAGGCCGCCGTGCTCGCGCAGCTGGTGCGCCAAGTATACACGATCGAACTTATCCCAGAGTTGGCCGAAAGCGCGGCGGACCGGCTGAGGCGCCTCGGGTACGCCAAGGTTTCGGTGCGGCAAGGCGATGGCTATTACGGTCTGCAGGAAGCCGCGCCCTTCGATGGAATCATCGTGACCGCCGCAGTTGGGCATATTCCGCCGCCACTTCTCCAGCAACTAAAGCCGGGCGGCCGCATGGTGATCCCCGTTGGCCCTCGATTCGGGTTGCAGCATCTCACCGTGGTCGAACGCGATCCAGACGGCCGGGTCAGGACGCGCCAGCTGTTTCCAGTAAGCTTTGTTCCTCTAGCTGGGCAGCATTGAGACCGCGGCGCCAAGATGGCTAGCGCTCGGGGGCACTGCGCGGCACATATCTGCCCCATCCGCGCTCCGAATAGGGGACAGAAGAGCGGATGACGGCGATAGCATGCGTTAAGTCCTTGAAAGGACTGCTCGTCTGGCGGAGAGGGTGCCCGTCAAATGTGGCGGATTTTGTAGGCGATAACAAGAGGTTAAGCGACACGGGAAGGACGTCACTGGAAAATTACCCGTAGCGTTACCCGCGTGGTCGAAAAGGCGGGGAAATGGGATTCGAACCCTTTCCCCCATGCCGTTTACGCTGCGTCGGGAGGAGGAGGTGGGGCGTTGTCGTTTCTCGCCTTTTTGATCCTGGCGTCCGCGATCGTTGGGCAGCCGTCGAGATAGTCGAGGACGCTCCGCCATACGACCAACGTCGAGCGCCCGGCCTTGCGCATGATGATTTTGCCGTCCTTTTCCAGGCGATAGAGCGTCGACCTGGAAAGGGAGGTCCGGCGGGTGCAGACGTCGAGTGTTACGGTGATGGGCTGTTGATCGGCGGCGGAGGTCTGTGTCGGGTGAGGCATGTTGAAGGTCTCCTTGGCATGGCGCGTCCTTTCAAGACGGCGAGGGTGAGGGTGAGGGCGAGGCGACGGGGCACGGCGTAGGCACGGCGAAGAATTGGCATGAAGCTAATTCTACTGTTGATCGAAGCACCGGGAGGCGCTATGGAACGTCTGGTTATACCAGAATGGCATTGTTGCGCCCAGCGCTAATTGCGCTTTGGTTGCGGCGTCGTGCGTTTTTTCCACGCGTCAGGGGCGGACGATGGACCTCTTTCTTTTCCGGTCGATTACGGCACCGATGATCTCCGCGCTTACGGATGACCCTCTCGGCGATAAGCTGCCGTCGCTAGCAGCGCCCTAGCGGCGCGATGACCGGAACATCATTGATGTCGGTCCTGCCGAGACGCCTGAGTTCATCGCGGCGGGGGGTGGGGCGGGTCGGGTATTACCTTGTGGTGACGGCGCGGTGCCTTAGGGCGTGATTGAGGTTGCCTTTCATCGCCCGTT
>CAYSTX010000111.1:0-11209 GCA_964434035.1 uncultured Acetobacteraceae bacterium
CATCTCGAACTGCCGGAGGATATCGCGGCAGAGCAAGCGCCGGAGATTTCGCCAGTGCCGCCCCACCCGATCACGCTACCGGTCGCCCATCGCGCGGCACTGGACCGAGCGGCCGAACTGATCCTCAACGCGCAGCGTCCCCTGGTGATGCTCGGCGCGGCGGCGAGCCGGCCACGCCTGGCTGACGCCTTGTCGGATTTCGTGCGGCGTCTGCAAATTCCGTTCTTCAACACACAGATGGGCAAAGGGGCCGTCGCCGGCGGATCGGGGCTCTACATCGGCACCGCCGCGCTGTCGGAGCGCGACTACGTGCATGATGCAATCGACCGCGCGGACCTGATCATTTCGATCGGCCACGATACCGTCGAAAAGCCGCCGTTTCTGATGGGCCCGGGCGGACCGAGTGTCCTGCATGTGGACTATCTCCCCGCCACGGTTGAGGAGGTGTACTTCCCGAATGCGGAGCTCATCGGGGATGTTGGTCCCACTCTCGCTTTGCTGGCCGACCGCCTCGAAGGCAAGCTACCGCGGGCGGGTGCGCTGTTGCCGCTGCGCGAGGAAATTCTGGCGCACATAGCCGATCGGGCGGAGGAAAGCCGTTATCCGGTGACGCCGCAGCGCATCGTCCATGATGTGCGGCAGGTGATACCGGAGGACGGTATCGTCTGTCTGGACAACGGGATGTACAAGATATGGTTCGCGCGCAACTATCGCACGCGGGTCGCTAACACGCTTCTTCTTGACAACGCACTCGCAACGATGGGGGCCGGCCTTCCGTCGGCGATCATGGCCGCGACGCTGTATCCGAACCGGCGCGTGCTGGCGGTGTGCGGTGATGGCGGGTTCATGATGAACTCGCAGGAACTCGAGACGGCGACCCGTCTTGGGCTCAATCTCGTCGTGCTGATCTTGCAGGACAACGCGTACGGGATGATCCGCTGGAAGCAGGCGGTCGACAAGTTTCCCGATTTCGGCATGACCTTCGGCAACCCCGACTTCGTTGCCTACGCCAAGGCCTACGGCATCGGGGGCAGCCGGGTCGAAAGCGCCGACGCTCTCGCGCCCACGCTCGAAGCGGCCTTCGCCGCCGGTGGGGTTCATCTCGTCGACGTGCCGATTGATTACTCCGAGAACATGCGGGTCTTAGTGGACGAGTTGCGCGCACACGCAACGAAGAATGGGAGGTAACCATGCTGGAAGTCGTTCAGGCTTTCGATCGCGCGCCGATCAGCCGGCTCGACACCGACGACGCCGCTTCGCTCGACCGCAAGATTGAGGCCGCGCGCAGGCTCTTCGCCGACCGCGGTGCTTGGCTGAAAGCCCACCAGCGGATCGCGATCCTTCGAAAGCTGGCTGGGCTGATGGAAAGCAAGCGCGAGCATTTCGGCCGCCAGATCGCGCGTGAGGGCGGCAAGCCACTGACCGATGCGCTGATCGAAACCGACCGGGCGATCGATGGCGTGCGCAATGCAGCCGACGAGCTGCGCGTCATGGCCGGCCGGGAAATCCCAATGGGACTGACGCCGGCGAGTACTGACCGGCGCGCGTTCACGATCGTCGAGCCGATCGGGGTTGTCGCCGCGATTTCGGCGTTCAATCACCCGCTCAATCTGATCGTCCACCAGGTCGTGCCGGCCATCGCGGTGGGCTGCCCGGTGATCGTCAAGCCGGCGAGTGCAACGCCGCTATCATGCATCGACTTCGTCGGCCTGGTCCATGAAGCCGGCCTACCGCCCGATTGGTGTCAG
Source organism: uncultured Acetobacteraceae bacterium (assembly GCA_964434035.1). Taxonomy (GTDB): domain Bacteria; phylum Pseudomonadota; class Alphaproteobacteria; order Acetobacterales; family Acetobacteraceae; genus CAYSTX01. The sequence continues at coordinate 1,749 of CAYSTX010000111.1, forward strand.
GCCTTTCTGCCTGAAACCAATGAGCTCTCAGAGGCGCTCGCGACCGATCCACGGATCGCCTTCCTGAGCTTCATCGGTTCGGGCCGCGTCGGCTGGCATCTTAGGTCGAAGCTGCCGCCGGGAACGCGCTGTGCGCTGGAGCACGGAGGCGCTGCGCCGGTGATCATCGATCGGAGTGCCGATCTCGACCGGGTGATCGAGCCGATGGCGAAGGGTGGCTATTACCATGCCGGCCAGGTCTGCGTGTCGGTCCAGCGGATCTTTGTTCATGCGGACCTCGAACGCGCGTTTCTCGATCGGTTCGCGGCCCGTGTGGCAGCCCTGAAAGTCGGTGATCCGCTTCTTCCCGAAACCGAGGTCGGTCCGCTGATCCATCCGCGCGAAGCCGATCGGGTACTAACCTGGACCGAGGAGGCCGTTGCGGCCGGCGTCAAGCTCATCGGCGGTGGACGCCTCAGCAACACGACGCTGATTCCATCGGTCATCGTCAATCCGCCGGCCGACGCCAAAGTCTCGACGCTCGAAGTGTTCGGCCCGGTAACCTGCGTCTATCCCTACACGCAGCTTCAAGACGCGATCGCCGCCGCGAATTCGCTGCCGTTGGCGTTTCAGGCAAGCATCTTCACCGAGAACCTCAGGACGGCGTTCGATGCTGCCGAGCGTCTCGACGCATCGGCGGTCATGGTCAACGACCACACGGCCTTCCGCACCGACTGGATGCCCTTCGCCGGGCGCCGCCACTCCGGCTACGGCATCGGCGGCATTCCCTGGACGATGCGGGAAATGACCGAAGGAAAGATGATTGTGTTCAGGATGTAGGATCGGTCGCCCGTTCAAATCGGGCGAACGCAATGCTGGCTTTGGCCTGGGTGTTCGCAATCGGCGGAACAGCGCGGCTGGCGCTGATCCTTGTCGGTATCGCTGGCCAAACCTGACCGTTTGCTGGCGGGGGTGGCAGCGGCGCACGACAGCCCCATGACGCGCCCGGGCGGGCCGGGGCAATCTGTCATGGTTGTCCGTCGGCGCGCGGAAGACGGTAGTTACCGAATCTCGCACGGGCCAACATGGACAGCCATTGACCTCACACGAGAACGCGACATGCACATGGATCCAGCCCTCCTCAGCTCGGTGTCCGCGCTCATGGGGGCGTTGATAGGGGGCGGTGCCTCGCTCGGCGCCGCCATCTACACCCAACGCTACCAGGATCGCCTGCAGCGAGTCGCGCGCGAGATTTCGAAGCGGGAGACGGTCTACGCCGAGTTCATCATGAACGCTTCGCACTTGCTTCTGGACGCTTACCTGCAGAACGAGATCACGCTAAGCGCCGAGGGGCAGCGGCTCGTCGGACTGATAAATCGGATGAGGCTTTTCGCTTCCTCGATCGTCATCGAAGGGGCAGAGTCCGTCGTCAAATCGATCATCGAGATCTCGCTGAAGCCCGGCATAGAGCTTCGCCAATTCGCGAAGGACGCGTTGTCCCAGCTGCCCGAGCTCGATGATCCGCTTCTGAAGTTCAGCCAGATCTGCCGCGCTGACCTGGACAACGTGCGCCGAACCCTGGAGTGAGCGACGGTCGCCCGTCACTCAACCGCTCGTTGCCGCGACCTATGCGACGATCGGCTCAGGCGCGACGCCCGGTCGCTCTGTCATCCTGGCCACGGCGAAGCTGCTGAGGAACGTCAGAGCGGTGCATGCCGCGATGTAGACCGCGGGCGCCGTTAGCATGCCTGTCCGCCCAATCATGGCCGATGCCGTCAGCGGAGCGAAGCCGGACAGGACCGTAATCGAGACATTGTAGGACAGCGCGATCCCGCTGAACCGGACCCGCGTCGGGAACAGAGTGGCGACGATGCTCGGCCAGATGCCGCTGACGATGGAGAACACCAGCGACGTTGCGCCCAGCAGGAGGACCAGATTTTCGCTGCCGCCGGCAATGAGTGACCAGATCGGAAGGATTGTCACAATCATCAGCCCGGCCCCGACCCGCAGGATCAGGTGGCGCGGCAGGTAGTCTCCCGCCCATCCGGCCACGATCAGCCCAGCGGAGCTGACGAGCAGCGCGGTCGTCATCGCCAGCGCCGTCTGCGACGGGCTGTAGTGCAGGGTTTGCACCAGGTAGGCCGGGACAAAACCATACAGCATACCGTTGAAGCCGCCGACCGTGGCCGCGACGCCGGCGGCCGTCAGCGCCGCTTTCCAATGATCACGCAGCACCTCCAGAATCGGGATCGTGGCGACGGAATGCATGCGCAGGAACTCCGGCGACTCCTCAAGGGAGCGGCGCAGCAGGTAACTGATGCAACCAATGAAGCCGCCCACAAGGAAGGCCACCCGCCAGCCGTAGCTCGCGACATCGGCCGGCGAAAGCGCGTGCGTGATGCCAAGGTTGACCAGCGTCGCGACGAGGACGCCTGCGTTGACGCATAGGATGATCACGCCGCAGGCGAGGCCCGCGCGTTGCGGAGCAGCCTCTACAGCGTAGGTCAACGCACCCGGCAATTCGCCGCCGAGACAGACGCCTTGCGCCAGGCGCAGCGCAACAAGCAGCAGCGGCGCCGCCAGGCCCCATTCCGCGTAGGAGGGCAGCACCCCGATCAGGATGGTCGCCGTCGTCATGCAGAAGAGCGATCCGAGGAACACGGGCCGCCGGCCGAAACGGTCGCCGAGCCCGCTGAGCACGATCCCGCCCAGCGGCCGGGCTAGAAAGCCAAGCGCCAGCACCGAGAAGGACAGGATCAGGGATACGTTGGGATCGGTCGCGGGAAAGAACTGGCGAGCGATGTACTGGGCGAAGATACCGTAAATAACGAAATCATAGTACTCGAGCGAACCCCCGAGGCTCGCAAGGCCGATCACGCGCCACTGTGAGCGGCTGAGGCTGCGCGTTGGCAAGGGGTCCGCTACCGACATTGACTGTCGCATCTTGTCGTATCCTCCATGGTGACCATGCCGTTGACCGGCCTGGCGTTACCGGGTCGTTGCCCAGCGAGAGATGAGGCTACGGAGATCTCCCTTCCGCACGCGAGCGGCCTGTTGGTACTGTCCACTGTGTAGACAGGTCGGCTGGTTCACCGGCCCATTGCTTCCGCAAGTTCCCGCTCAATGCGCTGCCGCGTTTCGCGCAACGGCTCGAGGCAGCGGCTCACGCCCTCCTTGGCACTGATCACACGCGCCATCCAGATCGCGGTGATGCAGCCGAGCAGCCGCCCTCCGGCGCGGACCGGTAAGGCAATCGAGCCTGTATGCGGCCAGACCGCCCCTCCTTGGCGAAGGCCATAGCCGCGACGCCTGGTGGCGGCGATGAGGCGCGACACTTGGGCCGGATCACGCGCCAACGCGTCATGCGGATCGCTGGACCCGGCGAGGAGGGTCAGCAAGGTGTCCCGCTCCTCCGCCGGCGCGAAGGAAATGTAGGCCAAACCGGACGCGCTGCCGAGAATGGGCAGCTTCTTCCCGACCATGTTCCGGTCGATCGAGAGCGGTGCGATTCGATGGGTCGTATCGTGAATGACCATCTTGAGGTCCTCGAGCGTACAGACGTCGCAGGGCCAGGAAATGCGCCTGGTCAGGTCCACCAGCGCCGGGCCGGCGATCGCGGCGATCCACTGCTCATCCTCAAACCCCTCCGACAGGCCGCGCACATTCAGCCGGAGATGGAAGCGGTCGTCGGCGGTGCCGCGGCCGACATAGCCATCATCGAGCAAGGTCTGCAGCAGTCGATACACGGTGGCCCGCGGCACACCGGTTTCGCGCGCGAGTGTCAGAGCCGTGGCGCTGCCATGCCGGTTGAGGGCCGACAGCACGGCGAGACCGCGGGTGAACGAACGGATCGGCTTTGGGTGCACAGCATGTCCGCATAGTGGACAATCCGGAGGATGACTTTGCCGCAGACGCCGGCGGCATGGAAGGTCGGGCGCAACGGCGGGGGAACTCCGCCGAAGAGGAGACCACCATGGCGACCGACCCCGCAGCCCCAAAGCAAACAAGCGAAACTGACGTCGCGATCATCGGCTGCGGCCCGGTGGGTGCGATGCTTGCCAACCTTCTCGGGCTGCGGGGCATCAGCACGCTCGTGCTGGAGCGCGAGGCGGCAATCCTCGACCTGCCACGCGCGGTGCACTTCGACGATGAAATCATGCGGCTGCTACAGACCGTCGGCCTCGCTGAAGCGATGCAGGAATTCGTCCACGTCTCGCCCGGCATGAAGTTTGTGGACGACACGGGGCGCCTGCTTCTCGACTGGCCGCGTCCGCAGGAGCGTGGGGCGCAGGCTTGGCATGAGAGCTACCGCTTCCACCAGCCGGACCTTGAGCGCGTGCTGCGAGACGGGCTCGTCCGCTTCCCGTCGGTCGCGGTGCGCCTGCGGAGCGAGGTGGTCGCCCTGGAGCAGGAGCCGGACGCGGTGGTTGTCGGCTACGAAGACCTTGCAACCGGCGTCGGCACGCAATGCCGGGCGCGCTATGTCGTCGGATGCGACGGTGCCTGCTCGCTCGTGCGGCGCCTGATGGGCGCCGCGACGGAGGATCTCGGCTTCCATGAGCGCTGGCTGGTGGTTGATGTCATCCTGAAGCGGCCGCGTCCCGATCTCGGCAACCACAGCGTCCAGCACTGTCGAAAACAGCGTCCGGCAACATACGTACGCGGCACAGGCAACCGGCGCCGGTGGGAGATCGCGGTGCTGCCCGGCGACGACGAGACCACGATCACGGACCCGGCCCGCGTGTTCGAGCTGCTGAAGCCTTGGGTCGGGCCTGAGGACGCCGAGCTCGAACGGGCGGCCGTTTACACCTTCCACTCCGTGATCGCGACGTGCTGGCGGCGTGGACGCCTGTTGATTGCGGGAGACTCGGCCCACCAGACCCCACCGTTCCTGGGACAAGGCCTGTGCGCGGGCATGCGCGATGCCGGCAACCTCGCGTGGAAGCTGGCCCGCGTGCTGCGGGGCCAGAGCGACGAAACCTTGCTCGACACCTACCACACGGAGCGCGCGCCGCACGTGCGGGAATACATCGAGCTGGCGGTCCGCCTGGGCGGCCTGATCAACACGAAGGCCATGGACGGGGCCGTTCCGGGTTCCGTGCTGGCGGGCGGGGAGTCGGCGCGAATGACTTCGATCAAGCCGCTTCTCGGGCCCGGCCTTGCCGCCGGATGGAACGGGCCGGCCCGTCGGATCGCCCCGCAACCCCAACTCGCGGACGGTACAAAGCTGGATGACCGGGTCGGCTATCGGTTCGCCGCGCTACTACGGCCGGACTTTGCCGCTTCTCTGCCGGCGGAAACACGCGCGCGCCTAGCGGACCGAGAGATTATTGTCGTGGCGGATCACGCGCCCGAGCCGCACACTTGGCTACAGGCAGAAGACGCTCCGGCGGTTCTGGTTCGACCCGATCGCTACGTGCTCGGCGCAGCCCGCTCGCTGCAGGAGCTCGACGCCCTAGTCGCCACCGTCTGAACTCCCGACCTATCCGTAACCATCAGAGGCTCAATATGAAGCTCGTGTCGTTCGTCTCGGCAGGCCGCCCCAGCTATGGCGCGGTGATAGATGGCGGCGTGGTCGACCTCGGCCGCCGCTTCGGCGACCGCTGGCCGACGCTGCGGACATTGCTTGCCACCGGCAGTTTGGCCGAGGCGGGATCCGTCGCGTCCGCAATGCAGCCCGATTTTCCGCTTGATGGTCTGGAGCTGGCCCCGGTAATCCCGGACCCCGACAAGATCATCTGCATCGGTTTGAACTACCGCGACCACGTCGCCGAGACCGGACGGGCGATGACCGAGAAGCCCGCGCTCTTCGCCCGCTTCGCCGGCAGCCAAGTCGGCCATCTGCGGCCGCTGGTGAAGCCCACAGTGTCGGACGAGTTCGACTACGAAGGCGAGCTCGCCGTCGTGATCGGCAAGGGCGGCCGCCACATCCCGGCCGAGCGCGCGCTTGAGCATGTGGCAGGCTATTCCTGTTACAACGAAGGCAGCATCCGTGACTGGCAGCGTCACACCAGCCAGTTTCTGGCGGGCAAGACCTTCGCCGGCACGGGTGGCTTTGGACCCTGGTTGGTGACGGCGGACGAGATCCCCGATCCATCTCGCCTGACACTTGAGACACGGCTGAACGGGCAGGTGGTCCAGCACACCACAACCGACCTGATGATTACGCCAGTGCCGCAGCAGATCGCCTACATCTCCACCATTCTGCCGCTGCTGCCCGGTGACGTGATCGTATCCGGAACGCCTGGCGGCGTGGGCGCAAAGCGCAACCCGCCTCTTTTCATGCGGCCCGGCGACGTCGTCGAAGTGGAAATCAGCGGCATCGGCGTACTGCGCAATCAAGTCGTCGCCGAGGCCGTCTGAGCGGTAGCCGATGAAACCACATCAGGGGAGGGTGCTATGGAATCGGTCGCGCGACTGATTGCGCTTGGCTACATCGGTGTCCGATCTGCGCACCTCGACGACTGGGGTTCGTACGCCACGGATTTGCTTGGCATGCAGCAAGTGGACCGCGCCGGCGCGGTGCGGGCCTTCCGTATGGATGACCGCAAGCAGCGCCTGGTCGTGACGGGCGACGAGGGCGAGGGCCTCGGCTTTCTCGGTTGGGAAGTAGCCGACGCGGCTTGTCTCGACGCGCTGGCGGCGCGGCTGGACGCGCACGGGGTCGCGGTGGGCCGCGCGCCCCAGACGCTCGCCGATGAGCGCCACGTGGCCGACCTCATCCTCTTTCAGGATCCCGCGGGCAACCGGCTCGAGGTATTCCACGGCGCCGCGGTTACTAGCGATCCCTTCCGTCCGGCCCGGCCGATCTCTGGGTTCCGCACGGGGCCGCTCGGCATGGGACATGCCGTGCTTAACGTTGAGGACGTCGAGCCGCTGTTGCCCTTCTACCGCGACCTGCTCGGCTTTCGCGTCAGCGACTACGGTCTCAAGCCGTACAAGCTTTATTTCTTCCACATCAACGGACGGCACCACAGCTTCGCCATGGTCGGCTCCGGCAAGCGGGGGCTGCACCACTTCATGGTGGAATTGTGCAGCCTGGATGATGTCGGCCAGGGCTACGATCTCGCGCAGCTTGAGGATGGGCGTGTGGCGTACACGCTCGGTCGGCACACCAACGACCACATGACGTCGTTCTACACGCACACGCCGTCCGGTTTCTTCGTCGAGTATGGCTGGGCCGGCCGCGTCATCGACCCTGCGATATGGCAGCCGCACGAGACCCATGACGGGCCGAGCCTTTGGGGGCATGAGCGGCTTTACATGGAGCCCGAACAGCGCGCGCGCCTCCGCGAGATGCGGCTCTCCGCCGCGGCGCGAGGCCTGCGGGCGCCGGTAAGCGTTCCGGACTGCCCCTGGCTGGACGCGGCCATCGCCCGCCAGCGATAGCGTCGGGGCGGCGTTCGAGGACTCGCTGACGCTTCTAGCCACCCTGGTGTTTCAACCCGCATCGCTTACGACGCGCGCTGTCGTGTAGGCGGCGTCAGCTGTTGCCGCTAACCGTGATGACACGGGCCTCTCGCCGAATGGGCGTCGCCCGCCGAGCCCGTTCGATGCGATCTCGGCGAATCTTTATATAGGACGAGAACATTCTTTAATAGACGGCTCGATCCTACCATAGGTAGAGGATGCCTAGCCTAGAGACATTGAGACATACCGACCCATGCGTCACACGCCCCGGCTTCGGCTCGCCCAGATTCTGATGCTGTTTTGCGTCAGTTCTGTACTCGTCACCGGCGCCGCGATTGTGCCAGTCCTGCTGCGTGTTTCGCAGACTCTGACGGAGCGGCAGGGCAGCGAATCGGTGCGAGACCAGGCGCACAATGCAAGCGTACTACTCGCGAGCGCGCTCAATGGCGAATGGGCGAGGCTGCAACATCTCGCACCGATGATCGTCGCCAACGAAGATGCTGCGTCGCTTCGGGTGCGGATGGATACGATCAAATCGGTCGACCCGGGTTGCGCCTGGATCGGGTTTGCTGACGCGAGCGGCCGCGTTACTGCATCAAGCGGCGGAATACTTGAGGGCGTTAGTGTCTTGGAGCGCCCTTTGTTCCGGTTCGGAGTCGACAGCCCCTATGCGGGTGACAAACACGATGCGCTGCTTTTAGGGCCCTATCTTCAAGCGCCGAAGAATGAGCCGCTGCGGTTAGTAGATCTATCGCTGCCGGTCCGGCGGCCGGACGGGACGCTGTCTGGCGTCCTCGCCATGGACATCGACTGGCGCTGGGTTCGAAACCTGCTTCACACAATCCATTCCACCGACGGTCTGGAATTTCTTCTAGTTGCGCGCGACCAGACCGTGCTCGTCGGTCCGGACGTGCTCGAGGGCAAACAGCTCTCCGTCCACAGCGTGCAGGCCGCTCGGCAGGGCGTGAACATGACCGGCACCGAAACGTGGCCGGATGGCGTTCCATACCTCGTCAGCGTCGCGCCCGTTGCCGCCTATCGCGATCTGCCCAGTTTCGGGTGGAGCATCGTCGCGCGACAGCCGGCGGCAATGGCGTTCGCCCCGGCCCACGAGGCGGCGCGGCAGTTTCTGCCGGTCCTCGCCGGCGTCGGTGTAGTTCTCGTACTTCTTTCGATCATCGTCGGCCGGTTCTTGTCGGCGCCGATTCGGCGGTTGACGGGCGCGGCGAGCGACATGGCGAACCGTCGGTTTTCCATGCCTGTTCCGGACGAACGCCGTTATCGAGAGGTCGCCTTGCTCTCGGCTGCGCTCGCTCGCCTTCAGACGACCGCTGCCTCCGAACTGAATGGGACAACTGGCCCTCGACGCCGCGCAGCCGACGCCGCAGCAGCATGATGTCAAACCGGCTTCGTATCATTGCGGGCCTGTTGATCGCGGTCGTCGCGGCGTATCTCATTGTCGGTGAGCAGCTTGCCGGAACGAGTGTGGACGCGGTGATCAATGCGCAGGTGTTGATCCTGCGGGCGCCGATCGACGGGGAGCTGCACCTTACGTCGCATACTCTTGGTGCGCGGATCGATGCCAAGGAGTATCTGGCAAGTGTCATCGATCCCCGTCCGGATGATACACGCCTCGTCGATCTGCAGCGCACAGCTGCGCAGGTGCGAATCAACCTGGATCGGCTGCGCAATCGGGCGATTGCGCTCGACGTTTCCCGGGCGGCCTACCAGAAGCAGGCTGACGCTTACGCCGACGGTCGCGTCCGTCAGCTACAGGCGCGAGTCGCCGAGGCGACGCGGGCGATGCAAGCGGCGGACAGCCGTCGGCGCGACAGCGATGCCGCGTTCCATCGAGCGTCCGAACTCGGTCGCAATGGTTTCCAGAGCCAAGCCGAACTAGGACACGCAAAATCCGCCTATGAGGTTGTCGAACAGGATGTGCAGGCCGCGCAGGATCGCATCCGCTACCTCAGCGTCGAGCTCGACGCCGCCCAGCGGGGCATCTTCCTAGGCGACTCCAACAACGATGCGCCGTACTCCCAACAGCGTATTCAGGAGCTCGCTTTGCAACT
>CAYSTX010000112.1:0-5230 GCA_964434035.1 uncultured Acetobacteraceae bacterium
AGCCTCAAGCTCGGTGACGACCGCCTTCAGCCGCTCCTCGAAATCGCCGCGATAGCGTGTGCCGGCCAGCAGCGCGCCCATGTCGAGTGCGTAGATGGTCGACTTTGCCAGCACCTCCGGCACGTCGCCCTCGACGATGCGCTTGGCGAGGCCCTCCGCGATCGCCGTCTTGCCGACGCCCGGATCGCCCACATAGAGCGGGTTGTTCTTGGTCCGGCGGCAGAGGATCTGGATCGTCCGCTCAATCTCGGACTCGCGGCCGATCAGCGGATCGATCTTGCCGGCGACGGCCTTCTTGTTGAGGTTGACGCAATAGTTGCTGAGCGCGTCCTGCGCCCGGCGGCCGGGCTTCTCATCGCGCTCCTGCTCGCCGCTCTGGTCGCGGGCGCCCTCGGTCGACCCCTGGATCGGGCGTTGCGCGGACCGGCCGGGCGCCTTGGCGATACCGTGGCTGATGAAATTAACGGCATCAAGTCGCGTCATGTCCTGCAATTGCAGGTAATACACGGCGTGACTTTCCCGCTCGCTGAAGAGGGCGACGAGGACGTTCGCGCCGGTCACCTCGTCGCGGCCGGACGACTGCACATGGATCGCGGCGCGCTGCACGACGCGCTGGAATCCAGCGGTCGGCTTCGGCTCGCCGGGGCGCTCGGTCGCGAGGCCGGAGAGATCCTTATCGAGAAATTCACTTAACTCGCGCCGCAACCGGTCAAGATCGACGCCGCATGCGCGGAGCACGGTCGCCGCGTCGCTGTCGTCGGCCAGGCCCAGCAGAAGGTGCTCAAGGGTCGCGTATTCGTGCTTGCGCTCGCTAGCCAGCGAGAGAGCGCGGTGCAGCGTCTGTTCGAGGTTACGAGACAACATGGCGGTTCGACGCTCCTACGCTGACGGATCGGGTAGCTTCACCCGGCCCTCATCACATGGCTAGTCCGAGCGCACCGCGAAAGGTCACTCTTTTTCGATGGTGCATTGCAGCGGATGTTGGTTCTGCCGCGCGAGGTCCATCACCTGTGTGACCTTCGTCTCGGCAACTTCATAGGTGTAGACGCCGCAAACACCGACGCCGCGTCGATGCACATGCAGCATGATCCGGGTGGCCTCTTCACGCGACTTTTGAAAGAAACGCTCCAGGACGTGAACGACGAATTCCATCGGCGTGTAGTCGTCGTTGAGCATCAGGACCTTGTACATGGCGGGCTTGCGCGTCTTCGGCCGGGCCTTGACGACCACGCCTGTATTCGTCCTATCGCCGCCACCGCCGCGTCTGTCGCTATCGCTCATCGCCCGTCCATCCTGGGCGACCACATCAATGAAGGTCGCACCCTGCAATCTTTCCGAGAACCGCAGCATATCGGATCGCATGCCCTCGATAAAAGAGGCACGAAAAAGCCCGGACGCGTTGCCGCGTGCCGGGCTCGGTTCATAGGCTTGTTCATAGAGGTTTGAACGGCCGCACGCGCGGACCGGTCAAACCCGGCAATCAGACCGGGCGGCCGAACTGCTCGGTCGCGAGCGAAACGCGAGCCGTGATCGGGGCCATTGCCTGCTCGACGAGGCGGAACGAGGCGTCGGTGACGCGACCGGTCTCGGTGACCGACCGCTGCAACATGCTGCGCATCAGCGACGCCTGCAGCTCCACCGCGTCCTTGAACGACTTCACACCGGTCAGCGCGCGATACGTCGCGGCCGTTTCCTCGATCGACGCCTGCGTCGACGCGGCGATCTGCTTGCCGATCTCCTGCAGGCCGTTGGCGAAGATCTGACCCGAGGTGGTCAGCGCCTCGACGTTACCCTGGCCGAACGTCACGAACTGTTCCGCGGTCTTCATCATACTTTCTACCTGTTGCTTGAGTTTGGTCTGCGACTGGGCGACGTTGGCGGTCGCCTTGGCGACGCTGTCATGCAGATGGGCAACGGTGCGATCTGAGCCCTTCTGAGCGATGGCGACGCTTTCGTCCGTCGCGCGACGCGCCGTCTCGGCGACCTCACGCGCGGTATTCTCGGCGGTCGACTTGATCGTCTTAGCGGTCTCAACGGCGGCAGCCACCGGCTCCGCCGCTTCTTCTGTCGTCTTCCCTTGTGTCGTCTTCCCTTCCGTCGTCTTCGTCGTGCTCATGCGCCGTGTCCTTCCAGACATCTTATTGAGCGGTGATGAACCTGCCTCACGGGCCGCCGCGCCGCTCGCCGTCGATCCCGTTTGCTGCAATGCAGCATGGCTTGGTGTGTAGGCGTTACCACTTCGCTTTGCAATCGTTTTTTGCTGCAGTGCACAACACTCCTAATTCGCACGGCCGCGGGCGGCTGCGGGCGCATGGAAGGGTCGGCCGCTAACCCCTTCTCAATTCGGTCCGTCCACCTTCAATTCGGCTAGACATCCACGCGGCTGGCTTCGTAGGGTGCCGGTGCGTTTGATGGGACGGTTCGCATGAATTTCGGAGCGCGCGTGATCTTGAGGGTGCGGCGGTCAAGGCGCGCGCGCGCGGCGACGCTCGCGATCGTTCTGGCCACCGCCGGTCACGGGGCGGCGCGAGCGCAGATCGGCAGCGACCGTTACGCCTCGATCGTCGAGGATGCGTCGACCGGCTCCGTCCTGTCGGAGGCGAACCCGGACGCGCCGAGGCACCCGGCCAGCCTGACCAAGCTGATGACCCTCTACATGACGTTTGAGGCGCTGCGCGATCGCCGGATTACGCGCGATACGATGGTGCCGATCTCGGCCGAGGCGGCTGCCACGCCGCCGTCGAAGCTCGGCCTCATCCCCGGCGGCCGGTTGACCGTAGAAGAAGCGATCCTCGCGCTCGTGACCAAGTCGGCGAACGACGCTGCCGCCGCTCTCGGGGAGCTGCTGGGCGGCGACGAGGCACGATTTGCACAGATGATGACGCTGCGGGCCCGCGCCCTTGGCATGAGCCGCACGGTCTTCCGCAACGCGTCCGGCCTGCCCGACCCCGACATGTGGACGACGGCACGCGATCTGGCGGTGCTCGCCCGCCACATCCTGACGGATTTCCCGAACGAATACGGGTATTTCAGCACGCCGAGCTTCGTCTATCACGGGCGCGTCATCCTCAATCACGACCACATGCTACAGACCTACCCGGGCGCGGACGGGATGAAGACGGGCTTCACCGATGCGTCCGGCCACAACCTGGTCACCTCGGCCAAGCGCGAGGGCGTGCGTCTGGTCGGCGTCGTGCTCGGCGCCGCGTCCAACCCCGAGCGCGACATCCACATGGCCTCGCTGCTCAACGATGGCTTTGAGCACGAGGGCGTGGCGGTTGAGCGGCAAATGATCGCCAACCACTTCCCGTCCTTCATCTCGCACGCTCAGGCGGCGTCGCTGCATTCGGCGCCGCGCGGGCGGCACCCCGCCCATCGGCCGAAGGGCGCAGTGGTCCACGCAACCAAGGGCGCGATCGAGCCGGCGACCGAACTGCCGCTTGCCCGGACGCCCGTTCGCGCTCTCGTCCATCGGACGTCGTTCGAGCATCCGGCGGCGCACCACACCGACCGAAGCGGAAAGGCGCCGGCGACCGCGCACTCCAAAACCGCTGGCAAAACGACCGGCGCAACCGCCTGCACCGCGCGGTCGCGCCACCGGTCCGACTGCACCGCGAACAGCGCCACCGCCGGGTCAACGTCCCGCGGCTGATCGCCGCCACCGCTTGCACGGGCTGCGGCCGGCCATCATGTTGGCGATGGCTGTTCGGGATGTTGCGGAGTGACGGAGATGGATGGGGGGGCGGACACACGGCGGATCACGCTATATGATCCGGCGGACTTTCCCGCCTTGCACGCGGCCGGCCGGTTGGCCGCCGAAACGCTCGACATGATTACGCCGCACGTTCGGCCAGGTGTGACAACCGGCGAGCTCGATCGCCTCTGCCATGATTTCATTGTCGATCACGGGGCAATTCCGGCGCCGCTGAACTATCGCGGATTCCCGAAGTCGATCTGCACCTCGATCAACCACGTCGTCTGTCACGGCATCCCCGGCGACCGGCAACTCGACGACGGCGACATTCTCAACATCGATGTCACCGTGATCCTCAATGGTTGGCATGGCGATACGTCCCGCATGTATGTCGCAGGCACGCCGAACACACGGGCGCGCCGCTTGATGGACGTCACCTATGACGCGCTGATGCGCGGCGTGGAGGCCGTTCGGCCTGGAGCGACGCTCGGCGATGTCGGCTTCGCGATCCAAAGCTTCGTCGAGGCGTCGCGCTTTTCCGTCGTGCGGGATTTCTGCGGCCACGGCATCGGAAGGCGCTTTCACGAGCCGCCGAACGTGCTGCATTTCGGCCAGCAGCGTGAGGGCCTGGCGCTTCGGCCCGGCATGGTTTTCACGATCGAGCCGATGGTCAACGCGGGGCGGCCGGAGGTGAAAATTCTGGATGACGGCTGGACCGCCGTGACGCGCGACAGGAGCTTGTCCGCGCAATTCGAGCATATGATCGGCGTGACCGAAACTGGTTGTGACGTATTCACGCACTCGCCCGCTGGTTTTACTCGTCCACCATACGAGTTTTCCGAGACCGTTTGTTCATCTTAAGCGCGTATCGATTCGGCTTCCACACGGCCACTTGAAATGGCACGGTTCGACTGTGAGCAGCCGCCGAATCGCCAACTCCCGACAAGCCGAACCGCTGCCGATGCTCGACGCGCCGGCCGCGCCCGTGCCCACCGCGCCTGCGGGGGCGGAAGGACATCGTGCGCGCATGCGCCAGCGTTTGCTGACGGTCGGCGGCGACAGTCTTGCCGACCACGAGATGCTGGAAATGGTGCTGTTTCTCGCCCTGCCGCGGCGGGACACGAAAGCGATTGCGCACGCACTGATGGCGCGCTTCGGAAGCTTTCCGCAGACGATCGCGGCACCGCTCGCCGAGCTGCGCGCCGTCGATGGGCTTGGCGACGCCGGCGCGGCGGCGCTGAAGACGGTGCAGGCAGCGGCACTGCGCCTGATCCGCGCCGATGTGCTTGACCGGCCGGTCCTCGCAAACTGGGACCGGCTCATGGACTACCTGCACGCGGTGTTGTCGCGCGAGCGGATCGAACAGTTTCGGATATTGTTTCTCGACAATCGGAACCGACTCTTGCGCGACGAGGCGCAGGCGCGCGGCACGGTTAACCACACGCCGGTTTACCCGCGCGAGGTGGTGAAGCGGGCGCTGGAGCTACACGCGACCGCGCTAATCCTCGTCCACAATCATCCGAGCGGCGATCCGAC
>CAYSTX010000112.1:5330-11064 GCA_964434035.1 uncultured Acetobacteraceae bacterium
AACTCAAGCCACACCGGGTCGCCCACCTCAAACACCTGGTAGGGCATCGCGGTCAGCTTGAGCCGCAAACTGCTGCCCTCCGGCGCGACCACGTAGTCCCAGCTTTCGCCGAGGAACGCCCGCTCCATCAAGCGCCCCGCAACGAGGCCCGATCGCGGCGCCGCGCGGTGCAGCGTGATACTTTGCGGCCGGACGGAGAACAAAACCTCACCCTCGAGCGCGCCCGCCTCCTGGCCGAAGTGCGCTTTCGGCAGGGAGAACCGGTCGAACGCGACATACTCGCCGTTGCAATGTCCGGGCAGAAGGTTCGTCCGCCCGATGAAGCTCGCGACGAAGCGCGTTTTCGGGCGCGTGTAGAGGCGGTACGGCGCGTCGATCTGTTCGATCTTGCCCGCGTTCATCACCGCGATCCGGTCCGACGTCACCATCGCCTCGCCCTGGTCGTGCGTGACATAGACCGTTGTGAAATGAAACGTGTCATGCAGCCGGCGGATTTCGAAGCGCATCTCCTCACGCAAATTGGCGTCGAGGTTCGACAGCGGCTCATCGAGCAGCACCACGCGCGGGCGGATCACCAGCGCGCGGGCGAGCGCCACGCGCTGCTGCTGACCGCCGGACAGCTCCGCCGGATAACGGTCGGCGAGCGCGCCGAGCCGCACGGTATCGAGCATCCGCGTCACCCGCTCGCGCATCGTCTCCCGGTCGACGTGGCGGAGCTTGAGGCCGAACGCGACGTTTTCGGCGACCGTCATGTTCGGCCAGATGGCGTAGCTCTGAAAGATCATGGACATGCCGCGCCGCTCGGGCGGCAGCACGGCGTTCGCGCTCGAAATCGTCTCGCCGTCGAGCGAGATCGTGCCGCCAGTCGGCCGCACGAAGCCCGCGATCATGCGGAGCGTCGTCGTCTTGCCGCAGCCGGACGGGCCGAGGAGCGAGACGAATTCGCCCGGGTCGATCGCGAGGTTCAGCCGATCGACGGCAATGAAGTCCCCGAAGACGCAGCTCACCTGATCGAGCGAAAGGCGCGGCCGGGCCGCCTCCTCGTAAGCGCTCATGACCGCCTCAACATGAAATCACGTCCAAGCATCCGATACCCCACCAGTACGATCAGAATCGTCACGCCGAGCAGAAAGAAGCCGAGCGCGGCGAGCGTCTCGAAGCTGCCGTTCTCGCTGAGGTCGAGCATCATCACCGAGATCACGCGCGTCTTCGCGCTGACCAGAAAGATCGCGGTGCTGAGCTCGCGCGCGGCCGGAATGAAGACGAGTAGCCAGGCCCCGGCGAGCGTCGTCTTCAGCAGTGGTGCCACCACGCGCGTGATCGCCCGCAGCCGTCCGCCGCCGAGGATGCGCACCGCGTCTTCCATCTCAGGGTTCAGCGCGCGCATGCCGGCAAGACAGCTCGTGTAGGCGACCGGCAGATAGCGCGCGGTGAAGCCGAAGACAACGATTGCCGCCGTGCCGTAGAGCGCCAGCGGTGGCGGCGCCCAGGCCGCGTAGAACCCGATCGCGAGCACGATGCCGGGGATGACGATCGGCGCCATGCACAGGAAGCCGAGGATTCCGGCGCCGCGCAGCGCCCGGCGGCTGACGACATAGGCGACCAGCAGCGCGAGCCCCACCGCGAACGTAGCCGCGCACGCCGCAAAAGCGAACGTGTGAAGGATCGTCTGCCGCGCCGCCGGATCGGTGACGAGCAGGTAGCGGAAATTACCGATCGTCAGGTTACCGTACGAGAGGCCAAGCCCCCACGCCCGGCTGAACGCCGCCTGTCCCAGCGCCGCGTATGGCAGCAGCACCGACATCGACAAGACCATGAACGCGTAGCCGAACATCACCCAGCGCCACTTGCCGAGCTGCATCGGTGTCCGCGAGCCGCCCTTGCCGGTGAGCGCGACATAACCCTTGCGGCCGAGATAGGTCCGCTGCGCGGCGAACAGCGCGACCGTGATCAGGATGAGCGGGATCGCATACGCGGCCGCCACCTCCGTTCGCACCGGAAACGCGAAATACTGCCAGAGCACCAGCGTCATCACCTTGATCCGCGCCGGCAGGGCGATGATTGCGGGTGTTCCGAACAGGGCGACCGTGTCGAGAAACACGACGATGGCGCCGCCAAGGATCGCGGGCGTCACCAGCGGCAGCGTGATCCGCGTAATCGTGCGCATGCTGCTGGCGCCGAGGATGTGCGACGCCTCCTCCATCTCCGACGACACACGCTCGAGCGCATCGGCGGTGAAGATGAAGATATACGGAAACGAATAGAGCGCCGTGACGAGGATGAGGCCGCCGAAGCTGTAGATATTGGCAAACCCCTCCGACGCGCCGGTCAGCGCCATCCATGCCCGATTGATCCACCCCGCATTCGGTCCCGCGAGCAGAATCCAGGCGATCGCGCCGAGATATGGCGGCGTCACGAACGCGCCGAGCACCAGCGCCCGCACCAGCCCCTTGGCCGGCATATCCGTCCGCGCGACGCCCCACGCCATCGGGATTGCGAACGTCGCCGCCAACAGCACGACCCCGATCGCGTACAGCAGCGTGTTGCCGAGTGCGAGGAGACCGCGCGCCTGCCCATACGCGACGACGTAGTTGTGCAGCGTCAGCGCGCCGGTCCCCCCGTCCTGAATGCTCGCGAGCACCAGCCGGACGGCCGGCCCGACTACCAGGAAAACGAGTGAAGCGGCGGCCGTGACCCATATCAGGGTCGCCGGCTCGAACCGCCGGATGCGGGCGCGCGCATGGCCCCAAAGACCGAGCGACGCACGTGCGCTCGGTCGCGTTTGCGCCAAGCTCATCCGATCAAACCCCGCGCGCTTTGTCCCGCCGGACGCCGTACGATCATCCGCCGAACGTGTCCCGCCAACGCTCCTTGCCGGGCGGCAGCTGCTGGCCGATCTGGTCGATGGTCGGCGCGAAGATGTTCAGGTCGGCGATCGACTTCGCCCCTTTCGGCGGCGGCACGTCCGCACGCATCGGCTGCTCGAAGTTCTCCGACAGGATTGCTGAGTATTCGGGCCCGGCGAGAAAGTTCATGAACAGCTTCGCCGCGTTCGGGTTGCGCGATCCCTTGATGATCGTCGACGGCGACGGCGAGGCGAGCGTGCCGGATGTCGGGTAGTTGACGGACAGCGGGTTTCCGCGCGCCGCACTCCGCATGGCGCTCGCCGGGTTTCCGGCGGCAACGACCCGTTCGCCTGAATTGAGCACCGCGTTCGCGTCGTCGATCGAGCGGCCGATCAGCGGGTTGAGCTTGTTCAACTTCTCGAAATAGTCCCAGCCGTAACGGTTTTCCATCGCGACCATCCAGACGCCGACGAGGCCGCTATAGTTCGGGCTACCGAACGCGATCTTGTCCTTCCATTTCGGGTTAGTGAGATCCGGCCAATCTTTCGGCGCCTCTTCGGCCGTCACCTTGCGGTTGTTGTAGAGGATGGTGACAAGCCCGACCCAGCTCACCTGCGAATAGCCGTCCTTGGTGAAATCACGCAGCGACGGGACCATGCCGGACTTATCCGGCGCGACGTATTTGACGAGCAGCCCCTTGCCGATGAGGTAGGTGATGTGGCCGACATCGGTCGTGGTGAACACGTCCGATTGCGGCGCGCCGGCGCTGAGGTCCTGCATCAGCCGCTGGAACGCGACCTGCGACGTCGTCTTGATCGCGTTGACGCTAATGCCGGGATATTTCTTCGTGAACGCGTCGCCGACCTTGACGCAGATCGGCTGGTCCAGAATGCCGGAATACCAACTCAACTGGCCTTCTTTCTTGGCGGCCTCATAGAGCGCCTTCAGATCACCGTCGTCCGCCGCGTGCCCCGCAGCGGCGCGCATTGCGACGGCGCCACCCGCGGCGCGCAACATCGCTCGCCTGCTGATCCTCATCGACCCATCCTCCCGCATCCGTTTTCGGCGGCCGCTTTGGACCGCTTTGGTCGCCTTTTGTCGCGACCTCGAAATCGTATCGCTTGAATGCCGCGCCGTGAAGCCGCGATGCGCGGCCCGCGTGAACTTCGCGCGAGCTAGCGGAACACGTGGCTGAGAGCCTCGAGCAGAGCGTCCGGACGGAGACCGGGCGGGAGCGCGCCGGCAACCTCGTGGCCGCCCTCCCAGATCATCTTCAGCGCGATATAGAACACGATCGCGAGGCCGACCCACCCGACCCAACGGTACCGCCCGAGCAAGCGGGCCATCAGCCCGGCCGCGAGACCCATCAGCGCGACCGACAGCACAAGCCCGGTGACGAGCACCCAGACGCGCCCCTCGGCGGCACCGGCCACGGCGAGCACATTGTCGAGGCTCATCGACAGGTCGGCCAGCACGATCTGCACCATCGCCTGCGTCAGCGTTTTGTGGTGTGCCGTCCCGGCGCTGTGATGGGCGGAGCCGCGCAGCTCGCGGTACATCCGCCAGCAGACCCAAAGCAGCAGCAGGCCGCCTGCGAGCAGCAGGCCGATTATTTCGAGCAGCTGAAGCGTGACCGCGCCAAGGACGACACGGATCACCGTTGCCCCAGCGACGCCGAAGATGATCGCCGGTCGCTGCTGGCGCCGCGGCAGGCCCGCGACCGCCAGGCCGACGACCACCGCATTGTCGCCCGCGAGCGCGACGTCGATCATCACGACCTGCAGCAGGGCCGGCAGATCGTGCAGCAGGGCGGTAACGTCCGGTGCGGTCATCGACCCTAGATCGCCGACCGGGCTTGCCATCGCAACCGCCACACGGCCAAGTCAACGCTCACCTTTGCCCTGAGCCTGGAGTGCCCCGATGGTCCCCCGCTACACGCGCCCCGAAATGGCCGCGATTTGGTCTCCCGAAAACCGCTTCCGCATCTGGTTCGAGATCGAGGCGCTGGCGGCCGAGGCGATGGTCGCGACCGGAGACGTGCCGGCGGACGCGGCCAAGACGATCCGTGAGCGCGGCGCGGCCCGTGTCGCCAAAATCACGCAAGACGACCTCGAGCGGATCGACGCGATCGAGCGCGAGACCCGCCACGACGTGATCGCGTTCCTCACCTGGCTCGGCGAGGGGATCGGCGAGGCGTCGCGCTTCGTCCATCTCGGGCTCACCAGCAGCGACGTGCTCGACACCTGCCTATCGGTGCAGATGACGCAGGCGGCCGATCTGTTGATTGCCGATGTCGACGCCGTGTTGGCGGCGCTGCGGACGCGTGCGCTCGAGCATCGCCACACGCTGACGATCGGCCGTAGCCACGGCATCCATGCCGAGCCAACCAGCTTCGGCCTCAAGCTCGCCGGCCATTACGCCGAGTTCGCCCGCAACCGGGCACGGCTGGTCGCGGCGCGGGCCGAAATCGCCGTCTGCGCGCTGTCCGGCGCGGTCGGGACGTACGCGCATGTCTCGCCGTCGGTCGAGCAACACGTCGCCCGCGCCCTCGGCCTCGTCCCCGAGACGGTGTCGACGCAGGTGATTCCGCGCGACCGGCACGCGGCCTTCTTTGCGGCGCTCGCCATCGTCGCCGCCGGCGTCGAGCGGCTCGCGACCGAGGTGCGGCACCTGCAACGTTCCGAGGTGCGGGAGGCGGAGGAGTATTTCCATCCGGGGCAGAAGGGCAGCAGCGCGATGCCCCATAAGCGCAACCCAGTTTTGAGCGAGAACCTGACGGGCCTCGCCCGCATCGTCCGCGCGGCCGTCGTCCCCGCGCTGGAAGACGTGACGCTGTGGCATGAGCGCGACATCAGCCACTCCAGTGTTGAGCGCGTCATCGGCCCGGA
>CAYSTX010000113.1:0-10985 GCA_964434035.1 uncultured Acetobacteraceae bacterium
CGACCGACATCAGCGAGGACGCGCGCGGCTATCCCGGCGCGCCGGGCATTTATAGTGCGGCGCAGATCGAGGGCTGGCGCGCCATCACCAACGCGGTGCACGCGAAAGGTGGGCTGATCGTCTCGCAGATCTGGCACACCGGCCGCGTTTCCCACTCGTCGATGCGTCCGGGCCGCGCGCGGCCCGTTTCGTCCTCGGCGCGTCCGGTCTCGGGCGTGCACATGGATGCGAATTTCGCGCCGGTGCCGTTCGAGACGCCGCGCGCGCTCGAAACGGACGAGATCCCGGGCATCGTCGCGCAATTCGTTGCCGCTGCTCGCAACGCAAAAGCCGCCGGGTTCGACGGCGTCGAGCTGCATTCCGCGAACGGCTACCTGCTCGACCAGTTCCTGCAGGACAGCGTCAACGCCCGCACCGACCAATACGGCGGCAGCATCGCCAACCGCGCGCGCCTCTTGCTGGAGGTGGTCGATGCGGTGGCAGCTGCGTGGAGCGCCGATCGGGTCGGAGTGCGCGTCTCGCCGTGGGGCAAGTTCAACGACATGGGCGACAGCGATCCGGGCGCGCTGTTCGACTATGTGGCGGGTGCGCTCGGCAAGCGTGGTCTCGCCTACCTGCACGTGGTCGAACCGCGCGCGGACCAGCAGAGCGACGTCAACGCGCTCGACCCGAACGCGCCGGACGCGGCGGGTCGGTTCAAGACGGCATTCGGCGGCAAAGTGATTTCGGCCGGCGGCTATGTGCACGAGACGGGGAGCGCCGCGATCGCCGAGGGCCGCGCCGACGCCATCGCCTTCGGCCGCCTGTTCATCGCCAACCCCGACCTTCCGGAGCGTCTCCGCCAAGGCGCGGCGCTCAACCGCTACGACCGCTCGACCTTCTACGGCGGCGGCGCGCACGGCTACACGGACTACCCGGCGCTCGCCGCCTAGGCGACACGCGCGTCCACTGATGCCTGTGTCCGGGACGCGGGCGTCAGTGGTTCGTGTGGGTCGTGTCCGCCGTTTCTCGGGAAAGTAATACGAGCCCGGCAGTGGGCGGCCGGTTCATTGTGTCACGGTGAACGTCGCGTGCATTCCTTGCTTGAAATGGCCCGGCTGATTGCAAACCATTTCGTATATTCCCGGTCGTAAGCGCGCCGTCTTCGTCACCGATTTGCCGGACTGAATATCGCCCGTATCGACAAGCTTCACAGTTTTATTCTCGATAATGCGCTGCGCCTTAGCATCATACGGCAGGGTTCCGCTTGCCGGTCGCTGAAGAAGCAGCATCTCGTGGACAAGGCTCTTCGAGTGGTTCTCGACGATGAAGGTAATTGTTCCAGACTTGGCCTCATTAGGTGAAGGGATGAGTTGCATGCCCCTGATGTCGTCCCCGTCGGACGAATCCTCCAAGACCACGCCTACCATGGTTGCGGCCAGCGCAACCTGACTGCTGGCTACCAGGACCAGCATGCCGATTCCGATAGCTAGAGGCAGCCTTTGGCTCGACTTGGTCACCATATCCACCTCCCGTTAGGCGCTTGGGCGAAGGCCTCCGAACGGGGCGTACGCCCGGTGAAGCGCAAAGTGTCTCTTTACATCCCCTTCCGCGTTGCTGCCATCGTGTCGGGATCGGGATCATGCTGCCGTTTCTGACGCTTCCGCTTTGGCATCTTGGGCTGGCCCTGGTGACGGGGAGGCGCGCGTCACGGTGCTATTCGCCGAAGACGCGGCCGCGTAAACGAAATCGGCCGCCCGGCGAAACCGGGCGACCGACGTTACGCGACTTGGTAGGCGAGATTTAGGCGCGGCGACGGGTCACGGCGAAGCCCGCCAATGCGGCCGTCCCGATCAGCAGCAGCGGCAGCGCGCTTGGCTCAGGCACCGCGATCGCGAACACGCCAATGCATCCGGCGGAACAGTTCGGGAAGGCCGTCGTCGGTTGAGTCGGGACATAGCACTTGCCCGACACCGGGTCGCAGGCAACCCCGTGATCGTTGCCGCCGATCGGCAGCGTTTGAAGGGCAAGCGTCACCGGGTCGACCACGCCGAGAACGGGGCCGCCCGGCTGGAACCGCGCCGCCTCGAAGAAGGTGTTCGTCGTCGGATCATACGAAACCTGATCGCCACCGCTGATCCCCGGCACCGAGGTCAGTTTCCCAGCGCCTCCGTTGGCGTTCGGATCGAGGAGGATGCTCTTCCCTGCGGCCGGATCGCTACAGGCGACGAACACCGTGGAGCCCTTGCCCTGCGCCATGCCGGTCGGGCTGCAGACGCCAGCCAGCCCCATGGCGTTGAAGTCGAAGGTGTGGAGCAATGCGCCGGTGGTGGCATCAATTTCTATCACGCCACCGGCTCCAGTCCCGGCGGCATTCAGCGCCGGCACGGCTACGAAGAACGAGTTGCGCCCGGTATTGAACACCGTTGCCTCAACGCCGTTGCCGCCGACATTCGGATAGCCGCCGGTGCCGTTCAGAACGATCGACTTCACGACCGCGTTGTTCGCGTTGTTGATGAGTGTCAGGAAGCCGGGATTGGACGCGTTGTTCGCCGCGAGGATGGTGTTGGCGTTTGGCGAATAGGCCACGCCGTCAACACGGTTTGGCGGGGTGGGCGTAGTACCCGGGACCACGGTCGAGATCGCCCTTGTGTCCTGAACCGTCAGGCCGTTAGCGGCGAGATTAAAGGCGAGCAAGTTGCTGAGCCCATTTCCGGCGAGCAGCAGTTTCCCGCCCGACGGGAGATTGGTGATGCTGATCCCATTCGGGCCGGCGACAGAGCTACTGCTCGTGTTACCGGTAAACAGCCCGGTCCCGATGCGCTCCACAAATGTATCGGTCTTGGCCGTGTAAACGTCGATCGCGTTGAACGTCCGGTCCGTCAGATAGAACAGTTGGTTGGTTTGGTCGAAGGTTGCGAGATCGTATCCGGTAAAGGGATTCGCGGTGGTCGCGTCCGGTATGGCGAGCGTTTTGTCGAACACATAAGTTGGAGCTGCCGCGGCCGGTGTCGCGCATGTCGAAGCGACCGCGCACAAGAATGCCGCCGCGATCGTGACTGATCGCGCGCTCTGCCTCGGATTCATCGTCAAACTCCCTGCTTTTTGCCCCTTTGAGGGGATTCGTTTGAAGAAGCCCAGTATCGTCGACGCGTTGGTTAGCACCGTTGGTTACTAGCGGTTCATGTTATGCGCGGTTCGATACGACGGCAACACCTTTTGAAATCAACAAAACGTTGGCAAAGGGCGACAACCATGTTCGCTGCGCGCTCGAGTGTGAGCCGATGATGCGCCGAGCGCGCGGCTGTGCGGATGACGACGACGGGGAGGCACGCGCGACCGTCCTGTTCGGGGACGATGCGGCGGCGCAACCATAAGACGCGGCAAGGCCACTGGCGCGCTAATGTCGCGCGTCAGTGGCCCGCATTGTGTCGCGTGCTCGAAGCGACGCGACGGTTAGTCGTGGCGCCCCTTGCGGCGAACCCAAACGTACGCGCCGGCGGTGCTGAGCAACGCCATCAGGCCCAGCGGCAGCGTTGACGGTTCCGGCACCGATGTCGACAGGGCGAAAACGGCCACGCATCCGTTCGGGCAAAGCGCGTCCGGAGCGCCGGGGAGGTTCCCTTCGAGAGGCACAAATACGTGGCCGGTCAGCGGATCGACCGCAATTGAATGCGCATTCACGTTGGGTAGCCCCGTGGTCGAAAGGATCGTGTTCGTCGCGTCGCTGACGACGGCAAAGATCCGGTTGCCGCTGGCGTCGACGCCAGTGACGAAGAAGTTCCCTGTCGCCGGATCGAACCAGAGCTCGTCCGAGCCAGAGACGCCGAGGAGCTTCGCCAGTATTTGGCCATTCCCACCGTTCGCGGTCGGGTCGAGGATGACGGTCTGTGTACCGGCGTTGCCGCAACCGACCGCCAAGTGTCCACTGGCCCCGATCGCGAGACCAGTCGGCGAGCACGACGAAATCCCCATCGTCCCGAAGTCGAAGTTGTGGATGACGTGGCCTGCGGTATCGATCTCCGAGACGCCGCCGGGGTTGTTCGTGCCGTTATACGCAGGGACCGAGACGAAGAACGTGTTGGTTTTCGGATCCCACACCGACTGCTCAAGGCCGCCGCTCGGCGGAGAGTTCGGAATGGTGATGTTGCCTACGAGGATCTGGCCGTTCGTCGCGTTCACCAGCGTCGCAAAGGCCGGCGAGTTAGCGTTATTTGCTACCAGCAACAGGTTGGTGGTCGGCGAAAAGGACATCTCGTCGACACGGAATTGGCCGCCGCCGGTGAAGATCGCCGGGATGCCCGACGACGTCGGCGACGCCGGGTTCGAGACGTTGAGCGACTTGAGCAGGCTGGGGCTGTCGCCTGCCCACAGGGTCGTGCCGGCGACCAGCACGCCGTTCGGTCCAGATACCGATGTGGTCGCCCGCTGTCCGGCAAAACCGCCTGGCTGTGCGACGACCTTGTCCGTCGTGGTGTTAATGATATCGACGGCCGCGTTCGATCGATCGGCAAGATAGTAGAAGCCTTTGCTATCATCGACGAAGCTGATGTCGAAGCTCGTGAGGGCACCGCCGGGTTGAACGTTGGCGGCCGTGGTCGGCACGGCAATCGTGTCGAACAGGCTGTATATTGGCGCGGCGGTCGCCGTCGTAGCAACTGTACACGACAACATCGCCGCGATCATCGCTGACCGCGCGCTCAACCCCGGATTCATCGTACTTCTCCCTGTTTTTGCCCGCTCGACGGGTTTCATCTGAAAGCAAACTGGTGTCGGTAGCCAAACGGATAACCGTGGTGGTTACCGCGTGTTCACGTTAAGCGGGTGCTTCGACAATCCGCAACAATCTTCCCCATCAACAAAACGTTGATTCGGCCCCGAAAACCCGTTGCTCACGCGTGCTTGATCGAGATGTCTCGCCGCGCACGCGAGTGAGGGGAAGGTAACCCGCGTTATGGCTTGTCGATCACGCTCACGTGAGCGGCGACGACGCGCCAGCCGTCGGGAAAGCGGACCCACGTCTGCATCTGCCGCCCAACCTTGCGCGGGGCCGTGTCGCGATAAAAGAGCGTGGATGCGGTGCCGAAATCGCGGCCGTACGTCGTGATGACCGTGCGGCCGAGACGCCGGGCGAGGCCAACGGCGGGGCGGGCGGCACGGAAGGCGTTGATCTCATCCTTGCCGTACAGAATCTCCGCCGTGCCGTAGCGGATCGTCAGCGGACCATCGGCGAACAGCGCGTCGAGCGTTGCGGTGTCGTTCGTCGTCAGCGCCGTTTCGTAGCGATGGAAAGCAGATGTCAGCTCGGCGTGCGGCTCCGGCAGGTTGATCTCCATCACCGCGCCACCGGCCTCGGCGCGCGAACGACGCCGCGCCTTTCGAGATCGTACGCGATGCGGAGCGCCAGATCCTCGCGCCAGGGCGCTGTGACGATCTGCACGCCGATCGGCAGCCCGTCACCCGGAACGGGAACGGCGACGACGGGAAGGCCGATGAAGGAGATCGGCTGCGTGTAGATGCCTATGTTCGGCCGCAACGGCACCTCCTTGCCGTCCAACTCGAATGTCTTCTGCCCGATCAGCGGCGCGGTCATAGGTGTCGCCGGCGCGAGGATCGCGTCGACCTCGTCGAACAGTCGCAATACTTGCGTTCGATACCAACGGCGGAACTTCTGCGCCTTCACCGCAAGCGGTGCGGGAACCAGTGCGCCGGCAATGAGCCGGTCGCGCACGTCGGGGTCGAACTCGGCAGCCCGCGCGCGCAGCCGATCGAGATGCAGCGCGGCGCCCTCTGTCGTCGTGATGACATAGGCGGCGGCGCGGGCGCGGGCGGCCTCGGGCAGTGAGACCGTTCGCGTCGCCCCGAGCGCGTCGGCGATTGCGGCGGTGGCCGCCAGCGCCTCCGGTCCGGCGCCGGTATTGAAGTAGCCGTTGGCGACCGAGATGCGCAGTCCATCCGCGCCACGGTCCAGCACGCCCGCCACCGGTTCGACGGCGCGATCGGCGCAGATTGGATCGTCAGGGTCCGCGCCCTGCATCGCGTCGTAGGACAGCGCGAGATCGGTGACGCAGCGGGCAAGTGGCCCGAGATGATCGAGGCTCGAGACAAAGGGAAAGCTGCCGGCGCGCGTGAGACGGCCGTAGGTCGGCTTCAGCCCGAAGATGCCGCAGAACGACGCCGGCACGCGGATCGAGCCGTTGGTGTCCGATCCGAGTGCCAGCGGCACCAGCCCGCTCGCGACCGCGCTGCCCGAGCCGCCCGACGAGCCCCCGGTCATGCGCGCATAGTCGTGTGGGTTGCGCGACGGGCCATCGTGGCGGTTCTCGCCGGTGAAGTCGTACGCATATTCGCCCATGTTGAGCGCGCCGACGCAGATCGCGCCCGCAGCCTCAAGCCGCCGGACCAGTGCTGCGTCCCGCGCGGCCGGTGGATGGTCGCGATTGATGCGCGAGCCGGCGCGGGTCGGCAGTCCGGCGAGGTCGATCAGGTTCTTGACCGCGAACGGCACGCCGGCAAGGGGGCCTTTGGTTTCCGCCGCATCGACCGACGCGGCGCGGGAGCGGGCGCGGTCGGCGGTGATGGAGGTGAACGCGCCAAGGGACCGGTTGTCGGCGGCGATCGCAGCCAGCGCCGTCTCGACCGTCGTTGCCGCGCGCGTGCTGCCGTCGCGGATTGCGGCGGCGATCTCCGCCGCCGTGCTCCAGCGCGTCATGCCGTGAAGACCGGCGCGGGGTCGGCGTCGTCCGGCAGTGCGAACGCGTCGACGGAGGCGGCGAGATCGAGCGAGATGCCGAGATGGAGCCGGATCGTCTCGCGCCAGGCCGGGTCGATCTTCAGGCCGAGTGCCGCGGCGCCGGCGTCAATCAGCGCGTCGAGTGTCTCTGGGTCGTGCATGATGCCTCGGTCGGGAAGGGGTGTGGGGTTGGTGGCCCGCTATTCTGCCGCCTCGGCGACCGGTTCGGCCAGCGCCGCCTGCACGGCACTTGAGCTAGCAAGCACGGTGCCCGAGCGTTCCGCGCCTTGGTCTGAATGCGGCTCCAGTTCAACCGTAGCGTCAGAACGAGCCAGTTCTGGAACTGTCGCAGGGGGCTTTCGTTATCGGTGCGGACCACCGCATCGTCGGATCGACCGCCGTAGCGGTGAACGAAGGGACATCCCGCGATGATTGCCAACGCGCGTCGACTGCTGATCGCACCTGCAGGGGCGACCGCGTCGCTGTCGCTGCTGTTGATCGCGGCCTGCGCGCCACGATACGCGACGGCGCCCGAGCAGATTCAGGCAAGCAATCCGACGACCGCTTATC
The DNA here is from genome assembly GCA_964434035.1 of uncultured Acetobacteraceae bacterium. GTDB lineage: Bacteria > Pseudomonadota > Alphaproteobacteria > Acetobacterales > Acetobacteraceae > CAYSTX01. Next base: position 7,283 of record CAYSTX010000113.1, read on the forward strand.
GGTATCACACCGATCAGGAGCTGCTTCAGGTCAATCGGGCCGCATCGAACTTCTGCACGCAGTACCACGCCGTGCCGCGCCCCGCGAGTTTCGCGGCCAGTCCGGACGGTGGCCGGATCGTGCAGTTCGAGTGCGTCCCGGCGGCGACGCAGGTTGTGCAGCAGGCGCCGGTCGGCCCCAACTTGACTTACACCGACCGCACGGATCAGCAATTGCTGGACGCGTCGCGGAGCGCGCAGGCCTATTGCATCAACAACGGCTCGCAGCAAGCCGTTTCGAACATTATCACCAATGCCGACGGAACCCGGACGGTGGTGTTTCAGTGCAGCAGGCCGTGAGCCGCGCGCCGTGTGCGATCTGAAACAGGGACCGGTCGAAACCGACCGACCCCCTTTTCAGGTGCAGTCCGGCGCAGCAATCAGCCGCGCGGTTTGGCGGCGCCGCCCGCGACCTGGTGGGAGCTTTGACCATGCGCCGCGTTGGCGAAGGCGGTCGTGCCGTAGATCGTGCTCGCCGGCACCGAGTTGGCGGACTGCACGATGCCGTCCGAGCCGTTCGCGGGCAGAAGGTCGCTATCCCCAGCGATCACCTGGGTCTGACCAGGGCCAAAGGTGGGGCCGTTTTCGCTGCCGGTGTCACGCAGCACCTGCTGCGCGTAGACCGGACGCGCAACGGGGTCCGGATAGGCGTCACTCCCCGCGTAGGCTGTGGCACCCGACAGTGCGAGGGCGATGGCGGTTGCGATGATGGCACGTGTCATTGGTTTCACTCCTTGATTAGGGCGGCAGGGCCGTCGACCCGCGGTCTCGAATGACCCTGTCGTCACGGTGAATTTCGGCGGGATAGGGCACGGAAACTAACGGAGATCGGCGATGAGTTTGATCGGCGAGGTGGATCGATCGCCGCGGATCACGCCTGCCAAAATCGCTTCCTCACCTCTTCGTCGACGTCCGCCCTCGTCAAGCCGATATCGCCCAGGTGATAATCGCTGAGCATTGACAGCGCCTGCCGTTGCCTCGCGCGGGCTCGCCAGATCGACAGTGTGCTGAGGAGTCTATCGACGGGGACGAAGCGCACTACGCGGCTGCTCGTGGAATGGGCTTGTGGCGATGACGTCGGGAGAGTGGTGCGCTCTGCAGTCAGGCTTTGCGGTATCATTACGAACTTCCTCGGATCGCGGTTTGTGTTGTGGGCAGGAATCCAGTGTTCCGGCTCCATCGACGTGATCGCGCACACGTATGTTCAGTCACCAGACCAAAATCTGCCCGAACACTGCTCAATGGACTTCATGGAACGGCGACCATCGGCATGCGTTGGCCAGTCGATCGGCAGCGCGGTGCGGTCCGCATGAGATGCTTCCGCGTCCGATGCGTCTGCTGCATCCAGTTCCACGAGCTCCGCCCAAGAGCGGCCATAGAGGCCGGCCCCGTACATGGCGGAACCGTCGAGAACCACGCGCCAGATGGTGCGCAGCACACCGACGGCGGTTCTGAAAAGCGCGGTCGAGCGGCGGCCGTGTTTCACGCTGATCACCCCACACCGCTCTGCCGCAGTTCGCGGCAAAGGGCGTTTGGGCCGGTCAGCAGTTCAGCGCCTGGACCGAAATCTGCTCATTATCTGATCAAGCGAGGGCGGCCGTGCCTTATTGGTCCGGCATGCCGGCGCACCGGAGGGCCTCGAGGATGCGCTCATTCTCCTGCCAGTAAATCGGACTGATCGCGGCTGGCGGAACTGGATAGCGCTCTTCGACAAATCGTTTGATGGTGAGGCCCGGATCGAGCTCGGCAAGTTCGAGCAGGTGCCGTTTCGCGCGGTCAGCATTGCCGACCAATGTTTCGGCAGCAATGAGATATGCTCGTGCCGACACCAGGTTACCGTTCTCGTGGACGGCGACGCGCATTATCTCGACCGCCTCAGCATCCCGCCCCAATTGCATCAGCGCGCGACCAAGTCCCTGGAGCCACGTCCAGCGCGTACGATCACGCGGTGCGATACAATCGGCGTGACGAAAGTAGTCGACAGCCTTCCGGGTCGCACCAAGGTAAAGATTGTTCGCCCCCAACTCGCGGTACGCGGTCGGCTCGCCAGGATTCAGCGCGATAACCGATTTTGCCGCGACGATGGCCTCCTCGAACCGTCCGCGTGCCCGCAGTAGCACCGCTCGCGCTTTCAGCACGCTAAGACGGTCCGGAGCCAAGGCCATTGCCCGAACGATCAGAGCCTCGGCTTCGTCGAGAAGTTCTTCGCGATTGGCGGTCACGTAATTATTCAAAATTTGATAGGTGCGTTGTGCGGCAAGGCCGACCAGTGCACCGATATTATCCGGGTCGCGCGTCAGCGCCTTCTTGAACAGAGCCACCGCTTCCGCCGCGTTTTCCTTCCGCGGCACGTCGGCCCCCAGCGCATTTCCGCGCAGAACCAAGTCGGCGGCGTCGCAATCGTTGCCGCAGCGGCGGCGACTGCGCTCGGCTTCATGACGCACCATCTCGACGCCAACGCTGCGCGTCAGGCGGGCGACGACTTCGTCCTGTATTTGCAATATGTCCAGGCGCTCCTTGTCAAAGCGCTCGGCCCAAAGATGCTCATCCGTCTGCGAGTCGACGAGCTGGGCGTTGATCCGGATGCGGCCGGCCTCCGCCAACACGCTTCCTTCGAGGACATAGCGCACCTTCAGTTCCTGGCCGATCTGGCGAGCCGACATCGCGCGGGATTTGTAGCTGAACGCGGTGGAGCGGGAGATCACCGTGCCGCCTGGCAGCGTGCGGGAGAGATCGGTCGTTAGGCTATCAACGATTCCGTTGGCAATATGTTCCGCACAGGGATCATGCGACAGGTTGAGGAACGGGAGTACAACGATCGACAGGCGGCATGGGGTCGTATCGACGCCACTGCTCTGGGGAGTGATCGCCCGCTCCGTCGAGTGCGCCCGATGGACCGCTTCCTCCTCTTGCTGCCACAGCCAATCGATGACGCGGCCAACGCCGGAGGTCAGCTGACGACGATAGGTGCTGAACGGCAGTCCGAGCCGATCCGCGGCGGCTTCCTGCTTTGGAGCCGGATTGAGGTAGGTGAGGTCCAGGACGCGATAGAGTTTCTGGTCGCGCGAATTGGCGAACAAGGTCTCAGCGGTTTCGGCAAGCATCGCTCGCAGGCTTTGTATCGTCACCTCGGAGTTGCGCTGTTGCAACACCTGCGCATGAAGCAACGGATTACCTGCGAGCAAATCCGCGCGTGCGTAGTGGCGAAGTGCGTCCTTGACGGCGAGTTCGAACTCGGCGCGTGAGAACATGGCATCCAAACCAAAGTTGCGCACACGGATTGGTCCCAGATGGAACCTTTAGAGGGTTCTATGGGTACCCTCGGGGACTGCCAGCACTGTGACTTAATTCACAATGACTGGACAATTGCCCCGTGCCGCTGCGTGAGCCCCGGGGGGTCTAACCGGCGGGTGGAAGTCGGACCGCCGAACTGCCGCCGGACCCGGTGTGCGCCCAACATCTGGCATCGGATGATGTCCAGCGATACGACGCCTCGTATCTGCCGAAATCACATAAATGTGAAACACGACCACACGGCGATTTCTCCCGCGCGAGCCCCGCCCCTGGTCGCGCGAGCCTTTGGCATTCGAACCGCCTTCCAGCTAGGATCAGTAATGCGCGTCGCCGTCCTTGATGATTATCAGTCGGTCGCCCTGACGATAGCG
>CAYSTX010000114.1:0-10822 GCA_964434035.1 uncultured Acetobacteraceae bacterium
GCATGCCTGACTCTAGTAGCGGCGGATTGTTGAGCGACACGATGATCCGCCACGACCTCGGGCGCCATGACCGACCTCCCGCATGATCGATGCGGCTGTCGACCGGCCGCTGGTCAGCCCAGGATGGCGGACGCCGCGCGCTGCGGCTTTGGCTGGCATCGTCCATGAGTGGACACTTACTGCTAGACCGCTCCCAATCCGGCCGCCCGGCAGCGTAAGCAGCATCGGCGCTGGGGGCTCGCACGACTGAAATTGGTCGCGTTTGGTATTGGATCACATCAATTTCCATCGTAGAACAAGGGCCAAACAGCGGATCGGCCAGACGAAACGACCGATAGTTGGACGCGGTGCTGATCCGATCGTGGGGAGGAGGCTGCAGTGTCTGCGAAAGAAAAACCTCGAAACGGTGGAACAAGTGGGGACGCAACTACCGTTGCGGATGAGCCTACCGGCAAGTTATCGGGTCGCGCGTACACCGAGGCTTTGGCGGGGCTGCATGTCGAACTGGTGAAGCTGCAGCGCTGGGTCGTGCACGCCGGCCTGAAGGTGTGCGTCGTATTCGAGGGACGTGACGGCGCCGGCAAGGGCGGTACCATCAAGGCGATCACCGAGCGGGTCAGCCCACGCGTCTTTCGAGTGGTCGCGCTACCCGCGCCGACCGAGCGCGAAAAGTCACAGATGTACGTGCAGCGCTATCTGGGCCACATGCCGGCCGCCGGGGAGATCGTGATCTTCGATCGCAGTTGGTACAACCGCGCTGGCGTGGAACGGGTGATGGGTTTCTGCTCCGAAGACGACGTGAAACGCTTTCTCGAAATCACACCGAACGCAGAGCGGCTGGTCGTTGAGTCCGGAATTATCCTGGTAAAGTATTGGCTGGAGGTGAGCCAGCAGGAGCAGACCCGCCGGCTGGAGGGACGGATCCATGACGGTCGCAAGATCTGGAAGCTTTCGCCGATGGATCTGGAGTCATATCGCCACTGGTATGACTATTCGCGCGCACGGGACGAGATGATCGCCGCCACCGACACCTCTTGGGCTCCCTGGTTCCGTGTTGAGTCCGACGACAAGCGGCGCGCCCGGCTGAACATAATTTCCCACCTGCTGCGGCAGATCCCGTACAAAGACCTGCCGCACGACAAGGTCAAGCTGCCAAAGCGGCAGGATCCGCACGACTACCACGAACCGGACTACCCTTTCAGACGCGTCCCGGAGCTGCAGTGGTAGGCGGGCGGGTGTAGTGGAAACGGATGGCGCCGGATGCCGTCATCTCATCAGCGGTGGCAAGTCGAATGAACCGTCAGACTCCTCCCGCTTCGCCTGTGCCGCGCGCTTAGTGCCGCTCCCTTTCTTCCATAGAATGGTGAACCGGCCGACGCCTGGCGGAGAGTTCTGATGTCATCTCGTTCAACCGCGGTCATCGTGATCGCGCTGTCGCTCGCGGCCGGCGGGCTGCCCGGCCCCTCGATCGACGCAACGTGGCCCAACGACCTTCACCGTCCCGCCCGCGCGGCGTCGACCCGCTGTCGCGCGGTCACTCCTGGGACCTGATTAACTCGATCCGCGCGCCGCCCCGCAGATGAGCGTGATGGTCGCCACCGCCTACATCGACTAGCTCATGGCCATGGACGACCGCAAGGTCATCGCCCGCGGCACGCTGCAGCACATGCTGGAACAGGCGGGCGAGACCAACCTGGAAGAGGCGTTCATCTGTTCTCGTGCAATCAATTGCAAAACCCGCCGGCCGACCAATGGGCGAGGCTTCCCGACCGGATAAGCGTTGCTCCCGAAAAGGCGATCCGAGCGAGCTCTCGAAACCGCTCACAGCGGCTGATAGCGGCCTAGCCCGGCGCCGCATTCCGCCACAGACGGCGCCAGCGGCTCGAGCTTTACCGCGTGTTTGTAAGCGTGAACCACCGCGCAGTTTTCCGCCTCTGGATCGATGATCTCCGGAAGGGTGCCGAGCAGGGTGGTCCCCCAAGCCTTCCAGGTTTGCGCTGGGTCCCACCAGCCTGGCCGCGTCGCTAATAGCTGCTTTTTTGCGCGCCCTGCGTGTGCTCTGGAAAGCTAGCAAGCACTCCGCGAAGGCCATTAGGCGTCACCCGCCCGGCAGAGCAGTTTCCGATGAACCTCGTTGATGCCCAGCATCCCACTTGGCTTACAGACGATCAGCTTGCTGAACGGCTAAGCCTTTCGCCTATTTGTGGAAAGATAGCGGCCTCGATTTGCAATCAATTGCAATCGCCCAGTCCTACTCGTCAACAAGCTCCGGGAACACAGGAAGCCCTTGCAACGGCGTCATCCCATCTCAGTCTTATACGCGGCTACACCGCCTGTTTGTTCGATATCTGGATCGAGTAAGCGGATGACGGATGTCGGCAGCCACGATTGCAGGATCGAGCTGGTTCGCGACCACGGTCTCGGGGAAGGTCGCGAACTGAATGCCTTGGTTTCTCTTGGGCATCCAGTTTCCCCTAGTGGAACCGTGAGCGCCCGTGGCGCCGAAACCGCATGCGGGAGCCATACGCCATGGCCTGCGTCGACCGGGACGCCGCGGCGCGTAAGCTGATAGGGAGGTATTTCGCGACCGCTTAACCCCTGTGGAACGAATCACCTATCGGTCCAGAGGAAGGGGCCGGCCGGCTGCACCAACCTGCTGACCATGCGCCGCGACACGCTCGAGCACGACGTGCTGCGCGCGCTCCGCGATCGCCTGATGGACCCGGACCTGTTCAAGGCGTTCGTCGAGGCATTCACGGCCGAATGGAACCGGCTGCAGGCCGCGGGGTCGGCGGACCAGGACGCCAAGCGGGCGGAGCTTCGCAAGGTGGCCAGGTCATCGAGTGCCTCGTCGGCGGGCTCGCCGACGGCACGCCGGCCGCCGCCGTCCGGGACCGGCTGACACACCTCGATGAGCGGCGCATTGCGCTGGAATCGGACTTGGCCGTGGCCGTCGCCCCTGCCCCGCGGCTGCATCCAAACCTGGCCGAGGTCTATCGCCAACAGGTGGCGACACTGTCGGCCATGTTGGCGCGCGACGACGCCGCGGCGGCGCGGGACGTGATCCGGGCGCTGGTCGATTCGATCACGCTGGTGCCGGAGGACGGCCGGTCGCGGATCGAGGTGCGCGGCGAATTGGCCGCGATCCTGCGCTTGGCCGAGGGTGCGCGCTCCGGTGTTGCCGAAGCGTTCTGTGTGCAAGTCAAGATGGTTGCGGGGACACGATGCCAGTTATACCGAACTCGATTCCCGACCCTCTCACGACGCTAATAGGGTTCGGATCCCCGACTGGACGTTAGGTAGACTAGTCGACGCTTTAGTAGGCTGCTCCGACGTATGCCGTGAATTCCGGCATGCACCAGCGCGCCGAGTGCCATGTGTGGACTGGGCTGGACAGGTCGAGTCGTCTCGCCAGGGCCGTCATGCCTCGTCGTTCCCGATGGCGAGTGCACCCTAACCTCTCCTAACCTTTCGTTTGATTGTGCCTCGCGGCCAGCACAACATAAACTGCAGGCACTACGAAGAGGGTAAATAGAGTGCCGATCGCAAGGCCGGTCGCAATCACCAGGCCCGTATTGAAACGCGATGCGGCACCGGCACTGGAGGCCGTTATCAGCGGGATCACCCCCAGCACCATGGCCGCCGTGGTCATCAAGATTGGCCGCAGCCGGATGCCGGCGGCCGCGACGATCGCCTCGCGCTTGGTCTTGCCGGCGGCCTGCTCCTCGTTGGCCACCTCCACCATCAGGATGCCGTGCTTGCTGATGAGGCCCATCAGCGTCACCAGGCCGACCTCCGTGTAAGTGTTCAGCGTCGCGCCGCCGACGCCCAGATTGATGAAGAGCAAAGCGCCCGCCAGCGACATCGGCACGGAAACCAGAATGATCAGCGGATCGCGAAAGCTCTCGAATAGCGCTGCGAGCGCCAGGAAGATGATGATCAACGCGAAGCCGAAGGTGACCAGGAAGCCACTGGATTCCTGCACGTACTGGCGCGACTGTCCCGCGTAGTCCAGCGTCACGGAGGACGGCAGCGTGCGCTTGGCCAGATCCCGCAAATAAGTCAGTGCCTGATCCTGCGTCACCCCGGGCGCGGCGACGCCTGAGATCGTTGCGGCAGTCATCTGCTGGAAGTGGTTCAGCGATTCCGGCACCGTCTGCGCGTGCAGCGTCGCCACGGCCGACAGTGGTACGGGAATGCTGTTGACCGCGGCGATCGGATAGCTCCGAAGCTGATCGGGGTTGAGCCGGTGGATCTGCGCGACCTGCGGAATGACTTTGTAGGAGCGCGAGCCGAGGCTGAAGTAGTTGACGTACCCGCCACCGAGCACGTTGGCCAGCGCGTTGCCGACTTGGTTGACGGTCAGGCCGAGTTCGGCCGCCTTCTTGCGATCGATCTGCACCGTCTGTTGCGGCATATCATATTTGAGGTCGCTATCCAGGAACATGAACAACCCGCTTTTCTGCGCCTCGCTCAGGAAGCGCTGCGATTCGTCATTGAGCTGAAGCAGCGGCTGGCTCGATTCGATCACGAACTGGACCGGCAGACCGCTCGCGCCCGGCAACAAAGGCGACTGGAAGGCGACGATGCGCTGGCCCGCAATCGTGTTTAATTCCTGCTGCAAAGCGCGCTGGATCGTCGTTGCGGTGCGGGTACGCTGGTTCCAGGGTTCCAATGTCACGCCGCCGACGGACTGGGCCCGGGCCCTCCACCTGGAAGGTGTGCTCCGCCTCGGGCAACGCGGTCATCATCTGCTCAACTTGCCGACCGAACAGTAGCTTCTGCTGCAGCGTCGCGTCCGGTGCAGAGGTCGGCTGCACGATAACGATGCCCTGATCCTCCTGCGGCGCCAGTTCACTGGCAGACGTGGTGTAGAGGAAATAAAGACCGCCAAACACAATCACCACGAAGACCATTGTGACGGGCAAGGTCGCTAGGCTGGAGCGCAGCAGCCGTTCGTAGCCGCGGCGCAGCCGGCTGAACACCCAATCAATTGCCGCCAGCAAGCGGCTCTCCCAGCCCTTTGCGCCGGCCTGATGCGGACGCAGCATCAATGAGCACAACATTGGTGTTAGCGTCAGGGCGATGATCGCCGACACGGTTACGGCACCCACCAGGGTGAAGGCAAATTCGGTGAACAGCGCGCCGGTCAGGCCGCTCTGGAAACCAATCGGCACATAGACCGCGACCAGCACGGCGGTCATCGCGATGATCGGTCCGCCCAACTCGCGCGCCGCCTGGATCGCCGCCTCACGCGGGCGCGTACCGGTCTCAAGGTGGCGGTTGACGTTCTCAACCACGATGATCGCATCGTCCACCACCAGACCGATCGCCAGAACCAAGGCGAGAAGCGTCAGCAGGTTGATGGAGAAGCCGAAGACCAGCATCATCGCGAAAGTGCCCACAAGGGACAGCGGAATCGCCACCACCGGAATCACGGCCGAGCGCGGCGAACCGAGGAAGGCGAAGACAACGAACGTGACGATGACGAGCGCCTCGAACAGGGTGGTGGCGACATCACGGATCGAGCTGTTCACGAAGTCGGTCGAGTCGTAGATCACCGCAGCGTGCAGCCCGGTGGGCAACTGAACCTCGATCGTGGGCAGCTTCGCTTTTACGGCGCTGATTACGCTGAGCAGATTAGCCGAGGGCGCGGTCTGAATGCCGATATAGACGCCCTGCTTGCCATCGAACGTTGCCGAGGATTGGTAGTCGTCTGCACCGAGCGTGACGTTTGCAACGTCACCAAGACGCACGATGCCGCCATTGACCTGTCTGATGACCAGGTTCCGGAACTCGGCCGCGGTGTGCAGCCCGGTCGACGCGGCCAAGTTCACCTGGACCATCTGGCCCTTCGTCGTGCCGACGCCCGCGATGTAGTCGTTGTTGCTCAGCGCGGTGCTGACGTCACTCGCACTTAGGCCGTAGGCGGCCAGCTTCGCGGGATCGAGCCAGGCGCGCAGCGCGTAGTTCTTCGCCCCCAGGAACTCGGCGGTTTGGACCCCGGGCACCGACTGCAGCACCGGCTGCACGTTGCGGTTCAGGTAGTCGGTGATCTGATTGGGACCGATCTCGCCACTGGCGAAGCCGATGATCAACGGATCGAGCGTTTGGCCGACCGCGACGGTAATCACCGGCTGCTGTGTGCCGCTCGGCAGCTGGTTGAGCACCGAGTCCACCTTGGCGAGCACCTCGGACATGGCCCGGTTCGAATCGTAATTCAGGCGCAGATTAACGGTGATGGTACTGACGCCGGTGGTGCTGGTCGAAGTCATGTAGTCGATGCCGTTGGCCTGGGCGATCGCGTTCTCCAGCGGCGTGGTGATGAAGCCGGCGACCGTGTCCGCATCGGCGCCGTAATAGGTCGTGGTGACCGTAATCACCCCGTTTTCGGTCTTGGGATATTCGAGGATCGGTAGGGTGCTGAACGCGCGCAGTCCGATCACCAGGATCATTAGGCTGACGACGCTGGCCAGCACAGGGCGGCGGATGAAGATATCGGTGAATTGCATGTTCAAAGCTCGTTCCGAGGCCGAGACGTGCGCTATTGCTCGGCGGTCGGCGTCGGTGCCGGGTTGTCGGGCGGCTGCACCGTGTTGTTCACCAACACCGCGGCGTTGTTCTGTAGTTTGAGTTGGCCGGCGGTCACCACGATGTCGCCCGCCGACACGCCCTTCAGGATGGCCACCTGGTCACCGCGCGTCGCACCGGTCGTGACAAATTGCTGATGCACGACGAGCTTGGGCTTGCCGTCCGGCCCGGTGCCGTCCTGCACGACCTTGAAGACGGTGCTGCCATATGGGTTGAAGGCGACCGCCGTCTGCGGAAGCGTAACCCAAGCCTTCGCCGCGCCGGCGGCGACGGAAGCGGTTACGAACATGCCTGGCAGCAGCGCGTGATCGGCGTTCGGCACGGTGGCGCGTACCTGGACCATGCGGCTCGAGGAATCGACCTTGGAATTGATCGCGAGGATCGAGCCCTTGAAGCTCCGTCCGGGATAGGTGTCGGTGTAAACCGCGACGGCCTGACCGACCTTCACCTGCGCCAGCGCCTGCTGCGGTAGGTAGAAATCGACTAAGATCGGATCGAGCGACTGCAGCGTGACAATGGTTGTTCCGGCACTGAGATATTGACCGAGATCGACCTGCCGCACGCCGAGCCGGCCGGCGAACGGCGCACGCACGAATTTTTCCGCCATGAGTGCCTGCTGCCCGGCCACCTGGGCGCGAGCGTTCCTCAAGTTGCCCTGATCGGCGTCGACCGTCGCCTGCGCGACGCCCTGCGCACGCAGCTGCCTCACGTCGCGCTCATAGGTTATCGCATTCAGATCGGCTGTGGCCTGCAGCGCCGCCAGTTTGGCCTCGTCATCGTTGGGCCGCAGCCGCAACAGCAGCGCCCCCGCCGGCACGTCGTCGCCGGACTTGAAATGGATCTCGCCGACGATTCCGGACACTTCCGCCGAGAGGTCGGCGCCTTCGCTGGCACGCAGCGTGCCGGTGGCGGTCAGGCTGGGTTGCCAGTCGGTCAGAGCTGCCTTGGTCGTGGCCACCGTCGGCAGCTGCGACGTGATGCTGGCCACGATCTGTTTCACCACGCCGGCCTTGAACCTGTCGAATACCACCACGCCGCCGGCGAGTGCCGCCAGCAGCAGCAGCATGATACTCAGCCGCAACCATACGCGGGGACGGCGCGGCTTCTGCTCCGCATCCTCGCGCGGACTGAAATCTAACGGGTAATCATTCATGGCAGGATTCCACAGCAGGATGTCGCGCTCGCCTGGGCGTCGGAGCGGTTCCACCAGCCACCGCCCAGCGCCTGGTAAAGGGTTACGGTGTCGGTGAAGCGGGCAACCTGGGCGCTAACCAGCGTCAGCCGCGCGGACTGATAAGCCTGTTGGGCTTGCAGCACGGTCACATAGGTCACGCCGCCAGCCCGGTACTGCGCCTGCGCCACACGCAGGCTTTCGGCTGCGGTGTGCTCAGACTGCGCATCGGCACGCAGGGTCTCGGCGTCACGCTCGATGGCGACAAGCGCATTGGCCACGGACTGGAAGGCAGAGTTCACGGTGCTGCTGTATTGCGCCGCCGCGACGTCCAGTGCCGCGACGGCGGAGCGGCGCTTTGCGCGCAAAGCGCCGCCGTCGAAGATCGTTTGACTGACCGATCCGGCCAGGCTCCAGACGAGGCCCGCTGGCGTGAACAATTGGGCCGGCGTCGTGCCGTCCCTTCCGTAGCTCGCGGTTAGCGAGAATTGCGGCAGCATGTTGGCGGTAGCGACGCCGACCTCGGCGCTGGCGGAGTGCAGCAGGGCTTCGTAGGCCTGAATGTCCGGGCGCTGCTCGACGAGGCGCGAAGGAACAGAAAGCGGCAGATCCACCGGCAGCGTGAGCGAGGCGAGATCGAGCGTCGGGCCGCTGAACTGACTAGGTGTTCCGCCGACATAGACCGCGAGTTGGTTGCGCGCCTCTTGCAGCTGCTTCTGCAGCGGCGGCAGCGTTGCCTGCGCCGAAGGCAGGTTCGATTGTTGCGACAGCACCTCCGCACGGCTCACGCCGCCCGCCTCGAAGCGCTGCTGCATCACCGCGAGTTGCTCCTGATAAATCTTGATGATGTCCAGGGTCGCTTCGATCTGCGCCTGCAGACTGGCCTCGGTCAGTGCCTCGGCCGCGACGTTGCTGGTCAGGCTCAGGTAGGTCGCTTCGAGTTCGAAACGCTGATAGTCGACCTGCGCACCAAGCTGCTCGATCTGCCGGCGGATGCCGCCGAACACGTCCAGCGTGTAGGACAAGTTGAGCGAGGCGCTATAGACCGTTGCGGCGGGGATCGACGTGCTCGCGGGTAGCCCGAATTCATACGGCGAGAGTTTCTCCCTTGTGGCCGAACCTGAAGCCGTGATTGTCGGAAATAACGAGCCCTGTTCGGCGCGAAGATTCTCCCCCGCTTCGCGCAGCGTGGCCTGTGCGGCCTTCAGATCGGGGTTTGCCCGCAATGCCTGGGTCTCGAGCGCCGTCAGGCGCGGGGACCGGAACATCGTCCACCAGTCCCCGGCGATGTCACGGCCGACCTCCAGGCGCTGCTGCGCTCCGCCCGAGACATTCGATGCGACGGTTGCCGATGGGGTTGGACCTTCGGTGTAGCGATCGGTCGCCGGCGCCGCCGAGCGGTGAAAGTCCGGGCCAACCGTGCAGCCGGCAATCAACACCACCCAGGGCACCGCGAACAGCGGCGCAAGCCGTCCTACACCGGACAGCCCGCGCCGGTAGCAGCGCGGCCGCGCCGCGGCCGGCGTATTAGTCTCGGCATTGGGCATGTAGGGATGTTAATTCCTATACCGCTTGGTCCAATAACCTGATTAGTAGACTGTCGGGTATCGAAATGCCAGAGGGTAACGTCGCGAATGAGCGGAAACAGGTCTGTGAAGAGACAAGGCACATCCGACGACGCCGTGCCGCGCGCGCCAGGGCGCCCGAAGGACCTGGAGAAGCGGGCGGCAATCATCGCCGCGGCGAGTGCCCTGTTCATGGAAAACGGCGTTGAGGCGGTGCGGATGGATGACGTCGCTGCCGCTGCGGGCGTCTCGAAGATGACGGTCTATGGCCATTTCCACGACAAGGCGGCGCTGTTCGCCGCCTGCCTGCGGGCGGCCAGCGACGAGATGCTTGCGGGTGTGACCAAGCTGGCTGAGCGCGCCGGCACGGCTGATCTGGAAACGGGCTTGGTGGCGTTCGGGACAGCCTTCCTGCAGTTGGTGCTAAACCCGCGGATCGCCACCGCGCTCCATGTGGTGATGCTGACGCTGATGAAACATCCCGACCTGGCCGCGGCATTTTACGATGCCGGCCCCGGGTACGCGCACTCGGCGCTGGCCGCGGTCCTGCAGGCTGCCGCGGCGCGGGGCGAGATCATTGTTGATTCTGCCGTGGATGCCGCAGAGGATCTTTTGAACTTGTGGCAGGGCGACGTTGCGAGAAACCTGGCACTAGGGCTCACACCACCATTGACCGAGGCCGATATCGAGCGCCGGGCGCGCCGCGGTGTCAGCGTTTTCCTGCGCGCCTATGGCGCGCCGGCCCGGCGCAAGCCACGCCTCTAGTCATCACCGCAAGGGAGCGCGTGGCTTGGCCATCGCCTCAGCGGCGTGGCCTCCACCGCGCGGCCGCGAGTGTCGCTATCGCAATCGGAATCCGCCACCCCCAAAGGGCCTCGGAAGATCGCCGCCGGCGAAAGGTCGTGGAAAACCGCCACCTGCGAAGCGGCTCCCCAATCCGGCGCCGCCCGCTTCCCGGCCTAGGCGATCGCGCTGAAGCTGCTGGAAGCCGCCTTGATCGAGCTGGTTGCGCCATCCGCCTGCCTGGGCGCCGCCCTGGGTTCTCGCCAAGTTGCTGGACGAGGGCCGGTCGGCTTGGTTTCCCGCCAAGTTGCTGGACGAGGGCCGGTTAGCCTGCGTGCCCGCCAAGTTGCTATACGACGACCGGTTGGGCCGGGTGCTCGCCGAGGTGTTGGAATAGGACCGGTTGGCCTGGGTACTCGCCGAGTTGCTGTATGAGGACCGGGTGGATGGTGTCTGCACAGAGGTCCACCCGCCGTTGCTCCATTTCGACCAGCCACTGGAAGTGTGCTCGTACACATTGCCGTCGCGGCCGGCGTAGACGTCGCCATTCGCCGTCCTCACCGCGCCGCCGCTGTTGCCGGTGACCCTGTTGTAGTAGCCGGCCCCTGCAGCGCCGGTCGAGGACGCGAAGCCGGCCGCCGAGCCGTAGGCGTTGCTGGCGCTCGCCGTGTTCACCGTCTGGTATGGACCCGTGAAGGTGCTGGATCCCCAG
>CAYSTX010000115.1:0-5612 GCA_964434035.1 uncultured Acetobacteraceae bacterium
TGGCGGGACTTTCGGCGCGTGATCTGCTGATAGGGGCGATAGTTCATCGGATCGGGCTCCGCTCTGAAATTGGTCCGCCATGCGGCTAACATGGCGTCTCGTCGGCCGGATGGCTACCGCGGCATACCTAATGAGCGGTCAGGGGCGCCAGCGTCCCGGCCATGGCCCGCTCGGGGTCGAGGGGCAGGTCGCGGCGAACGGCCCCGGCATTGCCGAGCGAGGGCGCGAGCTTGCCGCCGACCAGCAACTCGGTGCCGCCCGCGTTGCCCGTCGTCAGCAGGAGCGGCGCGGCGGCGTTGTCCGGCACCGGCCAAGTTTCGCCCGGCCGCAGGATCCGGTTGAGCAAGATCTTGCCGCCCTTCTCACGCACCTGAATCCAGGCGTCCGCGTTCGCACGGAGGACGATCGCGTTCGGCGCCCCATCGCCAGCGCCGGTTTGCGCCGCGGTTGGTAGGCCGGCCGCCTGCGCGGCACCGGGGGAACCGGCGAGGGTCGTGATGAACGGCGAGGCAGGCGACGGAACCGCGGTTTGTGCGATCTGTGCCGGCTGAGCCTGCGGCAACGGCATGGCGGCGGCCGAGCTTGGCGGCACCGAGCCGAACGACGGCGGTTGGACCACGTCGGGATCGGTAAGGTCCGTGGCGCCGGAAGGCGAGCTCAGCGTCGCCGTCTGCGCGGGTGCCGCCACGGGCGCCGGCGCGGGCGGGACGACCTGCTCCGCGAGTGGCGTCAGGTGCTGCGGCACGGGCAACACCGCTTCGGGCGGCAGACGACCGTCGCCGGACAATTTGTAGTAGCCGACGTAAACCCCAATCGCTAGCACGATGCCGATCAGCAGGATCGCACCGGCCGGCAAGCCCCGCTCCGGCACCGGCGCCGGAAACCGCAGATCTTTCGTCGAATGGACGGCGGCCGCCTCGGCCTTCATCCGACGAACCATGTCTTCCGCCTCGAGGCCGAGCGCCGCCGCGTAGGTGCGGAGGAAGCCGACGGCATAGGCCTGCCCCGGCAGATCACGCACCCGCCCATCTTCCAGCGCTTCGAGATACGGGAGCCGAATGCGAAGCCCGGCCGCGACGTCGGGCAACGACCAGCCGAGACGCTCACGCGCGTCGCGTAACTCAATACCGATTCGGGAAGATCCGCTCGCTTCTGTCATCCGGTTAGTTTCACGATAACCCGGTCCATCACCGCCATCCGGGCGGTTCGCCAGCATCGGCCTCTGGCTCTGCAGCACGATCAACCCCAATGGATACGCGGTGAAGATGAAGCGATCGCACGCAAACGGTTAACCGCTCCTCCTATCGCTGTATCGCAAATGCATGGCGTTGCCAACGGCACAACTGCAGGTTCAGACGTCAAATCCGTGACTGCGTGCCCAAGAAACAAGCGGCTCGCGCAAACTCGCATCCCCGCCAGCATTGGCGCGAAGCGCAGACAGTACCGGACGAAACGACGAGAGGTCGACGGCGCGCAACAATTCTTTAATCGGCAGAATGCCGGCCGCCGGCATCGACAGCGTTGTCAAGCCAAGCGCCACAAGAACCAGCGCCTCAAGCGGCCGTCCTGCCGCCTCGCCGCACAGAGATACCGGAACGCCAGCGGCGCCCGCCTCACGCACCACCATCTCGATCAAATCAAACACTGGCGGCGACAGCAGATCGTACCGGCCAGCGAGTGTCGGCGCGCCGCGGTCGGCCGCGAACAGAAACTGCATGAGATCATTCGACCCAATTGAGACGAAATCGACCTCGGCGAGCAGCGCCGGCAGCTGAAACAGGAGCGACGGCACCTCGAGCATGGTGCCGATCCGAAGGCTCTCCGGCGCCGGCCGCACTCGCGCCGCCTCGACCATGACGATCGACCGCGCCGCCCGGAACTCCGCGACCTCAGCGATCATCGGGAACATGATCGAGAGCGGCCGTCCGCCAGCCCCGAGCAGCAGCGCCCGCACCTGCCGCCGCAGCAGCGCCGGGCGATCAAGGCCGATGCGGATCGACCGCCAGCCCATAGCCGGGTTTTCCTCCTCCGGGACCTCCGACCCCGGCAACAGCTTGTCGCCGCCGAGATCGAGCGTGCGGAACAGCACCGGCCGATTGCCTGCCGCGTCCAGCACTCGGGAATAGATCGCCGTCTGCTCGGCGAGATCGGCGACGGCGCCGCGTGCGAGCATGGCGATTTCGGTGCGAAACAGACCGATCCCGTCCGCGCCCGTCGCCTCGAGCTGCGCCAATTCGAGGGCGAGCCCCGCGTTCAGCATCACCTTGACCTGCGTGCCGTCGGCGGTTTCGGCCGGCTTGTCGCGCAGCGCCGCCCAACCGGCCTGCCGCGCGCTGCGGTGGGCCGCCTCCTGCTCATAGGCGCGGCGCACATCCGTCTCGGGCCGGAGGATGAACTGCCCCGATTCGGCCTCGATGATCGCGACGTCGCCATCCTCGGCCGCATCGACCACGCCGCGCGCACCGCCCAATGCGGGCAGTCCGATCGCGCGCGCGACGATTGCCGCGTGGCCGGCCGGACTCGCCTCCTCGACCATCAGCCCGCCGATCCCGCGCGCGTGCCAGTCGAGCAGATCGGCCGGACCGAGCCGCCGCGCGAGCAGGATCGCCCCCGGCGGCACCGGCGGCCGCTCGGCGGCACCATCCATCGCCAGCAGCAGCCGCCCGGCGAGATCGTCAAGATCCGCCATCCGCTCGCGGAGGTAGGGGTCCGCGATCCGGCGCATCCGATCGCGCACCTCGCCCGCAACGCGCTGGATCGCCGCCTCGGCGCTGAGGCCGCTATCGATCGCGGCGTTAACCCGCTTGAGCCAGCCGGCATCGGCGGCAACGAGACGATACGCCTCCAGCACCTCGCGGGGCGCGTCGCCGTCGGGCATCCTTGCCGCGATCAGTTGGTCGAGGTCGCGGCGCATCCGCACGCTCGCCGCCTCCAGCTTCGCGCGTTCGGCGTCGGGGTCGTCAGAAAGCAAGTTGCGCGCGATCGGCCGCACGCCGTGCACGACGACCGGGCCGATCACGATGCCCGGCACGATCGGCGTCGCCTCGAACAGGCGCTGCAGCGTCCCGGCAACCCCCTGCTCGGTCGCGTCGGTGGCGCCGATGGCGCTAAGCATCTCGGCCAGCACCATCGCGACAGTCTCAAGCACCTCGACCGCCTCGGCCGCGTACTGCACGGGAGAGCGGTTCTGCACCGCCAGCACGCCAACGGTCCGCCCGGCCCGCCGAACCGGCACGGCGAGCATGGAGGCAAACGGCTCCTCGCCGGTCTCAGGCCGGTAGGCGAAGCCCGGATGGTTCTGGGCGTCCGCGAGGTTCAGGACCTGCCCGGTCGCGGCGGCGAGACCGATGATCCCCTCGCCGACACGGAGCCGCGTGTGGCCGACCGCCACCGGGTTCAGCCCCTCCGTCGCGACCAGTTCCAGCAGGTCGCCGACGCGTTTGGCGTAGATCGAGCAGACCTCGGCCATCATCTCGCGCGCAATCATCGCGGCGAGCTCGGACATCGACGCCGCACCCGACGCCATCATGTCGCGCAGCCGGGCGAGAAGGCGGCGCGGCGCGGCCACCGTCCGCCCGCTCACCTAGCGGCGGGCGCGTGCCCGCGGGCCACCAGGGCCGTCGCCGCCTGCTCGACCAGGGTCTCGATGATCTCGGCCACAGGCTGTTCGGCCTGTACCATACCGACCGACTGCCCGGCCATCACTGACCCTTCGTCGACGTCCCCGTCGATGACGGCGCGCCGCAGGGCACCGGCCCAGAAATGCTCGATGTCGAGCTGCGCCGCCTCGCGCGTCAGTTCGCCCGAGACGAAGCGATCAACAACGCTCCTCTGGTGCTCAAGAAACCGGCGCGTCCCGGCGTTGACGAGGCCGCGCACCGGGATCACCGGAAACCGCGCGTCGAGCTGCACGGACGGCAGCGCGTCCCGGCTCGAGGCGCGGATGAACGCCTGCTTGAAGCGCGGATGAGCGATGCTTTCGGTCGCGGCGGCGAAGCGCGTTCCGAGCTGCGCGCCCGACGCACCCATCTCGAGGTAGGACAGGATCGCCTCGCCTCTTCCAAGACCGCCGGCGACGAATACCGGCACGTCCTGAATGTGCGGCAGGATCTCCTGCGCGAGCACCGTCAGCGACACCGGCCCGATATGGCCGCCCGCCTCCGACCCCTCGATCACCAGCGCGTCGGCGCCCGAGCGCACGAGACGGCGGGCGAGGACCAAGGCCGGCGCGAAGGCGATCAGCTTGGCGCCGCCGTCCTTCACCGCCCGCACCGCATTCCCGGGGGGGATGCCGCCGGCAAGCACGACGTGGCCGACGCCGGCCCGGATGCAGACCTGCACCAGCTCGTCGAGCTGCGGGTGCATCGTGATCAGGTTGACGCCGAACGGCTTATCCGTCCGTGCCTGCGTCGCGGCGATTTCGGCTTCCAGCAGCGCCGGGCCCATGCTGCCGCAGGCGATCACGCCGAAGCCGCCCGCGTTGCTGATGGCGGCGACGAGGTGCCGCTCGCTCACCCAGCTCATCGCCCCGCCCATGATCGCCACACGCGTGCCGAGGAACGCGGTCCCGCGCGCCCAGAGCCGGTCGAGCGCCGCGCGGCCGGAGGAAATGTCGGGGGAAGGCGGAAGAGCGTCAGGCATCGAGACCATAGGCGGTATGGAGCGCGCGTACGGCAAGCTCCGTGTATTCGGCGGCGATCAGCACGCTGACCTTGATCTCGCTGGTCGAGATAACCTGGATG
This sequence comes from uncultured Acetobacteraceae bacterium, assembly GCA_964434035.1. GTDB lineage: Bacteria > Pseudomonadota > Alphaproteobacteria > Acetobacterales > Acetobacteraceae > CAYSTX01. The sequence continues at coordinate 4,743 of CAYSTX010000115.1, forward strand.
TTGATCGACCGATCGGCGAGCGCCTTGAACATCGTGTTGGCGACGCCCGCGTGGCTCCGCATGCCCACGCCGACGACACTGATCTTCGCCACACTCGGGTCAGTTTGGATGTCGGTAAATCCGATCTCCGTCCGCACCGCGTCAAGCGCCGCTGTCGCGCGCGCGAGATCGTTTTCGGGCACGGTGAAGGTCACGTCCGTCGTGCCGTCGGCAGCGATGTTCTGCACGATCATGTCGACGTTGATCGTCTGCTTCGCGAGGGCGCCGAAAATGGCGGCGGCGATGCCCGGCCGGTCCGGCACGCGGCACACCGTCACCTTGGCCTCGTCGCGCGAATAGGCGATCCCGGTGACGACTTCCTTCTCCACGATCTCGTCCTCATCCACAACCAGGGTTCCCGTCGTCGCGTCATCCGCTTCCGGGTCGGCAAAGCTCGACAAAACGCGCACGCGGACGCGCTCGTTCATCGCCAGTTCGACGCTGCGGGTCTGCAGCACCTTGGCGCCGACCGAGGCGAGCTCGAGCATCTCTTCATACGCGATGCGGTCAAGCCGTCGCGCGCGCGGCACGATCCGCGGGTCTGTCGTGTAAACGCCATCGACGTCCGTATAGATATCACAGCGGTCGGCGCGGATCGCAGCCGCGAGCGCTACCGCGGACGTGTCCGACCCGCCGCGCCCGAGCGTCGTCACCCGCCCGTCCGGGCCGACGCCCTGGAACCCGGCGACCACCGGCACCCCGCCCGCATCAATCAGAGCCGTTAGCGCGCCGCCCTCGATTACTGGTCGAGCGCCGCGATCGCAGCTTTCTGGTCGTGCTGGCCCGCCTTGGCCCATGCGGTGATCAGCGGCGCCGAAAAGCGCAAGAGAC
>CAYSTX010000115.1:5622-10819 GCA_964434035.1 uncultured Acetobacteraceae bacterium
CGAGGCGTCGTCGACGCCGATCACGACCGCGTTGTGGGCCCGCGACTGTGTGCGCCGTCGGTCCGGAGCGGCACCTGCCAGCCCTGGAAGGATTGCGCGTTGATGCCCCGGGCGCGGAGCGCGATCGCGAGCAGGCCGACCGTGACCTGTTCCCCCGTCGCGACGACCGCGTCATATTCGGACCGGTCATGGAGCGGCGACAGCTGCTCGCACCACGCGACGAGCTGGTTGGTGACGCCGGCCATCGCCGACAAGACGACGGCGACCTGATGGCCGGCCTTGACCGCGCGGGAGACGCGCTCGGCCACGCCGGCAATCCGGTCGAGATCAGCGACCGACGTGCCGCCAAACTTCATTACGATGCGAGCCATTAGACGACTTTCGTCGGTGAACGGGGCGCACACATACTGTCAGGGACGGGGGTCGGCAACGATGGAAGGTATAGGAAGTGCAACGCGAGGAAGACCGGCGCGCGCGGCGGCCGACGAGGTCGCGCGGTTCGACGCGCTAGCGGCGGAGTGGTGGGACCCCAACGGTCCGATGCGGATGCTGCACCGGATGAACCCGCTCCGGGTCGGCTGGATCGCCGCCCGGGCGGCCGAGCGGATGCCGGGCCGGACCGGGCTCCGCCTGCTCGATGTCGGCTGCGGCGCCGGCCTCGCGGCGGAGGCGCTGGCCAGGCGCGGGTTCGACGTGGTCGGCATCGACGCGGCGCCAGCGGCGATCGCGGCCGCCCGCGTCCATGCCGAAGCGGCGTCGGTGCCCCTCGATTACCGCGTGGGCGACGCGGGTGACCTCGCGGACGAGACGTTTGACGTCGTGACCGCGCTCGAGGTGATCGAGCACGTGCCGGACCAGCCGGGCTTCGTCGCGACGCTCGCCGGCCTCGTGCGGCCGGGTGGGCTGCTAGTGCTCTCCACGATCAACCGGACGACGCGTTCTTGGGCGGTCGCAATCGTGGGCGCCGAGCGCGTGCTGCGGCTGCTCCCGCGGGGCACGCATGATTGGCGGCGGTTCGTGACCCCGGCCGAACTCGGCCGGATGCTGCGGGCGGCGGGGCTGCGCGAGACGGCGAGCGCCGGGATGACGTTCGACCCGCTCGCCGGCAGCTGGCGGGCGAGCCGGGACCTCGGCGTCAATTACATCATCGCGGCGGCGCGGGACTGAGGTTCAGGCGTCAACCGGATGGGGCCGCTGCCCAAGCGTCCGGTTGGCGCCCATCGCGCTCGTTGACGTGCTCCCGTGTGCTCCTCGGAAGCGGGCTACGTTGCTGCTGCTTAATCGCGGTTGCGACCTTAGCGCCGCGACTAAGTTCCATTCTTCCACGGAATGGCGCTGCGCAACTCGCCCTCCACGAACGCGGCGAAGGCGCGTGCCTTCGCGCTGGGCATTCGCCCGGTGGGATAAACCGCCCAGAGATCGATGGACGGTAATGTCCAATCCGCCAGCACCCTTTGCACCGCACCCGAGGCGAGTTCCGGGCTGAACATCCAGGCGGAGGCAATGGCCAATCCCATATCGGCCAGTACGGCAGCCCGCACGCCTTCAGCCACGCTGACGCGAAGCGGACCTGAAAGGCTGACTGACACTTCGGTCGCTCCCTGGCGGAAGCGCCAGGTACCGCCCTGCCTTGCATAGATCACTGCGTCATGCGCGACGAGCTCGGCTGGCGTCGCTGGTACCCCGGACCGTGCGAAGTAGGCGGGAGTCCCCACGACATAGATTTCCTGATGTAGGTCGGAAGCGAGCTTTCGCGCCGTCAGGGAAGACGAGTCTCCAAGCGAGCCCATCCGCAGTGCGACGTCCACACCCTCCTCGACAAGGTCGATCACCCGATCGTCGAGAATGACATCCATCGTCAGGCCGGGATGCGCTGCCAGGAACTTTGGCAAGTGTGGCACGACGTGCAGGCGCGCGAAGGTGACGGCGGCGCTGATCCGCAGTAGGCCCGTCAGGCCCGCGCCGGCACCGCGCGCGGCAACGTCAGCCTCGTCGGCCTCCTCAATCGCCCGCTTGGCACGGTCGTAAAAGCGCTGTCCGGCTTCGGTCGGCGACAAGCCGCGCGTGGAGCGCATCAGAAGGCGGACGCCCAGGCGCGCCTCCAACTGCGCCACGGTCTTGGAGACGGCCGGTTGACCAACGTTCAAGACCCGCGCCGCGGCCGAAAACGACCCGGTCTCGACGACCCGGACGAAGGTCTCCATCGCGGCCAGTCGGTCCATCCCCATTCCTCTCAGGAATGAAGCTTATCGCCACGTGGCGCCTGCCGCACTAGCTGCGCGCGGCTCACCTTTGCCCCCCGACGACGTTCCGCCACTCACAAGAAGCACTGGAGAACCCGCATGACGCTGCAAGCCAAGCTCGATGCCTTCAAGGCCGATTTCGAGGCCGGCAAGCCACCCTATAGCGTGCCCCGATCGGTGATCGACACCATGCACCGGGCCACGGAAGAGCTGATCGCTTCGGGCGCCGCGGCCCGAGCACTGAAGGCCGGCGACACGGCACCGCATTTCGTGCTGAAGGACCCGGGCGGCAAATCGGTCTCCGCTTCGGAGTTGCTAGCGCAGGGCCCCCTTGTGGTCAGCTTCTACCGCGGGGTTTGGTGCCCGTACTGCAACATGGAGCTGCAGGCGCTGCAAGAAGCACTTCCCGCGTTCCGGGAACTGGGCGCAAATCTCGTTGCGATCTCGCCGCAGAACGCCGTCAACAGCCGCAAGTCGGTGCGCAATAACGGGCTTGAGTTTCCGATTCTGTCGGACCCGGGCAACGAGACAGCGGCGGCCTTCGGACTGCGTTACGCGCTGCCGGGGTATCTCATCGAGCTATACAAGAGCCTCAAGAACGACCTGCCGACCTTCAACAGCGATACGAGTTGGACGCTGCCAATGCCCGGGCGCTTTGTGATCGGCCAGGACCGCGTGATCCGCTATGCTGAGGTCAACCCGGACTACACGCACCGGCCTGAGCCCGCAGACATGCTGCCCGCCGTGCGAAGCTTGCGCGTAACCCGCGCGGCGTAGACGAACACCCGACCGAAGATACGTCCTGCGCGGATGAACGGACAGATCGAGATCGTAGCGAGCAGCGCGACTTTCGGCACCATGGGGGCGAGCTGACACCGGCAATCGCATGATCCTGGATTGGGATCGACGAGATAGAAGGAGCAGCGCGATGGGAGGGAAACTCGAAGGCAAGATCGCGGTGATCACCGGCGGCAGCGCCGGCATCGGTCTTGGGGCGGCCAGGCGCTTCGTCGCGGAAGGGGCGCGGGTCTTCATCACGGGCCGGCGCCAATCGGAACTGGACAAGGCGGTCGAGACGATCGGCCGCGGCGTGACCGCCATCCAGGCGGATGTGGCGAAGCTTTCCGACATCGATCATGTCTACGACGTCGTGAAAGCCGATGTTGGCCGCATCGACGTGCTTTTTGCCAACGCCGGCGTCTACGAGCTCGGTACGTTCGGCGAGATCACCGAAGAGCATTTCGATAAGACGTTCGACACCAATGTACGCGGCCTGCTGTTTACCGTGCAGAAGGCACTGCCGCTGCTTGCCAAGGGATCCTCCGTGATCCTCACTGGTTCGATCGCGTCGATAAAGGGCTTCCAGTCCTTTTCGGTCTACGATGCAACGAAGGCGGCGATACGCTCCTTCGCCCGCGGCTGGATCCTCGACCTCAAGGGCCGCGACGTCCGCATCAACGTGCTGAGCCCCGGCCACATCGAAACGCCAGGGCTTTCGGTCCTGATGAATGAGGATACGCGGTCATCGCTCATTCCCCACATTCCGCTGAACCGTCTGGGAACGCCCGACGACATCGCCGGGGCCGCCGTCTTTCTCGCCTCCGATGACAGCAACTACGTCACGGGCGTCGAGCTCTTCGTTGACGGCGGCGTGGCGCAATACTGACCAGAGACGGTGGGACAGCTCCGGTCTCGCCGCACTTCCCCATGTGAGACGAGGAGAACCTAGATGTCAGAACCGGAACACTTCGACGTCTTGATTCTTGGCAGCGGCCAGGGCGGCAAGCTGCTGGCATGGAGCCTGGCCCGCTTCGGGAAGAGGGTCGCAACCGTGGAGCGCCAATGGGTCGGCGGCTCCTGCCCGGCCGTCGCCTGCCTGCCCAGCAAGAACGAGATATGGGGCGCACGCGTCGCGCATATGGCCCAGCACGCCGCGCCATTCGGCACTGTGACCGGCCCCGTCCGCACTGACATGGCGACGGTCCGACGCCGCAAGCAGGGCATGATCGACCGCGAGATCGCCTTCCACCTGAAAGCCTACAAGGAGAGCGGTGCCGAGCTGATCATGGGCAGCGGAATTTTCGTCGCGCCGCGAACGGTCGAAGTGTCGCTCAACGGTGGCGGAACGCGCCTGCTGAGGGGCGAGCAGGTCGTCATCAACATCGGAACGCACGCGGCCATTCCGGACGTTCCCGGCCTCAGTTCCGCCGGGCCGCTCACACATATCGAGGCTCTGGAGCTCGACTACGTACCGGATCACTTGATCGCGCTCGGGGGCGGGTATGTTGGCGTCGAAATGGCACAGGCTTTTCGCCGCTTCGGCAGCCGCGTCACCATCATCGAGGCCGGCCCTCAATTTATGAGCCGGGAAGATCGCGACATCGCCGACGAGATGCAGCGCATCCTGAGCGGCGAAGGCATTCGCATTCTGACGGGCGCGGAGTCGATCGGTGTTCAGGGCCGGTCGGGCGAGCGCGTCGAGATCACTGTCCGCACGACCTCCGGCGACGAGACGGTCGAGGGCAGCGATCTCCTCGTCGGCGTCGGGCGCGTCCCGAACACGGCCGATATCGGCCTGGAGCAGGCAGGTATCGAGCTGGACGCGCGCGGCTACATTCGTGTGAACGAGCGGCTTCAGACAAGCGCGCCCGGCGTCTGGGCGATCGGCGAATGTGCCGGCAGCCCGCAGTTCACGCACATCTCCGTCGACGATTTTAGGTTCGTCCGGGACAACATGGCCGGGGGGAACCGCAGCACGGGCGATCGGCTGGTTCCATACGTCGTCTTCACCGACCCGCCGCTCGCCCGCGTGGGCTTGAGCGAAGCCGAAGCGCAACGGCGAGGCATCCCGGTCCGCGTCGCGAAGCTGCCGATGAGCAGCGTGCTGCGCACCGAGGCGACGGACGAGACGCAGGGCTTCATGAAGGTCCTGGTCGGTCAGAATGACGACCGCA
>CAYSTX010000116.1:0-10783 GCA_964434035.1 uncultured Acetobacteraceae bacterium
AATGCGTGATCGACCGGGCCGCCCGACTCTGCATTCGCCCACAGGATGGGCACCGGCGTCCAACGCCCCTCATCCATGACCCGCACGAAGGCAGGGATCTCCGGCGTCGTCCGCGGCGCGGGTTTGCGTACTTCGTCGATAAGCTCCTGGCCGCGCAGCATCGCGCGTGTCTCGAAATCCTCCCGCGTGGACGTGGGGGCAAAGCGGTTGCACTCGATAGCAAAACCGAGGATCGCGATCCGGGGATTCTTCATGGAGCGAAATGCCTGTTGCGGTGACGGGCGAAGTCTAAATCCCGCCGTCTGGCTGGTATAATTCCCTTTTCAGATGCTGCGATGATCCTGACGCATCGTGTTGTCGGCCAGTTGGACAGCCGCGTTCCAAACGTTCTCGCAGGCGGCCGACATCCGGCCGGGATGGCGGAACATTCTAACCTCAACATCGATTGCAAAGTCCCGCGAACCTGCGCGGACCAGGCGACCGGCTGCGACGTCCGGGGCGACGTAGCGCGCAGCCAGCCATGTCACGCCGCGTCCCTCACACGCCATGATCTTCAGCACGCCGGCCAAATGTGATTCGAAAAAGCGAACGAGGTTGAGCGACTGCTCGCGTCCATGGAGCCAGTGGTTCAGCAGGCGACCAAACCCCGATGATAGGGTGTAGGCCAGATAGGAGCTGGGCTGGTTTGCGGCGATGCCGGGAACAGGATGTCTCGGACGTCCCCGCTCGTCTGGTGCCGATACCGGAAGGAGGCGGTCCCGCTCGATGACAACGGAGGGAAACGCCTTCAGATCGAGGGGCATCGGGATCAGCGCGTTCGTGTAAGCCAGCATGAAATCGCTGTTGGCGGCCCTCATCCCGTCGGCACACTCGTCAAATGAGGCCGTTTCGATCCGCATGGAGATCTCGCCGGCAATCGCCTCGAGAGATGGAAGCCAGGCCGGGAGGACGGTGGTTGCGAGCCCATGCGTGGTGATGAACCTGACCATGGTGGGCAAGGCTTGGCGCAATGCACGAACCTCGGCCCGCGCACGGTCCAGGCCGCGCAGAAGCTCCTCCGCTGCCGGCAGGAACAGTTCGCCTTCCCGGGTCAAAGAGATGGGTTGCGTATCCCGGTCCAAGAGCCTCGCACCCAGCCAGTCCTCGAGCGCCTGGATACGGCGGCTCAGCGCGGGCTGGGTGGAGTTCAGCTTCTCCGCGGCGCGTGAGAAGTTCCTTGTCTCGGCGGTAGTCAGAAAGTCCTTGAGCCAGCGTGTCTCGACCATCGGAGCTTGTTACTGCGATTGCGGGTCGAACAGTAGCTCCAGTGCGGGCCGCCTTTTTAGTGGCCGGGGTAGCCCCCTTGGGCGAGGCGGGCCTCGATTTCATCGAGCGCCTTTGGAAGGTCGGCGACGCTGTCGATGACGAAATCGGCGCCGGCCTCCTTCATCTCCTTGGCGGCGCGGGCGCGGATGATGTCGCGCTCTTTTTCGGTCAGGGCGGCAAGCTCTTCGGCGGACAGGCCGGCGATGTTGCCGGTGAGCGCGAGGCCGATCGCCCAGGTGCCGGCGTTGCGGCCTTCGCCGATGCCGGGGGACGTGTCGTCCACTTTGACCACGGCGTGGGCGGGCCAGGTTCCCATCTTCGCCATGGCGTACCACATCATCACCGGGCTCGGGCGGCCTTCGGGAAGGTCCCCGGCGCAGACGATGATTTCAGGTGAAAATCCGGCTTTTTCGGCGATCGGAGCGAGTACGCTCATGATTGGGCGGGTGTATCCGGTGGTGCTGCCGATCCGGATGCCTCGGCGGCGGAGCTCCGCGAGTGTTTCGAGCACTCCCGGAATTAAGTCTGCGTGGTCGGTGACGGCAGCGACGGTCATCGGCTCGAAGACGCCGAGCACGGCGTCGATGGCGGCATCGTCGGGAGAGCTTCCGTGCTTCGCCTGCCACGCGGCAGCGATGGCCGGCTCGGCGAGCAGGAGGCGGATGTGGTCGCGCTTCGCCATGCCCATCGGGCCGCGCGCCTGCTCGATGGTGAGCTTGACGCCGAACTGCGCGAACGCACGGACGAAGGCGCCCATGGGGGCGCGGCTGCCATGGTCGACGATCGTGCCGGCCCAGTCGAAGATGACGGTTTTCAGCATTTGGACCTCCCTCGCTTCATGTAACATGGGCAGGCGCGGGTTGCTTGAGCAGGTCGGCAATCGTTTCCTCGGCAATGGCGAAGGCGGTCGACGCACCGGTGCCGCTGGTAACGACGGAGAGCCGGACGTTCGGCATCGGGGCTTCGGTGAACGCCGTATCGGGGCCGCTCGGGTAGATGCCGATCCAGCGCTCGATCACCTCGGGCGCGTCGATCGCGAGCACGCTGCTCAGTTCTTGTAGAATGCGGTCGTCGACAGCTCGCGGCTGAAACGGGTCCGGCGTCTCGGCGTAATGGTGGCTGTCGCCGACGACGAGCGAACCGTCGGCGCTTTGCACCGCAATGAGGTGGATGCCGTCGTCGAGCCACGCTTGCTGCTCGGCCTGGAGGCGAGCGCGCAGAGCGTGGAGAGAGGGGCTGTCCGCGTAGCCGAGGTAACGCACGAGGCCGAGATCGCTCATGATGGCGGCCGGGAGGCGGAACCCGGGATCGGCGACGCGCATCATGTGCAGCTTGCACAATGTTATGCCGCGGCGACCGATGACCTCGGGAAAGAGCGCCATGAGGTCAGCGCCGGGGCAGACGACGATCAGGCGTGCAGAGATCGGGCCCGTGGCGGTGTCGACGCTTCCCTCCCCGACGCCGAGCGCGGTTGCCGGAGGGAGGAAGGTGACGCCTTGGGCTTCGGCGAGCCAGGCGCGCAGGCGAGGGATGGCCTCGCGGCTTTCGACGCGCAATTCGTGCGGGCTATACATCGCGCCCGCGAGGCCTTCCCGCAGTGCGGGGGCGAATTCGGCGAGCGCGTTGCGGCCGATCATTCGGCAGCCGTCGCCCATTTGGGTCGCGGTGAACTCCTCGAGCACGGACACGGCTTCGGGGCGGCGGGCGCAGAAGAGCAAGCCGCGATGGATGATGTCGATGCCGGCTTGCGGAGCGATGTCGGCCCAGACCTCAGAGGCTCGGCGGGCGCGGCGCCAGGTTATCCCGGCCTGCTGACCGGTCACCGTCACGAAACCGAAGTTTCGGATCGATGCGCCGACGGCTTGCGTGTCGCGGTCGAGGACGGCGGTGCGCAAGCCGGCGCGGCGTGCCGCCAGGGCATGAGCCAGACCGACAATGCCGGCGCCGACGATGAGGCAGTCATAATGATTTGCCACGAAACCGCTGTAGACGATGATGGCAGGTCCGGGCAACCTCACCGATATGAAACCGCTTGACCCGACGCCGTCGCCCGATCGCAGCGAGGGCGACATCAATCTTACGCCGGCGCGGGCGGAATGGGCGCGCACCCAGATCGACGCGGCGACGCGGGAACTGCTCGCCGCCGATGAACGCGTATTCCTGCGCCAGGCCCTGTCGACGCCGTGCCTCGACGTGCTCGAACGGGCGGAGGGCGTCTGGCTGATCGACACTGCCGGGCGCCGCATCATGGATTTCCACGGCAACTCGGTGCACCAGGTCGGGCATGGTCATCCACGTGTCGTGGCGGCAATCAAGACGCAGCTCGATACACTGCCGTTCAGTCCCCGGCGCTACACCAACCGTGCGGCGATCGAATTGGCCGAGCGGCTGACGGCGCTGGCGCCAATGCAGCCGGCGAAGCTCTTGCTGGCTCCAGGTGGCACGTCGGCGATCGGCATGGCGCTCAAGCTCGCGCGCACGGCGACGGGGCGGCACAAAACGGTGTCGATGTGGGAAGCGTTCCATGGCGCTTCGCTTGATGCGATCTCGGTCGGCGGTGAGGCCATCTTCACCCGCGACGCGGGGCCGCTGCTGCCGGGAACGGAGCACGTGCCGCCGCTTTCCCTGGCGGCGCGGTTTTTTGGCGATGACGGACGGGCGCATGAGCGCCTGGCGGAGTACATCGACTACGTGCTTGCCGTGCAGGGCGATGTCGGGGCGCTGATTGCCGAGCCGATGCGATGGACCACGGTGGAACCGCCGCCGGCGGGGTTCTGGGCCCGGGTGCGGGCGAGCTGCGACCGGCATGGGACGTTGCTGATTTTTGACGAAATTCCAAGCGGGCTCGGGCGCTCGGGGACAATGTTCGTCTGTGAGCAGACGGGCGCCGTGCCGGACATGCTTGTGCTGGGGAAGGGGCTCGGCGGCGGGGTATTTCCGCTGGCCGCGCTAGTTGTGCGGGCAGATCTCGACGTCGCGGGTGATCGTGCGCTCGGTCATTACACGCACGAGAAGTCATCCGTTGGCTGCGCGGCCGCGGTGGCGGCGCTCGACGTCATTCGCGATGAGAATTTGGTCGCGCGCGCGGCTTCATTGGGCGCGTGGGGGCTTGCGGAGTTGCGCGCACGGTTTGGTGCACATCAAGCAGTGCGCGACGTTCGCGGTTTGGGTCTCTATTTTGGTATCGAGCTAGTGGACGCCGCGCTTGCGGACCGCGTGATGTATGAAGCGTTGTCCCGTGGCCTGAGCTTCAAGGTTGGCGGCGGCACGGTGTTGACGCTTTGCCCGCCATTGACGATCACCCAGGCGGAACTTGCTGACGCGTTCGACCGCTTGGCTGCAGCGATGCCCAACGGCTAGGCTTGTCGAGCCGTGCGACGCCGCAGCGTACGGGCTTTTTTGGAAGTTTTTAGCGCGACTCAAAGACTCGAAATGGGCTTTGCTGCTGTGGTGTCGTTCGGACTTCGTTAACGAAGCAAGCAAGCAGAGGCATCATGGAAATTGACCAGGTTCGCCGCGAGGCGTTTGCAATGCCACTCACCAGTCCCGCGTTTCCGCCGGGGCCGTATCGGTTCATACATCGCGAATACATGATCATCACGTACCGCACTGATCGCGAGGCGCTGGAGCGCGTTGTTCCGAAACCGCTCGAGCCGATCGACGATCTCGTCAAATACGAATTCATCCGGATGCCTGATAGTACGGGTTTCGGCGATTACACCGAAACCGGCCAGGTCATCCCCGTTATGTTCGAGGGCGTTCGTGGCGGATACACGCACGCCATGTTTCTCAACGACGAGGCGCCGATTGCCGGCGGGCGGGAGCTGTGGGGATTTCCGAAGAAGCTGGCATCGCCCGCGCTTGAGCGCGAGTCCGAAACGTTCATCGGCACGCTGGACTACGGGAAGACGCGGGTGGCCGTCGGAACCATGGGCTACAAGCACCGGACGTTGCCCTTGGATGCGACGCTTGCCTCACTCCAGGAGCCCAGCTTTCTGCTCAAGATTATCCCTCACGTCGATGGCTCGCCGCGTATCTGCGAGTTGGTGCGGTACTACCTGGAGGATATCGATCTGAAGGGTGCGTGGACGGGACCGGGCGCGCTGGAGCTCTTCGCGCATGCTCTCGCGCCGGTTGCCGAATTGCCGGTGCGCGAGGTTGTTTCAGCCACCCACATCCTCGCGGATCTGACGCTTGGGTTGGGCGAAGTCGTGTTCGACTACTTGGCGATATAGGGAGCAAGCCGACCTCGATCGGTGCCGGAGCGTCTTTCCACGGTTTGGCGTCGGCACCGACCGCATATTTTGCACCCCGTTGCCGCTGGCCCCGGAGCCGTGCGGCTGGCTCTCCGGAAAAAAGGCCTCGATCAGCCGTTGCGACTGCTCTTGACCGATATCGATAGCGTGCTAACTATTAGCCATGCACCAATCCGCGGCCCTACGCGCCGAGTTCAGCGCCGCTTTGTTCAAGGCCAGCCGCACTTGGCGACGCCGGGTCGATGAGGCGGTGCGGGGCCTGGGCTTCTCCGATTCGACGGCCTGGGCGCTCATCAACATCCGCCGCCTGGGCGACGGCGCGCGCCAGATCACGGTCGCGGACGCGATCGGGATAGAGGGCCCGTCCTTCGTCCGCCTTCTGGACCAGCTTTGTGTGGCTGGCTTGGTGGAGCGCCGGGAGGATCAGGAGGATCGCCGGGCGAAGACGTTGCATTTGACGCCTGCGGGTGCGGAGCTTGTCATCAGACTCGAGGCGCTGCTGCACGACGTGAGGCGCGACATCCTCGCCAACGTCAGCGAAGCCGACCTGAAAGCATGCCTTCGCGTGTTTCGCGCGATCGAGGGGCGGGACGAGACCGTTTCACATGATCCGTCAGGGGCGGCCGAATGATCGGCTTCCGGACCAGCGAATGGCTGTACGCCTTCAAGACGTTTGGCGCCGCGATGCTGGCATTGGGCATCGGCTTCGCGGCCAATTTGGATCGCCCGTACTGGGCGCTGGCGACAGTCTATATCGCATCGCAACCGCACGCTGGCACGACACGGTCCAAGGCGGCCTATCGGCTCGCAGGGACTCTGTTGGGCGCCGCCGCGACAATCACGCTTGTGCCGAACCTCGTCGACGCTCCGGTTCTTCTCGTCGGCGCACTTGCCTGTTGGATCGCGCTCATGCTGACCCTCGCGCTGCTCGATCGCACGCCGCTCGGCTACGTCTTCATGTTGGCCGGCTACACCGCAGCCATAATCGGCTTCCCCAGCGTCGGCGCGCCCGAGGCCATCTGGCCTACGGCGCTTGCCCGCGTCGAGGAAATCGGCCTCGGCATCGTCTGCGCCACGCTGGTGTCCAGTTTGGTTTTTCCGCGGCACATCGCGCCGATGATCTTGGAGCGGATTGAAACCTGGCTGCGGGACGGGCGGCAATCGGCCGAGGACGTCCTTGGCGAAAGGACGCTGTCCGCCGCAGGCCGAGCCGACCGTGCTCGGCTGGCGGCCGACGTCATCGACATCGGCGTGCTGACGACGCAGCTTCGATACGACGATGCCGGCCACGGCGTGTCGGTGCAAGCGGCGGATGCGCTGCATGCGCGCCTGCTGATGCTGTTGCCGATCCTTTCGTCGATTACCTCGCGGCTCTCGGCGCTTCGCGCGTCGGGGTGCAAGAGCGACGCGCTATGTTCCGTGCTGGCCGAGACGACCGACCTCATAGCCCGCGAAGATCAGGCCGATGCGCTCGACCGGCTTTCGGGTACGATCGTCCGCCTGCAGGCGGAGGCGGACAAGTCGGACCTTTGGTCCGACATCATGCTGGCGGGGCTGTTCATGCGCCTGCGCGAACTGGTGACCCTGTTGCGTGATTGCCGGATATTGCAAATTCATCTCCGGGCCGGCAGGCCGGGGCTGCCCGCGCTCGCCGGCGGTGTCGAAATCGAGGCGGAGCGACTCCAGCATCGCGACATGTTCATGGCGATATTCTCCGGGCTCTCGGCAGGTCTGGCGGTCGCCCTCGTCTGCGCATACTGGATCGCCGCCGCGTGGCCGGAGGGCGCGATCGCGGCCATGCTGAGTGCCGTTGCTTGCTCTTTCTTTGCGGCCCAGGATGATCCCGCGCCGGCAATCGTGCAGTTTCTGCGTTGGACTATTGTCGCGATCGTTGTCGACGCCGTCTATCTCTTCGCGATCCTTCCCGCGATCGATGGCTTCGTGATGCTGATGGTGGTCCTCGCGCCGACATTCATCCTGTACGGGCTGCTGAGTGCTCGTCCAGCGACAGCGTCAATCGGTATGGCGCTGGCGGCAAACGGCGGAGCGCTGCTCGCTCTGCAGGGTACTTACTCCGCCGACTTCCCGGGCTTCGTCAATAACGGCATCGCGGCCGTCTTCGGCGTGGGTGCGGCGGCGATCGTCACGAAGCTGATCAGGTCTGTCGGCGCCGACTGGAGCGCGTGGCGGCTCGTCCGGTCGAATTGGCTCAGCCTCGCCGACGCGGCAATGCGACGTGGTCGTGGCGACAGGACCGCGTTCGCGGGGCTGATGATGGACCGCATCGGTCTGGTGGCTATGCGATTGAATAGGCTCACACCGCAACAAGCGCCGAGCACCAGCAAACTCGCTGCTGACCTGCGGATCGGTCTTAATATCGTCGACCTCAGACGTGCACGTCACGGATTGCCGCCCTCTGTCACGCTAGCCATCGATACCGCGCTGGACGGGGTGGCCGCGCATTACCGAAGCTTGGCGCGCGGTCCTCTCGCGGAACCGACACACCTGCCAGACCCGGGGCTGCTCGAGCGGATCGACGAGGCGGTTGCGTCCGTAAGCACCTTGCCCACCAGCAGCGTCAGGCAGGATGCGATGTTGGGCCTCGTTGGCATTCGCCTTGGCCTCTACCCCGACGCAGCGCCATACACGCCGACACCCGACGAACCCATTTCCGGCCAGCAGGTAGCGGCATGATCGGCGAAATCGATTTGCAAGGCGTTCTCGTCACGCCCCTGCTGGCATGGATGTTCATTGCTTACGTGCTGAGCATTCCCATCCGTAAGGCACTCTCTTGGATCGGCTTGTATCGGTTGGTCTGGCACCGTGCGCTGTTCGACGTGTCGCTCTTTATTGTTCTTACAGGCGGCGTGTCAGAACTCGCCAATGACTGGATCGGTCGATGAGGGCTTTCTTCAGATACAGCGGTCGCTTCGCCGTGACGGCAGTCATGGTCGCGTTTGCTGCGGTCGTGTGCTGGCGTCTTTGGGTCTATTACATGGAAGATCCCTGGACGCGCGATGGTCGAGTCCGCGCAGACGTCGTCGACGTGGCGCCCGATGTGTCCGGCCTCGTGAGCGAGGTCCTTGTGCATGACAATGATCATGTGCAGAAGGGGCAGGTGCTTTTTCGTATCGACCCGGTGCGTTTCGAACTCGCTCTTCGCCAGGCCGAAGCCAATGTCGATAACCGTCGTGCAGCGCTGGCGGAAGCCGTGCGCGAGGCCAATCGTTACCACTCGCTGACGGCACTCTCGGTCAGCCGGGAGAAGCAGGAGCAGACGGCTACCGCAGTGGAGCAAGCGACGGCTGCCTATCAGCTAGCGCTCGCCGATCGCAATACGGCGAAACTCAACCTGGACCGATCCACGGTCACCGCGTCTGTGCCCGGCATGATTACGAACTTTGAACTACTCCCGGGCAACTATGCCGCAGCCGGCCATCCGGTGACCGCTCTCGTCGCAACCGACACGATCCGCGTCGAGGGTTATTTCGAGGAGACCAAGCTTAACCGGATCCATGTTGGAGATCCGGCCTCGGTCAAGCTACTGGGCACATCTGATATTCTCCACGGCCACGTGGAAAGCGTCGCGGGGGGAATCGCGGACCGCGAGCGCGATTCGGCCAGCAATCTGCTGGCGAACATCAATCCCACCTTCTCTTGGGTCCGGCTCGCCCAGCGGGTGCCAGTCCGGGTTCATATCGACGACGTTCCGCCGGACACTCAGCTAGTCTCGGGCCGCACCGCGACCGTCAAAATCGAGCACGACGATTCGCGTTTCGACGAAAGCGTGCTCGCGCGTCTTCTGAAGATTTTCGGATGACCGCGCACTTGTTTCCGCATGACGGCGCACTTGTTTCCGGATGACCGCGCACTGGATAGAGGCTGTAACCATGTCCACTTTTCCCGATAAGACGAGCAAGTTGCATCGCAACGGGCACAAGCGGCGAGTGCGGCCGCCCTTCGAGTGCATCGCACTGTTGCTGCAAGGCGGCGGCGCGCTTGGCGCCTACCAGGCCGGCGTCTACGAGGCGCTCGCCGAAGCCGACCTGCATCCCGATTGGGTCGCCGGCATCTCGATTGGCGCCATCAACGCGGCGATCATCGCCGGCAACGCGCCGGCCGACCGCGTCGCGAAGCTGCGCGCGTTCTGGGAAGGGATCACCGCCAACCCACTCCTCGACTTCGCCGTTGGTGCCGACGCCTTCGCCCCCAAGGGAGACTTTGCACGCATCCTCTTCAACCAGATCAGCGCAGGCTGCGCTCTCATCAGCGGCGCCCAGGGCTTCTTCGCCCTACGCCAACTCGCCCCTTGGCTGTACCCGAACGGCGCTCTGGAGGCGACCAGCTTTTACGAAACCAAGCTTCTCCAGTCGACGCTCGAGCGGCTCATCGACTTCGATCGGATCAATTCCGGCGAGACCCGCCTCAGCGTCGGCGCGGTGAACGTGCGAAGCGGCAACCTCGTCTATTTCGATACGACGACGCACGCGATCCGCGCCGAGCACGTAATGGCAAGTGGTTCGCTGCCACCAGGCTTCCCAGCCGTTGAGGTTGACGGCGAACATTATTGGGACGGCGGCCTCGTCTCGAACACCCCGTTGCAATGGGTGTTTGAATACGGCCCCCAGCAGGATACGCTCGCCTTCCAAGTCGATCTTTGGAACGCGCGCGGCGAGTTTCCTCGCAATCTGGCTGAGGTCGAGACGCGGCGTAAAGAGATTAAC
This sequence comes from uncultured Acetobacteraceae bacterium, assembly GCA_964434035.1. Taxonomy (GTDB): domain Bacteria; phylum Pseudomonadota; class Alphaproteobacteria; order Acetobacterales; family Acetobacteraceae; genus CAYSTX01. The sequence goes on from CAYSTX010000116.1 coordinate 10,286, forward strand.
TATTCCAGCCGCACCCGCGCCAAGACCGATTACATCAAGCGGTTGCAGGCCGGGCGCTGTGCGCTCGCCAGCCTGCTGTCAAAGCTGCCCGAGGAGTTGCGCGAGAGCGAGGAAGCGAAGCTCCTCAGTTCGATCGCTAGCCCAAAGGTCTACAGCGTTGTCCACTTGATCCACCGCGCGAAGCAGTACGAGGGCAACTCAAAGGACTACGAATTCTCGCGCCTCACGATGCAGGAGCACTGGCGCGCGGGTTATCACGACGCGGTGCGCACGCTGCGTCACCCACAGGTCCTGGAGCGGCCCTCGACCCAAGAGGGCGTCCGCACTTTTGATCTGGCCGAGGACGGCCGCGAATAGCAGCGTGCTACAAGGCCACGGCCAAAGCGCAAAAGGCATGGGAAGCGGTTCTGCCAGCGGCGACGAAAGATGTTACTGAACTGCCGCGGATTCAGGCCGGGGACTGTTCTTCGATCGGCAGCGTGAACCGGAAGACGGCGC
>CAYSTX010000117.1:0-1892 GCA_964434035.1 uncultured Acetobacteraceae bacterium
GGGACCGCGCAAGCGTTCCAGTCCTCGCTCGCGAGCCAGCCCTATCTGATCGCGTCAGCGCTGCTCACCGTCTACATCATCCTCGGCATTCTGTATGAGAGCTACATCCTGCCGCTGACGATCCTGTCGACGCTGCCGTCGGCCGGCGTCGGCGCGCTGCTGATGCTGATGCTCGTCCACTACGACCTGTCGGTGATCGCCGTGATCGGGATCATCCTGCTGATCGGCATTGTCAAGAAGAACGGCATCATGATGGTCGACTTCGCCATCTCCGCCGAACGCCGCGACGGCGAGACGCCGCTCGACGCGATCCGGCAGGCGTGCCTGTTGCGGTTTCGCCCGATCATGATGACGACGATGGCGGCGCTGTTGAGCGGTCTGCCGCTGATGCTCGGCACCGGCGCCGGGTCCGAACTGCGCCGCCCGCTCGGCTACACAATGGTCGGCGGGCTGATTTTGAGCCAGATGTTGACGCTCTACACCACGCCGGTCGTCTATTTGTATCTGGATAAGCTACAACACTGGCTGTCGCCCCGCCGGTCTACCCTGCCGGCGCTCGCCGCCAAGATGGGCGCGACCGGCGACTGACCTGGCCGCGCCCGTGCTGATAGGGCTTGCGGTCGGGCGCGCCATCGTCAGAGATGGCGGCTCACCGCTGCACGAAAGGTCCGCTCATGACTGCTCGGATCATGCCGGTTGCCGATTTCGACTGCGTCGTGTTCGGCGCGACGGGCGACCTGACACTCCGCAAGCTCCTGCCCGCGCTCTACCAACGGTTTCGCGACAAGCAGTACAGCGAGGCGTCCCGCATCATCGGCGCCGCCCGCTCGGCGCTGTCGGACGACGAATTTCGCGGCCGCGCCCAAGAGGCGATCGGCCGCTTCGTGCCGGAGGCGCAGCAGGACGCGGAGACGATCGCGCGCTTCCTCCGCCTGATCCACTACGTCCGGATCGACGCGCAGTCGGCCGACGACGACGGGTGGAACCGGCTCGCGTCGATCCTCGCCGAAGTGCCGAATCCGGACCGGGTGCGGATTTTCTACCTCGCGACCTCACCCGATCTTTATGGGCCGGTGTCGGCCAATCTCGGCGCGCACAACCTCGTCACCCCGGCGACGCGGGTCGTCTTGGAAAAGCCGATCGGCCATGACCTCGCCTCGGCGCGGCAGATCAACATTGACGTCGGCCGGGTCTTTGCCGAGCCGCAGATCTTCCGCATCGACCACTACCTCGGCAAGGAGACGGTCCAGAACCTGCTGGCGCTCCGTTTCGCCAACTCGATCTTCGAGCGGCTGTGGAACACCGACGTCATCGACCACGTGCAGATCACGGTCGCCGAGACCGTCGGCGTCGAGGGGCGCGGCGGCTACTACGACCGCTCGGGCGCACTGCGCGACATGGTGCAGAACCACATGCTGCAGCTTTTGTGCCTTCTCGCGATGGATCAGCCGGTGTCGCTCGACGCCGACGCCGTCCGCGACGAGAAGCTCAAGGTGCTGCGCGCGCTGCGCCCGATCGAGCCGCATGAGGTCAGCAACCTCACGGTGCGCGGCCAATACACGGCGGGCGCGGTCGAGGGCCGACCCGTGCCGGGCTATCAGGCCGACCTGGGCGAGCACGACACTGACCAGCCGAGCCGGACGGAAACGTTCGTCGCGCTGAAGGCCGAGGTGCATACGTGGCGCTGGGCCAACGTGCCGTTCTACCTCCGCACCGGCAAGCGCCTGCCGCAGAAGGTCTCCGAAATCGTCATCCAGTTCCGCGCCCTGCCGTTCAGCATCTTCCCGCTGCCGGCGAGCGAGCTCGCGCCGAACAGGCTGATCATCCGGCTTCAGCCCGAGGAGGGGATGCGGCTCGAGATGATGACGAAGGAGCCGGGTCCGGGCGGGCTC
>CAYSTX010000117.1:1992-10683 GCA_964434035.1 uncultured Acetobacteraceae bacterium
TCGGCCGCCATCGCGCTGATCGAGCGCGACGGACGGACTTGGCATGAGGAGACGGTGGCGGGGTGAAGCGGGGCTGCCGGCCGCCGTCGTTAGCCGGAGCCGCCTCGATCAGCGACCGCCACGATGCCACGAGCGCCGAATGACACGGACGATCACGACGGTCTCGGTCTGAACGAGCTAAATTAGGTGTCGCCGAGGTGCGAGATATAACGCGCGACCGATGCCGCGACCATCTGCTTGCCGTCAGTGTCGATCTGCCCCCGGCCCGAGAAGGAGCCATAGACTGCATCGAATGCGAATGGTTCGAGGATCTCCGCCATGCGCCGGACCGTTGCAGCGGAAACGGGAATCAGATTGGGGTAGCTGTACATGAAGCTGACATGCCTGCTCGGGACCACCTGCAGGATGTCGCCTGAAAGGAGCACTCCACGCCCCTCCCAGTTCGCCCAGTGCAGAACGGTTCCGCCGGCGAAGTGCCCGCCCAACCGGATGAGCGTGAGCCCGGGCCCGATCGTCCGGGTGTCTCCCTCCCAAAACTGAACCGCGGGGTCCGGCAGCATGAGCCACTCCCGGTCGGCCGTATGCAGATAGATCGGCACGCCGCCGAAGGCGCGGCTCCACTCTGCCATGGTCGTGTAGTAATGCGGGTGGGAAATGGCGATCGCCGAGAGCCCGCCGAGGCCTTGCAGCAGCTCGATCGTTGCCTCGTCGAGCAGGGCGATGCAGTCCCAAAGCACGTTGCCACCCGGCGTCCGCACTAAAATCGCTCGCTGCCCGATAGCGAAGGACGGCGTGGTCTCGATGGTCATCAACCCCGGGGCGAGGCGGCGGAACTTATTGCTGTGCAATTTCCGCAGGTCTTCCAGCGTGGTCCAGGATTGTCCCGAGGCAGGGACGAATTGCCGCTCATCGGCGCAGATCTGGCAGGCCTCGGGAGGCGAAGGGGAGGGCGGAAATTGCGTGCCGCATGCATTGCAGATGAAGGCAGGCATGCGGGAAGGCTACACACAAAGTCGATGGGCCGCTCTCCTCCTCCGCCGCCACCGCATCAGCATCGCGTGAGGGCCTTGGCCTCGGCCGCGCCCGGCCGAGGCGCTCAGATCAACGCCGCGACCAAGTCCGGCGACGGCGCCACCTCACCCCGATAGACGCGCGTCACCGCCGCGGTCAGCGCGGCGTTGGTCGGGGCCGGGAGGCCGATGCGGGCGGCTTCCGTCGCGATGAAGCCGTTGATGAATTCGATCTCCGTCCGGCGGCCCTTCAGCATGTCCTGCCCCATCGACGGGCGCTGCGCGTCGCTTCGGGTGCCGCTGTTGCTGCCGGCGATCAGCAGCGCGTCCGCCTCGGCAAGCGCCCCCGGATCGCCCTCACCGGCGCGGGCCAGCAAATCAGGCGTTAGCGGGCCGATCTTCTCGAGCGCGTAGCCCAGCGCCTGCCCGGTCCGCACCGCCTCTCCACCCACGCGGATCGCGACGCGGCGCACACCGTCATGCCGGTCCGCCTGATTGCCCGACAGGCCCGACGCGGCCGAAATACCGTTTCGCATCGCGTTGACGCAGAGCTTCGACCACCGCTCACCCCAGAGGTTCGTCGTCACCTTCACGCTGTCGATGCCGGCGATCTTGTCGGCCAGCGCCTCGACGCGTGGGGTGATGCGCCCATGCGGCTCACCCACGCGGAACACTGTGTGCGACGCGCCGCCGCGCGCGACAGTGCGGATGATCCGGCCCGGCCCGATCATGTCGACCGAGATCGCGGCGGCGATGATGCCAACGACGCGGCCCCAGCCGACGACGGCCGCGATCCGCTCCTCGTTGATGCAGTTCTGCAAGGACGCGACATAGCCGTCCGGGGCCAGATACTGCGCGATCATCGTCGTCGCCCACACCGTGTCGTAGGATTTGACGGAGACGATCGCGATATCGATCGGCCGCTCTTTCGCAAGAAGCTGCACCTCCGTCAGGTGCATCGTCGGCACCTGCACGATTGCGGTCTCTTCCTCGGTGACGCCGGAGAGATGCAGGCCCCGCGTGCGGATTGCCTCCACGTGCTCGGGCCACGGGTCGATCAGGATCACGTCATGGCCGAGGCGCGCCAGGTGCCCACCGACATAGCCGCCCACCGCGCCCGCGCCCATCACCGCGATCCGTTGTCCCATGGCACCCTCCCGTCCGATTGTTTCTCGCGGCATACTATCGCCCAAAGGCACGAGGGGAAGACGGATGGACTGGACCGGACGGCGGCGCGCGTTTCGCGCAATTCTGGCGGGGAGTGCTTGCGTGCATCCCGCATCGGTGTTCGATCCGGTCTCGGCGCGGATCGCGAGCGATATGGGGTTCGAGTGCGGGATGTTCGCGGGCTCGATCGCGTCGGCCGTCGTGCTGGGCGCGCCGGACCTGATCCTGCTGACGCTGACGGAGTTCGCCGAGCAGGCCTATCGCATCGGCCGCAGGAGCGACCTGCCGATCCTGGTCGACGCCGACCACGGTTATGGCAACGCTCTGAATGTCATGCGGACGGTGCGCGAGCTGTCGGCGGCCGGCGTCGCCGGGCTCACGATCGAGGATACCGACCTTCCACGCGGCTACCGCACGGACGGGGCGCGCCTCATTTCGATCGAGGAAGGCGTCGGCAAGATGCAGGCGGCGCTGACCGCGCGGGAGGATAAGTCGCTGGTCATTGTCGGCCGGACATCGGCGATGGGCATGACCAACACCGACGATGCGCTCGCGCGGGCGCGTGCGTATGCGGACGCGGGCGTGGACGCGGTGTTCTTCGTCGGCCTGCGCGACGCGTCACAGCTCGCGGCGGCGCGGGATGCGTTACCCGGCGTGCCGATCATCCTGGGCGGCGCGCCACAATCGTTGCAGGATCGCGCGATGCTGGCCGCGCACGGGGTGCGGATCGCGCTGCAGGGGCATCAACCGTTCGCCGCCGCCGTGCGCGCCGTGCACGACACGATGCGGGCGCTCCGCGACGGCACGCCGCCCTCCGCCCTGCCCGGCCTCGCCGACGCGGCGATGCTGCGGCGGGTGCTTGGCGAGGATGAGCACGCTGCCTGGACGAAAGATTTTCTGGCCGGCTGAACGTTGGCGCGAGCTTCATGGCGCCTCGCATACTTCTCAAGCATATCGACAGGCCTACAAAGTCTTTTTCATCGGCGCCAGAACGCCCCAGGTAGTAGCGTATCGGCAGCAGGACTGCGGTCGGTCCGGATGAGAAATCGCTGCGCCGACCGCGAAACTCCGTTTTCTGCTCAACCCTTTGAGCATGGGGCAGTGCTGCAGACCACCCTGACGAAAACATGGAAGGAGAGCCACAATGTCAAAGAAGCTCGAAGGCAAAATCGCACTCGTGACTGGCGGCTCACGTGGTATCGGCGCCGCAATCGCCAAACGTCTGGCCGCGGACGGAGCCAAGGTGGCTATCACCTACACGAAGGGCGCGGACGCAGCGGCGTCGGTCGTTACGACCATCGAGCGCGCCGGCGGGAAGGCAATCGCAGTCCAGGCAGATGCCGTCAATGCCGACGCCGTCAAGGCCGCGATCGAAAAAGCCGTCGCCACTTTCGGTGGATTGGACGTGCTTGTGAATAATGCCGGCACGGCCATTCCTAAGAAATTCGAGGAGACTACGCAGGAGGAACTGGACCGCGTGCTCGACATTAATGTCCGCGGCACGTTCATAGCAACGCAGGCGGCGCTAAAGCACATGAACGACGCTGGCCGCATCATCATGATCGGCTCATGCGTGGGTGAGCGTATGATGACCCCCGGCCTGGCGGCCTACGCGGCCACGAAGGGAGCCGTCAAAATGTTTACGCAAGGGCTGGCCAGAGAGGTGGGAGACCGGGGCATAACGGTCAACAATATCCAGCCGGGCCCAATCGATACCGATTTAAATCCCGCCGCGGGCGATTGGGCAGCCCCCCAGAAGGCAATGACGGCGCTTAATCGCTACGGCAGCGTGGACGATGTCGCGGCATTGGTGGCGTTCGTCGCCGGTCCGGAATCGTCCTACATTACCGGCGCGAGCCTGACCGTTGACGGCGGCACGAACGCCTAGTTGCCCGTGGTGGCACTCAGCAGGTGTAACGCAAAAACGGCTATTCTTCGGTTTCGTCGCGCACCGCTCAACTCGGACAGCAATGACTTCCGGTGCGCGGCGCACCGACCAACAGGCGTTCGCCGACCAATGATTGCGAACGCTAACAGATTGGCGGCCGTTGCCCCCCTCCCACACCTGGATCGCCACGCGGTGTCGCGTGCGGAGCGAGCCAGCCCACCGTCGCATTCGGTTCGCTATCAGTCGTCGGTAGATACGGTTTGATGTCGAGCAGCGTGGTTCCGTCAATGCAGTCGAGATAGCGCACACGCAACGTGCCGGGCACATCGAAGCCTTCAAACGCAACGACCGATAGGCCGATCGGGTTCGGCCGGCTCGGCGCGCGCGTCGCGAATACGCCGCGCGGCGTGGCGTCGAAGGGCGGCGTGAGCGTCAAGGTCGGCTCCGTTGCCTGATCGAGCCAATAGAGCAGGATCAGGTGGCTGAACCCGTCGAGCGAGGCGAGGCCCGCGTGAAACGCCGGCAGCACTTCGGCGCGGCAGAGCGGCGCCGGCAGGATCTGCCGGCCGTTGCGTGGACAATCCACGCGGGTTGCGAAGGGCGTGCGGAGACGGCCGATCGGAACCAGCGCGCCGGGCGTCATGCGACCAGCAGCACGATCTTGCCGAGATGCGCGTTCGCCCGCATGTGCGCCTGCGCCGCCGAGGCTTGATCGAGTGGGAACGTGCGGTCGATCGGCAGGCGAATCTTGCCGCTCGACACCGCCGGCCAAAGATCGGCGCGCATACGGCGGTTGATTTCGCGGACCTCGTCGAGCGAGCGTGTGCGGAATGTCACGCCGACATAGTCGATGCGCTTCGCCGCATGCAGATCGAAATCAAACTCGCCCTTCATTCCGCCGAGGCGGCCGACATTGACGATGCGGCCGAGCACGCGCGCCGCCTCCATGTTGCCCTGCGCGACGCTCGCGGAAACGAAGTCGATGATGAGATGCACACCCTGCCCGCCCTCACTTGCGGCGCGCACTGTTTCGGGCCAGCGTGGGTCCGTCGTGTCGATCGCCACGTCGCAGCCGAACTCCGCGAGCCGCGCTCGCCAAGCCGGGTTGCGTGAGGAACCCATGACAACACCCGCGCCGAGCAGCTTCGCAACCTGCAGCCCGACGAGGCCGACGCCGGAACTCGCCCCCTGGATCAGAACGCTTTCCCCGGCCGTGAGGCGGCCGTTGGTGACCAGCGCGTCGTGCATCGTCTGCAGCGCGATCGGCAGCGTCGCCGCCGTTGCGTAATCCATCGTATCGGACGGGATCGGCGAGACGCGGCCCCAATCGGTGACGGCGTATTCGGCATAACCGCCGTTGCCTGAGCACATCACGCGCTGCCCGATTTCGAGCCCCGCCGTCGGCGGCACCGCGTCACCGATCTTGACCACGTCGCCCGACCACTCGAGCCCAATCACCGCACCCGGACCGCCGAGTGCGCCGTGCCGGTGCCCGGCCGCCATCGACAGCTCGGCCCGGTTCAGCCCAGCCGCGCGGACCCGCACCAGGACCTCGTTCGGCGCTGGTTCGGGACGCGGCACGTCCGCGATCGCGAGTCCATTGTCGGTAACGATCGCAGCCTTCATCGTGGGTGCTCCATCCGTGCTGATGCGGGCCGCAGACTTGGGGGCGCCGCGAGGAGTGTCAAATGCCTGAGACGCCGAACGCCGCAGAGATCGCCTATTGGAACGAGCAGGCGGGGCCGCGCTGGGTCCAGATGCAGGACGCGCTCGACCGGGCCTTCGTCAACATGACGGCACTGCTGCTGGCGCGCGCCGATCCGCAGCCGGGGGAGCACGTGCTGGACATCGGCTGCGGCGCAGGCACCACCGTGCTTGCGGCGGCCAAGCGTGTTGGTGCGGTGGGGCATGTGACCGGCGTTGACGTGTCCGAACCGCTGCTCGGCCTCGCGCGCACGCGGCTCGCGGCGGCGGGGCTCGGGCCGTCGCGCGTGACGCTGCTGCGGTCGGATGCGGCGACGCATGATTTCCCGCCCGAGACCTTCGATCGCGCGCTGTCGCGGCTCGGCGTGATGTTCTTCGACGCGCCGGACGTTGCGTTTGCCAACATCCGGCGCGGCCTCCGCGCCGGCGCACCGATCGCGTTTGTCTGCTTCCGGCGACTCGCGGACAATCCGTGGTTCGTCGTGCCGTTCGAGGCTGCGCGGCCGCATTTGCCGCCGACACCGCAAGCTGATCCGTTGGCGCCGGGCCAGTTCGCGTTCGCCAACGCCGACCGCGTGCGCGGCATCCTGTCGAAGGCGGGATTTCGCGACATCACGATCACGCCCGAAGACCCGATGATCGAGGGCGGCAAGCTCGATGAGGCGTGCGGACTCATGGCGCGGCTCGGTCCGCTCTCGCGCGCTTTCCTCAGCGCCTCACCCGAGCAGCAGACGGCGGCGATGGCGGCGGTGCGGGCCACGATAGGGGCGGCGGTCGGCCCCGATGACGTGCGGCTGCCGGTCGGGATTTGGGTGGTCTCGGCGCGCGCCTAGGCGATCATCGCCCGCGCGTTCGCACCCGCCATGGCTCGCGCCTCGGCCTCTGTCGCGATGCCCCAGGCGACGATATTGGCGACCGCCCGGTCGAGCGTGAGCGATGATCCGGCCAGCCGGTCCGTCCCCGGCACGCGCACCGCACCGTCCTCGTGGCGACGAATGGTCATGCCGGCGAAGCCGTAGTCGCCGGCAGGTGCCGCCGACGCAGCGGTTCCGTCCGTCACCAACACGCAACGCGCAACACCCTTCGCGCGGACGAATACACGGAGCGCGGGCGGCGGCACATGCACGCCGTCGGCGATCAGGCTGACCGCGAGCCGGTCGTCGGCGAGTTGCGCGATCAGCGGGTTTTCGAACTTGTCGAGCATCCGGGGTAGCGCGTTGCCGAGGTGCGTGGACATACGTGCCCCCGCCTCAACCGCCGCGCCGATCGCCGCCGCGTCCGCCGCATGGTGACCGAGCGCCACCGTAATCCCGCGCGCCATCGCCCACTCGATCAAACTCGGCGCTCCGGGCCGCTCCGGCGCGACTGTCAGCATCAGCAACGGCCGCGCCCGCCCCGCGATCAGCCGCCCAAGCAGCGCCGTATCCGGCGGCACCATCGCGCCCGGCGGATGGCACCCGGCCGTGCCGGGCGACGGGTTGAGGAACGGTCCCTCCAGATGAAAACCCGGCACCATCTCCGGCCCGAGCCGGCTGCGCGCCACCGCGCGATCGAGCGCGTCGAGCCGCGCCTCCAGCGTCGCCGCGTCAGCGGTAATCAGCGTCGGCAGACAGCCGGTGACGCCGGTCTGCCGCATCGCCGCCAGCGCGTGATCGAGCGCGTCCGGCGTCAGCGCCGCATCGTTGAAATCAACGCCCGCGAAGCCGTTGACCTGAAGGTCGAAAAAATCGGTCACCCGCGCAGACGGTCCAGCAACGCCCGCCGCGCCGGCTCGTCCAGCACAGCGAGCGCGTCGCTAATTCGGCGAAGCTGGCCGCGCAGCGCGTACACTTGGTCGAGCAGCGACAGCACCACCGGCAACGCGTCCTCACCGATCGCCATGTCGTGCCGCAGATCGCGGATTAGCCGAACGCGGGCGACGTCGATGTCGGCGAAGTGCCATGGCGCATCACCGTTCGCCGGCCGGACCCAGCCGCGCGAGACCCAGCGGGTCACCTCCACCTCGGAGACGTCCGGCAATTCGGTGAGCAGCGCATCGAGGTCGATCACGATCCACCTCCGTCGAAATCTTGGCGCGGATTGAACTTGGTCCGCGGTGTCCAGTCGCGGAGGAAGGCCGCCAATTCGGGTTCGTCGCCCGACGGCACGACGACGTCCAACTCAACAAACTGATGTCCGTTGCGGATACCGCGTCCGCGGAGCCGCAGCCGCGTGCCGTCGCCGGAGCCGGCGGGGATCGTCACTCGCACGGCGCCCTTGATCGTCGGCACCGTCAGTGCGGCGCCCAGCACGGCCTCCTTCAGCGTTACCGGCAGTCGGACGATGATGTCGTCGCCCTCGCGGCGGAAATGCGGATGCGGCGCGACCGTGACCTCGATCAGCGCGTCGCCGGGCTTGCCGCCGTTCCACCCGGGGCCGCCCTGGCCGCGCAGCCGCAGCACGTCGCCGGTTTCGGTTCCGGGCGGGATGTTGACGTCGAGCGTCCTGCCGTCCGGCAGCGTCAGCCGGCGAGTGACGCCGGTGGCCGCCTCGATAAACCCCACCGTCAGCGTGTAATGCGCGTCCTGGCCAGGGATGGGGAAGTCGGCCGCGCCCATGCCGGCGCCGCCACGTCGGGCGCGACCGAAGGCTTGCGCCAGGATGTCGTCGAGGTCGGCCGGATCGAATCCGCCCGCGCCGCTCTCGGTGTAGCGTTCGCGGCCGCTGCCGGCGGAGAAGTCGCGGTAGAACGGCCTTGCTCTCGGCTTCTCCTGCCCCTCGGCGTCAATCTCACCGCGGTCAAACCGGGCACGCTTCTCCGGGTCGCTCAGCAGCTCATAGGCGCTGGAAATCGCCTTGAAGCGGTCCGCGGCCTCCGGCTTGTTGGGGTTTAGGTCGGGGTGGTACTTCTTCGCGAGAGAGCGGTATGCGCTGCGGATCGCG
>CAYSTX010000118.1:0-10663 GCA_964434035.1 uncultured Acetobacteraceae bacterium
CGCAAGCTCGAATACATCGTGCCCGACGCGATCGCGAGCAATGCCGACACGCTGGTCTCAATCGGCGGCGTGCAGTCCAATCACACGCGGATGGTGGCGGCGGTCGCGGCCAAAATCGGCATGAAGTGTCACCTGATCCAGGAAAGCTGGGTCCCGCACGAGGACGCCGTCTACGACCGGGTCGGCAATATCCTGCTGTCGCGCATCATGGGCGCCGAAATTCAGCTCGTTGACGAGGGCTTCGACATCGGCATCCGCGAGAGCTGGAAGCGGGCGCTGGAGGAGGTGCGGGCCAAAGGCGGAAAGCCCTATGCCATTCCGGCCGGCGCCTCGGTGCACAAGTTTGGCGGCCTTGGCTATGTCGGCTTTGCAGAGGAGGTGCGGGCGCAAGAGGCGGCGATGAATCTCCGGTTCGACTACATCATTGTCTGCACCGTTACCGGCTCGACGCATGCCGGCATGGTCGTGGGCTTCGCCGCCGATGGAAGGGCGCGCAACGTCATCGGCATCGACGCCTCATGCACGCCGGCGCAAACGAAGGCTCAGGTCCTCGACATCGCGCGAAACACGGCAGACCTTATCGGGCGCCCGGCCATTACGGAGGATGATGTCGTTCTGCTGGAGGACTACGCCTACCCGGTCTACGGCGTGCCGTCGAAGGAAACGATCGAAGCCATCCGCCTCTCCGCCCGGCTGGAAGGCATGATCACCGACCCGGTTTATGAGGGTAAGTCGATGCAGGGGATGATCGATCTCGTGCAGAAGGGCTATTTCCCGAAGGGCTCGAAGGTGCTGTACGCGCATCTCGGCGGGGCGCCGGCGCTGAACGGCTACAGCTACACGTTTCGCAACGGCTAGGGGGCGCTCAGCGCTTCCTGCCGCAACTTATCGAGTGGCACGAGCATCCCGTCGCGCGCGATGTGCCAGAACGTCCAGCCGTTGCAGGACGGCACCGACTGCACCGCCGCGCCGACCTGATGGATCGAGCCGCGGAGCGTGCCGCTGACGAGGCTGCCGTCGGCGGCGACGGTCGCCGCGACGCGGCCGGCGCGGTCTGTCAGTACGGAGCCCGGCGGCACCATCCCGCGTTCAACCAGCACGCCGAAGCCGAGGCGCGGCGCGTCGCGCTTGGTGGGCGTGCTGTGCGCGCTGTCGAGCGGCGCGGGGCGGACGCGGCGGACGCGGCCGAGCGCCGCCTCCACATACGCCGGGTGCCGCTCGATCCCGATGTAGTGGCGATGCAGGCGGCGGGCGTCGGCGGCCGTGGTGCCGGTGCCGATGAACGGGTCGAGTATGATGTCGCCGGGCTGAGTGCTCGCGAGCATGATGCGGTGCAGCAACGCCTCCGGCTTCTGCGTCGGGTGCAGCTTGAGCCCGTGCTCATTTCGCAGCCGTTCCTCGCCGGTGCAGAGCGGGATGAACCAGTCGCTCCGCATCTGCAGATCGTCGTTCAGCGCCTTCATGGCCTGATAGTTGAACCGATGCCGACTGTCGCGGCCGCGCGCGGCCCAGATCAGGGTCTCGTGCGCGTTGGTGAAGCGGCGGCCCCGAAAGTTCGGCATCGGGTTCGACTTCCGCCACACGACGTCATTGAGGATCCAGAAGCCGAGATCCTGAAGGATCGCGCCGATCCGGTAAATGTTGTGGTACGTTCCGATCACCCAGAGCGTGCCGTCTTTCCGCAGCAGACGGCGGCACTCGGTCAGCCAGCCGCGGGTGAACTCGTCATACTCGGGTAGGTCGGTGAATCGATCCCAATCGTCATCGACACCGTCCACGAGGCTGTCGTCCGGCCGCCGTAATTCCCCGCGCAGCTGCAGGTTATAAGGCGGGTCGGCGAAGACGCAGTGGACGGATGCCGGCGGCAGCATCGCCATGAGGCGGATGCAGTCGCCGAGCATGATTTGATTGAGCGGCAGGTCTCGAACGATCTCCACGCGGCGCCTGTTGAACGGTTGGTCGACTACGAACGGGGGGCGCCCCGTTGTCGCTTAGATCATGGTGGCGATAGGCCGTCGTCCGCGTCAATCGTTGCGGTGAGGGCGCTCGCAAGGCTCAAATCGGCGGCGTCCAGCACGGCGCGGACGCTCGCGAAGGTGGTTCGGTGATGCCGGGTCGGGCCGAGCCGGCGCAAGGCCGCTCGGTGACCGGGTGTCGAATATCCGACATTTTCGGCCCAGCCATAGCCGGGGCAGCGTGCGTCAAGCCGGACCATGCCGAAATCGCGCATGACCTTCGCGATGATCGACGCCGCCGCGATCGAGAGACAGGTCGCGTCGCCGCCGACGATGCAGTCGGTCGCGCAGGTCAGACGCGGGGCGTGGTTGCCGTCGATCAGTGCGAGGTCGGGCGGCGCCGAGAGCCGGCTGATCGCGCGCTGCATCGCCAGCATCGACGCGTGGAAGATATTGAGCCGCTCGATCTCCTCGACCGACGCGGCCCCGACAGCGATTTCCGCCCGGCCGGACGCGGCGAGCGCCCAGAGCGCGGCGGCGGCGGTCCGCCGCGCGGGCGCGTCGAGCTTTTTGCTGTCATCGATCAGGACCGAGACCTTTCGCGGCGGGCGGCCGGCGAAGATGACGGCGGCGGCGACGACGGGTCCGGCGAGCGGCCCGCGCCCGACTTCATCGACGCCCGCGACGCGTCCCCCGGCTTTCTGCTCGATGACGAAACTCGGCATACGGAATCGGTAGCAGTCGCCACCGACGCCGCGCCAGCCCGAAGGATGGTGAAGCTAGAGAAACGCGAGTTGCCGCTCGGCGAACCCGTCCGGTTGGGCGGGCGCGGGCACAGCGAAGTGCTTGGTTTCGAGGGGCGGGCGCGAGTCGTCGAGGCCCCATTGCCGCGCCGCCCGCGCAAATCGCCGCGCCAGCAGATCGGCATAGACGCCGGTGCCGCCGAAGCGATGGCCGAACCGCGCGTCGTTGAGGTTGCCGGCCCGCGTCTCGCGGATCAGCGACAGGACGTGCTTGGCGCGGTCGGGGAAATGCGTCTCCAGCCAGTCAGTGAAGATCTGCCGCAGCTCATGCGGCAGCCGCAGCAGGATGTAGCCAGCATGGCGCGCGCCGGCGCGGGCGGCCGCCTCCAGGATGCGCTCCAGCTCGGCATCGTTCAGGCCGGGGATCATTGGTGCCGCCAAGACGCAGGCCGGAACGCCCGCGCGCGTCAGCTCGGCGATCGCGGCGAGCCTTCGCGCGGGGGTCGCCGCTCGTGGCTCCATCCGCCGCGCGAGCGCCGCGTCGAGGGTCGTCACCGAGATATAGACGCGCACAAGCCCGCGGCTCGCCATGCGCTGCAGGATGTCGACGTCGCGCAGCACACCCGCCGATTTGGTCACGATGCTGACCGGGTGCCCGAACCGATCGAGCACTTCCAGCACGGCCCGCGTCAGCTTCAGCGTGCGCTCGACCGGCTGATACGGGTCGGTGTTGGAGCCGAGCGCCAGCGTGCGCGGGACGTAGTTCGGGCGGCGCAACTCACGCTCCAGCAGCTCGGCGACGTCCGGCTTGAAAACGAGCTTCGTCTCGAAATCGAGGCCCGGCGAATAGCCGAGATAGGCGTGCGTCGGTCGCGCGTAGCAGTAAACGCAACCGTGCTCGCAGCCGCGATACGGATTCACCGCGCGGTCAAAGCCGATGTCCGGACTATCATTCCAGCTAATGGCCGAGCGCGTCGCATCGCGGATCAGCGTCGTCGGCAGCGCGGGAAGCTCACCGAGCGCGCCAAGCTCCTCGGCAATCGTCTCCCACCCGTCATCGAACGGGGCGGCGGCAGTCTGATCGAAGCGTGACGCGGGGTTGATCGTGGCCCCTCGGCCGCGACGGCGCGCAGGCGGGCGCGTCGCTTCCGGTGGCGGTTCGGGAAGCCCGGCTCCGTCGAGCGCCGCGATCGCCTCGTGGTCGATCTCGTCTGGGTCGCCGTTCCCGTCACGGTCGCGTCCGGCGGCACCGGCCATCGTCGTGTTCCCGTCTTGTTCCGCCTCACTTTGGGTCGTTATCAGACGGCCGTCAAGAACAGATTAAGAACGCGCGTGGCCGGCCGGGCCTATCGGCCGAGGTGTTCGCGCAGGCGCGGCATCAGCTCGACCAGGTTGCAGGGGCGGTGCCGGGCGTCGAGCTGCCAGACCAGAATCTCGTCCCAGGCATCGCAGACGGCGCCGGTGCTGCCGGGAAGCGCGAACAAATAGGTGCCGTTGGCAACGCCGCCGAGCGCTCTCGACTGCATCGTCGATGTTCCGATCTTCTGAAACGAAATCATCCGGAACAGCTCGCCGAACCCTTCGATCCGCTTCTCGATGACGCGCTCGAACGTCTCCGGCGTCACGTCGCGTCCGGTAATGCCGGTGCCGCCGCTCGTAATCACCACGTCGATCGTCGGATCGTCGATCCAGGCGCGAAGCTGCGCTTCGATCCGGTCCGGCTCGTCGCGCACAAGCGCGCGAGCGGCGAGCGCGTGCCCCGACTCCGCGATCCGCGACGCCAGCGCGTCGCCACTCGTATCGTTGGCTTGGTTACGAGTATCCGAGATCGTCATCACGGCAATGCGAACGGGAACGAAGCGTTTGGTTTCGTCGATGCGGGCCATGCGCGGGCGCCTTCTGATCGGCTCGCCGGCGGCGCCCCGGCTCAGTGCATGAGCGCGTCCGACATCTCTAATGTGGGGCGATGCGGCCTCGGCGTGAAGCCGGGCTCAAATACCGGCCAATGGCCGAGCGCCAGCGCATCAAGGCTTGGCGCTGGCAGACCGAGCCTGGCTGCGTAAATCCATGTGTAGGTGAGCGCGTGCTGCACGAAACCGCGCGTCTCGGCGTTCGGTATCGCCTCAATAAACATGAACGGATCGCCATCGTCCCGGATCGCCGGGCCCCAGGTCGCGACCTTTCCGGGACCGGAATTGTAGCTTGCAAGCAGTCGAATCAGATCGCCGTCCACGGCGTCCGCGTGCGCGAGATAGGCGACGTATCGCTGACCGAGCTCAAGGTTGACCGCCGGGTCGTGCAGGCTGCGCGCACCGATTGATGGATCGCCAGCGATGTAACTCGCAGTAACGGGCATCAGTTGCATCAGGCCGCGCGCACCAACGTGTGAAACGGCGCCGGAGTCGAAATTGGATTCAAGCCGCGTCAGCGCGTACACGAGCGCGGGGTCGACGAGAAATCCGCCATGCGGATGCAGTCGTGGCACCGGAAACCGGATCAGGTCGCGCGGCCGTCCATCGCTCGCCTGCAAAATCGACGCGAGTTGTGCCGCGAATTCCATCATTCCGGCGTGCTGTGCCACGAGCAGAATGGCCCGCCGCATCGACGGATCGCCATCCATCTGCGGCCACAGGGCGCGCAATTCGGTTTCAGCCGCATCAATTTCGCCGACCTGCAATAACGCGAACGCGCGCAGCCCGTTCGGCGTCGCGCCAAGCGCATCGGCATCGGCCTCGCCCAGTGTCTCGCGCACGCCGCCGAACCCGAGGCCGAGGCCGAGGATGCGGCGGGCGATCATGCCGTGAAACGTGCGCGGCTCGTCGGCCGCGCGATGCATCCAGCGGTTATATCCGGGATCGTCGTTGAGCCAGAGCCGAGCCCGCGCCGCCCAGAACGCGGCCGCCGCGCGTAGCGCCGGGGAGGTGTTCGGCGCGCGTGCCGCCGCGATGAAATAGCCGGACGCGGCAGACACCTGATCAAGCCGCCAGGACGCAAGACCCGCGACGTATCCCGCGAGCGCGACCGGGCCGCCAGTTCCATCCGTATCGTTGAGCGCCGCCGTCGCGGTCGCGAGCGCGCCGCTATCGTCGTTGAGCGTGAAACGAATCTGCGCGACCTCGGCGCGAAGCTGTCTTCGATAGGCCGGGTCGAGCCCCTTGGTCGCCGCTATCAGCCGGAGCGCGCTTGCGAAGTCGCCAGCCCGCGCGCGTGCGTCCACGGTGCGGTCGAGCAGCTGGTTGCGGACAAAACTTCGCGCGACGGTTTCCGCGTCTTCAGGCAATGGTTCGGACGTTGATGCACTCGGCAGCGTTGGCACGTCCGGTGCCGGCGGCGTCGCTGTTCCGGACGGCAGGCGGCGGCGCAGCAGTGCATGGACAACCGGCGCATCCGGCTGCGAGCCGTAGCGCGCGAGCCAGTCCGTCAGCTCCGCCGGTGTCGGGTGGTAGTAGGGGCCGAGTAGCCGTCGTGCGGTGACGTAACCGCGCAGCAGCGGGTCGATGCCGTCCGCTTCGAGACGGAGTGCGGCCGGAATCTCGCCGCGCGCCTGCAATGCAAGCACGCGCTTGATCCGCGCGGCGCCGCTCGGCGTCAGCGGCTGCGGAAGCGGCACGCCGCCGGATGCGCCACCGCCACCGCCACCGACACGCGGCACGGCCATGGCGGTTTCGTCATAGTTACCGTTTGTGTCCGACCCGTTCGTTTTGGGTTGCGCCTGCGCAGCCGAGGCCGTGGCTCCGGCCAGTAGGGCCGCCCCCGCTATCATGGCCCAGATGGACCGCACGGGGGCGATAGCGCGGCGCGAGTGGTTGGAGAGGTTTCCTCGCATGTCGGCCGGCGCTACACAGCCTACCCATGAGACGCAACCCACCGACACGAGACGAATCCCGGCTGACGAGACGAACCGCGCGTTAACAAAGGTTTACCGGCCGGTAGGGCTATCACATCGGCGTCAGTCCGCCGGATGTGTGGCCGACGCGGCCCCGTCCATCGTGCGTCGAAGCAGGCGGAGCGCGGCCCAGGCGGAGCGGCGCGCGGCGGCCCGGCTGCGTACCGCGGCGAGATCCGGCAATAGCAGCGCGGGCACCGGCGGCGCCGCGTCGGCGACCCCTACGTCGGTCCAGGCGGGCGATGACGACCGACGCCGCGCCGTCTCCCGCCCGAGCAGGGCGCGCGCGGCGAGCGGCCCGATCAGCAGCAGCCGTGCCGGCGCGATCAGCGAAATGTGCCGGCGCAGAATCGGCAGGCAGACGCCGATTTCGGTGTCGTTCAGCGGCCGCCCGCCGGGCGGCCGCCATGGGGAGAGGAAGGCGACGCGGACCTGATCGCGCGCAACGCCAATACTGCCGAGCATCCGGTCGAGCAGCGCGCCGGCGGCGCCTGCGAACGCGCGGCCGGCACGATCGTCGTCATCGTCCGGCGCGTCGGCGATTAGCATGAGCGACGCGTCCAGTGGCCCGTCGCCGAGCAGGCAATGCGCGGCCGTATCGGCGATCGACAACAGTCCGGCCGACGCGATTCCTGAAGCGAGCGTCGCGACGTCCCCTGCTGCGGCCGCGAGCGAAGCGGCGCGGGAGGCCGGCGTGCCGGACGGCACGCTCGCCGCCGCCGCTGCCGTTGCCGGACGAAGCGGCACCGGAACGGACGGCTCGGCGCTTATGGCGGCGCTGACAGCTGACGGCGAGGCGAGCCGGCAGACGGGCGCCGACAGGATCGCCTCATCGGCGCCCCACTCCGCCATCAGCCGTAACAGTGCGAGCGCCTCGCCCCGGTCCTCGGTCATCATTCCGGACTGCCCCGGACGGCGGCTTTGCACAAGCCATCACCGCTGCCTAGTTTGCGGCGCGCGCCCGTGTCACGGTCGCGAGGGGGAGGGTAACGACCGATGACGGACGTGCAGGCGATGGCGCGCGAGGCGATGGAGTTCGACGTCGTGATCGTGGGCGCGGGACCGTCCGGGCTGGCGGCCGCGATTCGCCTAAAGCAGATCGCGCCGGAGACGAGCGTCTGCGTCGTCGAGAAGGGCGCCGAGGTCGGCGCGCACATTCTTTCGGGCGCGGTCATCGAGCCGCGCGCGCTCAATGAGCTGCTGCCGGACTGGCGCGACAAGGGCGCCCCGCTGAACACGCCGGCGACCGACGACCGCTTTAACTTCCTGACGGAAACACGCGCATACCGGCTACCGACGCCGCCGCAGATGAATAACCACGGCAATTATATCGTCTCGCTCGGCGACGTCTGCCGCTGGCTCGGCCAGCAGGCGGAGGCGCTGGGCGTCGAGATTTATCCGGGCTTCGCCGCCGCGGAAGTGCTGGAGGAGGACGGCCGCGTCGTCGGCGTCGCGACCGGCGACATGGGCATCGGGCGCGACGGTCAGCCGACCGCGTCGCATCAACGCGGGATGGAGCTGCGGGCGCGGCTGACGCTGTTCGCCGAGGGCTGCCGCGGCTCGCTGACGAAGAAGCTGGAGCACCGTTTCACGCTCCGCGACGGGCACGACCCGCAGACCTACGCGATCGGCGTCAAGGAATTGTGGGAGGTGCCGGCGAACAACCATCGGCCGGGCCTGGTCGAGCATTCCGTCGGCTGGCCGCTCGATGCAGGGACCTATGGCGGCAGCTTCATCTACCACTTCGGCAATAATCTCGTTTCATATGGGTTCGTCATCGCCCTCGATTATCGCAACCCGTGGCTCTCCCCGTTCGAGGAGATGCAGCGGTTCAAGACGCATCCCGCCGTGCGGGGGCATTTCGAGGGCGGGCGGCGCATCAGCTACGGCGCGCGCGCGCTGAATGAGGGCGGGTTTCAGTCGATCCCGACACTGACGTTTCCGGGCGGTGCGCTGATCGGCTGCACGGCCGGCTTCCTCAATGTGCCGAAGATCAAAGGCACGCACACGGCGATGAAGTCCGGGATGCTCGCGGCCGAAGCGGTCGCGGAGGCGCTCGCGTCGGGGGCGACGGAGCCGGCGAGCTATCCCGAGAAGCTACGCGCGAGCTGGGTGTGGCCGGAATTGCACGCGGCTCGTAACGTTCGCCCGGCCTTTAGCAAGTGGGGCCTCTGGGGCGGCCTCGTCTATTCGGCGCTCGACACGTACGTGCTGCGTGGCCGGGCGCCGTGGACGATGCACTACCGTCACCCGGACCACGTGGGTCTGAAGCCCGCGGCGGACGCGACGCCGATCGCCTATCCGAAGCCGGACGGCGTGCTGACGTTCGACCGGCTGTCGTCGGTGTTCATCAGCAACACGAACCACGAGGAAAACCAGCCGGCGCACCTCAAGCTCCGCGACCCGTCGCTGGCGATTTCCGTCAATTGGGATCGTTATCGTAGCCCGGAGACGCGGTACTGCCCGGCCGGCGTCTATGAGATCGTCGGCGAGGAGACGGACACGCCGCGCCTGCAGATCAACGCGCAGAACTGCGTCCACTGCAAAACCTGCGACATCAAGGACCCGACGCAGAACATTGACTGGGAGACGCCGGAGGGCGCCGGCGGCCCGGTTTATCCGGGCGGTATGTAAAAGCTTGCCGCTAGTTCGCATGACAGGGCGCACACGAGCCTGTTAGGGTCGGCGCATGCGTATTGCTCGCCGGCTTTTGCCGCTCGCTTTTCTGTCCGCCCTGCCGCTTGGCCCGCGCGCCATGGCGGCGCCCACTCCCGTCACGCCAGAGCCGGCTTCCGCGTCAGACACCGGCCTTTCGGCGCTCATCCTCGTTGGCCAGCACGCGTTCGGCGCGGCCGACGACGCGCAGGCGGCTGACGCCCTGGGTGCGGCGCTGAAAATCGCGCCGACGCTCGATGAGCTGCGGGAGCAAGCCTTCGTCGCCGCCCTGCTCGCCGCCCGGCCGGACGCGGAAACCATCGCCCGCAGCCTTCCCGACAACGCGCTTGCCGAACTGCTGAGCGCCGATGCGCGGGTCAAAGCCGGGGATTGGTCCGGCGCAGTTGCCGCGTTTCGCGCACTGCCGCCGATGCGTGAAGGCTCGCACCAGGGATTCGTCACGCTGCTCCAGCCGCTGCTCGTCGCCTGGGCCGAGGCCGGCGCGGGTCAGACGGATGCGGCGCTCTCGACCTTGCAGCCGATCATCGAGAGCGGGCAGGGCACGGCGATCTTCGCGCTTCATGCCGCCCTGATTGCCGATATCGGCGGGCGGAATGACGATGCCGGGCGGCTCTATCGGCAGGCCAGCGCCGATTTCGACGGGGTGAACCTGCGGGTCGCGCAGATCCTGGCGAGCTGGCAGGCGCGGAGCGGCCACCCGGCGGACGCGGACCGGACGCTGCGGGCCCTCCGGCTGTCGGCGAACGAATTATCGATCGCGGTCCCGGCCATGGCGGCGTCGGTCAAGGCGCGCCCGGTCGCCAACGCGGCGGACGGCATCGCCGACGTCTATCTGGCGCTCGCGGCGGCGGTGCGCGGGCAGGAAGCGTTTGACGTCAGCCAAGCGCTGCTCCGGCTTGCCCTCGACCTCCGGCCGGATTTCACCGCGGCGCGGTTGCTGATGTCACAGATGCAGGCGGCGAGCGGTCACACCGCGGCGGCGCTGGCGACGCTCGTGCCCGTGCGTGACAGCGATCCGCTCTACGGCGCGATCGCGCTGCACCGGGCGCTGCTGATGGCGCGGCTCGATCGGAATGACGGGGGGCAGAAGGACGGGGCGCAGAAGGACGGGGCGATCCAGCTGCTCGAACAGCTCGCGCGCGCCTATCCGCAGAGCCCGCTGCCGTATTCGCAGCTCGGCGACCTCTATGCCGACAGCAAGCGGTATGCGGACGCGGTCGCGGCGTACGATAAGGCGGTCGCCCGTCTGGCGCCGGTCGAGGGCGCGGCCGATACGGCGGCTGATCGGCCGTTCTGGGCGCTATTTTACGCGCGCGGCATCGCCGAGGAGCGGAGCCATCACTGGCCGCGCGCGGAAGCCGATTTCCGCCTTGCGCTGAAGCTATCACCCGATCAGCCATTCG
>CAYSTX010000119.1:0-10599 GCA_964434035.1 uncultured Acetobacteraceae bacterium
GGTCGGATCGCCGTCGGTCGGACTAAAGCTGTAGGTGATCGATTCGAGCGCCGCCTGGTAGTTGGCGATGCTCGCGGTGCCGGACAGCGTCAATACACCGGTCGCGGCGTTATAGCTGCCGGTGATGCCGAACTGGTTGGTGAAGTTGAGAACGTCGCCGCTGATGAAGCCGCTGCCGATCGACACCACAGCACCGGTGAGATTGCCGCCGCTGTCGGGGGCGCTGACCGTCAATGCGCTGTCCAAGGTTGCGGCCGCGCCACCGCCCGTGAACGATGCCGTCGCCCCGGCCGATACGATCGGCGCGGCATGCACGAGATGCAGCGTGCTGGTGGCGACACTGCTGCTGTAGGTGCCGTCGCTGACCGTCCAGGATATCGTACGGCTGGGATCGCTGCCGCCGTTGGTCGGATCGCCGTTGGTCGGAGCGAAGCTGTAGGTGACCGAGTCGAGCGCGGCCTGCCATTGCGCCAGAGTCGCCGTGGCGCCGGACGAGGTCAGGGTGAGCGTGCCGGTTGCAGCGTTGTAACTGCCGACGATGTTCCCGTAGGTCGCGCTGGTGTTCACGAAAGTCAGGGTGTCACCGGCGAATAAGCCGCTGGTGACCGCTACGGTGGCACTGGCCAAGGTCGAACTGGATGCGTCACTGACCGTGAGCCCGCTATCGAGTGCGACAGGGGTACCAGCGCCAGTGAAGCTGGTCGTCGCGCCTGCGGTGACGGATGGCGGGGAAGTTGCCATGATGTTTATTTTCCTAACGCAACAGCCCCAGATAACGAGGAAGGGCGCGTCCGTCAACTTCCGGTTGATGACTTGCTGGCGTCGCCGATTAGGCGAACGATGGCGCCTTCGTTGGGGAGAGGCCTGCCCCAGATTCCGATTGCGGGGCGGACGTCTGGGCTGCCGATGTGGGTTCGGCACTTCGAGCGGCCTGTCCGACCGAGCTTGACGCTAGCCCGCCGGATGCCAGCACCATGCGGTTCCAGCACGGCCACGGCGTAACGGGAAGGGTCAGGATCCAGTCAGATGGATCGGGGGACAGAGACACGGGACTTCTGCGCCGCACTTTCAATCGAGGCGGCCGTCGCCCGTGCGGATCAGCAGCTTGCGGCTTTGCGCACCCACGAGGCTACAGTCCGTGCATTCGTCTGCGACGATCCCGTAGCCGCGCATCGGCACCTCACCGGTGCCCCAGTGGGTCCGCTTCGTGGCGCGCTGATCGGTGTAAAAGATATCATCGCGACCGAGGCCTTCCCGACGCGATACGGTATCGATACGCCCGACGAGATGGGGCCGCGGCATGATGCGTGGTGCGTCGCCCGCGTGCGGCGGCTCGGCGGCACCATCCTCGGCAAGACGGTGTGCACCGCGTTCGCCTACCCGACGCCCGGACCGACGACCAACCCGCACGACGTAACGCGCACCCCCGGCGGATCGTCGAGCGGCTCGGCGGCCGCAGTGGCGGCTGGCTTTGTTTCGTTCGCGCTGGGCACGCAGACGGCCGGTTCAACAATCCGGCCGGCGTCGTATTGCGGCGTCGTCGGCTTCAAGCCGAGCTTCGGGCTGTTGCCGACCGAGGGCATTCAGCCAATCGCGACCACGCTCGACCACGTAGGGCTTTTCGCTGCCTCGCCGCGCGATGCCTGGTACCTCACGAGCGCAATGATCCTGCACGACGCGGAGATCCTCGCGCCACGTCGGCCGCGTCGTGTGCTGGTGCTGCACCTTCCTGCGGCGCTACCACAACACGACGCATATCCGGAACGCCTGGAGGCACTGGCCGCGGAACTGCGGCGCGAGGATGTCGCAGTTGACACGCTCGACTTGCCATTCTCTGTCGCGGACTTCCAGCGACTGCAACAGGAGCTTTGCTACTGGGAGGCGGCACGCAGTCTGCTTGTGCCCGGTCATGTGCGGCTGGTACCGGAACTACAGGCCTTGCTCGGCCCCTATCGCGAGCGCGACACAGCAGAGTACGGGGCAGCACGGCGGCGGCTACAGGACCACCAGTCCCGGTTCGAAGCAATCGCGCGCGACTATGACGCGGTGCTTCTGCCAGCAGCGACAGGTGCCGCGCCGCCGATTGCCAGTACCGGCGACGCCGTCATGAACCGGTTTTGGACGGCCCTGCATGTGCCGGTGATAACCGTGCCATTTTGGCACTCCGCCGAAGGACTGCCACTCGGGCTGCAACTCGTCGGCGCACTTGGCAGCGACCGCGCGCTGGTTGCAGTGGCTCAGTGGTTCCACATCCGCAACGCTGCCGCACCATGAATTTCCGCCAGTTCGAGGCCCTCTATTGGATCGCGCGACTTGGCAGCTTCCACGCCACGGCGCGCCATCTGAAGACGTCGCAACCGGCGATTTCCGCGCGCGTCCGTGAGATGGAGCAGCAGCTCGGCGTGACGTTGTTCGATCGATCGGAGCGCAAGGTGCGGCCGACCGCGAAAGGCCACGAGCTGCTGCGCTACGCCGCACAGGTCATGGCGATTGCCGCCGAGATCCGCCAGCGCGTCGGCACACGTGAGGCGTTGACCGGCCACGTCCGCCTCGGCGTGCCAAGCATCTCCGCGCTGACGTGGTTGCCGCGCCTGCTGGAACAGGTGGCGCGTACGTATCCGGGCCTGATCGTCGAGTTCACTGTCGAATCAAGCGAAATTCTCCACGAACAGATGCTGCTCGGCCTGCTCGATGTCGCCGTACTGGCCGGCCCGGTCGCTTCGCCCAAAGTCACTGCGGAACCGCTGGGTCATGTGGCGCTGGCCTGGCTTAGCAGTCCGCACCTCGATCTACCGCCGCGTATCTTGAGCGCGGCCGAGATCGCGCTGTGGCCGGTGATTACTGACCGCGCGGGCTCGCATCTTCATGGCGCGGCGATGGATTGGTTTCGTGCCGAGGGGGTCGAGCCGACGCGTCACCACGGCTGTTCCAGCCTCCCGACCCGTATTCAACTCGCGGTGCAGGGCGTCGGCATCGCACTCGCCTCGCCGTCGGCGGCCAGTCGCGAGCTGTCACAGGGCACGTTGCGTCTTGTCGAGACAACGCGCGCGCCGCCCTCGCTGGAATACGTCCTCGCCTATTCCGCGGTCGGGCTGGAGGCCAGTGGACGGCTCGTGGCCGAGATCGCCAAGTCGCTGATCGCGCAAAAGCCCGACCTCCAAGCCTATTATTCAGCCATCGGTATCGGCCTTGATAAACCCGTTTTATCGAGCGGCGACAATTTTGCCCATTCCGACAATTCCACTTGACCGATCGTTTCGTGCGTTCCTAGCGTCACTGCCGTTTCGGGGAGGATGCGGGTCGTCATGCGGAACAAAGCCTGGTTGCCACTCGGCCTCGTTCTGGCGTTGTCCGCGATCGCGCCCGTGCAAGCCTCGGAGATTCGCGTCGGCTACACGCAGGACGCGTTGACGCTCGATCCGGCCAGCCCGGGCAATCGCGATACAGAAACGATTATCCGCAACATGTACGACGGGCTGCTGACACGTGATGCGCAGATGCACGTCGTGCCCGAGCTTGTCGATCGGTGGCGGCAGGTCGATCCGGTAACCTATGAGTTCCACTTGCGCGACGGCGTGCGCTTTCACGATGGCACGCCCATGACTGCCGAGGACGTAAAGTTCACGTTCGACCGTGTGCTGAGCGGCAAGATCGGCGGCCAGACGAACCCGCGTAAGGACCTGCTCGGACCACTGACTCGCATCGACATCGTCGATCCGCACACCGTTCGTCTGGTGCTGAGCACGCCCTGGCCGTTGCTCCCGGCGATGCTGCCGTTCCAGGAAGTGGTCAGTGAGGCCTTCGTCAAACGAGTCGGCGATGCCGGCTTGGTTTCACAGGAAAATGGAACTGGCCCGTTCCGGTTAAAAGAATGGGTCCGCGCCGATCGCATCGTGATGGAGCGCGTGCCGGACTACTACGGAGGTTCGACGGAGATCCCCCCAGCAGGTCCTGCGCACGTCGATCGCGTGATCTATAAGGTGATGCCGGACAATGCCACGCGCGTGGCGGCCTTGCTCGCGGGCGACATCGACATCATCAACGGCTTACCGGTGACCGCGATATCTCAGGTGAAGGACAACCCCAGCACCACCGTGATGACGGTGAACGGCACGCGTACGTTTTTCCTCGCGATCAACAACAACAAGCCGCCGTTTACCGACGTGCGCGTCCGCCGCGCGTTGAACCACGCGGTGGATCGCAAGCTAATTGTCGCGCGGTTGCTGAATGGCCTTGCGACGCCGCTCGATGGCGTTCTCAGCCCGGACGCGTTCGGCTTCGACCCGAACCTGCCGACTTACGCCTACGATCCGGCCCGCGCTAAGGCGCTGCTGGCCGAGGCTGGCGCATCGAATCTTACGCTCACCATCGATACCGACGGCGCGTCGAAAGGTATCGCCGAGGCAATCGCCTCGCTGATAACGCGGAGCGGCATCACCGCGCACGTGCAAGTGTGGGAGACCGCGGTGATCGTGCCGATCTGGCGCAGCGCGGAAAAGCGCAAGGACCACGACCTTTTCATCACGTCGTGGGGCAATGCCTCGCTCGATCCGTCCGACATCATGATGCCGGCGGTGCATGGCGGTGGGCGTGGCAACAGCGCGGGCTATGCCAATCCGGAGGTCGACAAACTGCTCGACCAGGCTGAGGTCGAGACCGATCAGGACAAGCGGCGCGCGCTCTATCAGCGCGTGCAGGAGATCGTACACAACGACGCGCCCTGGGTGTTCCTGTGGCTGCCGCAGGACGTTTACGGCGTGTCGAAGCGGCTGCACGGCTTCAAGCCCTCGGCGGACGGCAAGATCTATCTGTCGCGCGTGACTGTGGACTGATGGGCCGCCACCCGCTCCACATCGTGCAACGTCTGCTGCACCTGATCCCGGTGCTGCTCGGCACGACAGTGGTCGTGTTCGCGATGAGCGCGGCGACCCCCGGTGATCCGGTGCAGATCATGCTCGGTGACCAGCGGGTTACCCCGGAACAGGTCGTCGCGCTGCGCCACGACATGGGGCTCGACCTGCCGCTTGTGGAACGGTTTGGCGCCTTCGTCTGGCGTGCCGCGCACGGCGATTTCGGCCGCAGTTTCTACGATCACCGTCCGGTGCTCGACGTGATCGCCGACCGTCTGCCCGCCACGATCGAACTGACCTTGGCCGCGACCCTGCTGGCACTTCTCATCGGCATCCCGCTTGGATTGCTCGCCGGCGTACGGCGCGGTCGTTTCACCGATCGTCTTGCCAGCGTCTCAGCCCTCGTCGGCGTCTCGCTGCCGGGGTTCTGGCTGGGTCTGCTCCTGATGCTGCTATTTTCCGTGACCCTGCACTGGTTCCCCATCTCCGGCCGCAGTGGCTATGGCGACGAGCCCGCGACGGTCACCCATCTGCTGCTGATCGACAGTCTGCTCGCGGGCCGACCCGATGTCTTCGTTGCGGCTTTGCGCCACATCGCGTTACCCGCCATCACGCTCGCTTTGCCGATGGCCGCGGTCCTGATGCGCGTGACCCGCGCTGCGGTGATCGACGTGATGCGCGAGGACTATGTGCTGTTCGCTGAGGCGAAAGGGCTGTCGCGCGCACGCGTGCTGGGGTTGCACGTGTTGAAAAACGCGCTGGCCCCGACGGTCAGCGTCACCGCGATCGAGATCGGTGCCCTGCTCGGCGGCAACATGATCGTGGAGACGATCTTCGCCTGGCCTGGCGTCGGTCGGCTGGTAGTCGACGCGATCTTCGCGCGCAACTACCCGCTCGTGCAGGCCGCCGTGCTGCTCTACGCGGTGGTGTTCGTTCTGCTCAACAGCCTCGCCGATATCCTGTACGGCGTGCTCAACCCGCGGATCGGCGCATGAGCGCCAGTATCGCCTCCCCAACCACGCTCGGCCTGCGCCGATTGGTCGCGGACCCCGTCAGCACAGTCTGCGTCAGCGTCGTGGTTGGCGCTGGGCTGGTCGCGGTGCTCGCGCCGTTGATCGCGCCACATGATCCCGCCGACGCGGATCTGCTGCGCCGCCTGCAACCGCCGGTGTGGCAGGACGGGGGCGACTGGTCGTATCCGCTCGGTTGCGACGGTCTGGGCCGCGACGTGCTGTCGCGCATGATCTTCGGCGCGCGCGTTTCGCTGGGTGTGGGCCTCGGTGTGGTCGCGGCATCGACGGTAATCGGCACGCTGCTCGGCATGCTTGCGGGCTTCGCGCGCGGCGCGTTCGACGCGGCGGTATCGCGTGTCGCCGACGTGCTGCTGGGCTTTCCCTATCTCGTCTTCGCCATCGGGCTAATGGGCATGATGGGGCCCGGCCTTGGCAATATCGCGCTCACGCTGGTACTGAAGGAATGGGTCGTGGCGTTCCGCGTCGCGCGCGGCGAAACCCTCGGCGAACGCGAACTCGACTATGTCGAAGCCGCGCGTGCCATCGGCTGCCGCCCGTCGCCGATTCTGCGCGGGGAAATCCTGCCCAACATCCTGTCGCCCGTGCTGGTCGTCGCGACGATCCGTATGGCGCACGTGATCATCATGGAAAGCAGTCTGTCCTTCCTTGGCCTCGGCGTGCAGCCGCCGTCGGTGTCCTGGGGCGGCATGATCGCCGACGGCCGCGAATACCTCGCCGATGGCTGGTGGGTCGCGACGTTGCCGGGCCTCGCGATTCTGATCGTCGTGCTGGCGATCAACCTCGCAAGCCAGGGTGCGCGCGAGGCATTCGATCCGCGGCTGCACCGATGAGTGGCGCGCCGATCCTACGCATCCGCGACCTCCGTGTGACGTTCCATGGTGACGCCGGCACCGTGCGCGCGGTCGACGGCGTTGATCTCGACGTGCGGCATGGCGAGTGTCTCGGCGTGGTCGGCGAATCCGGCTCGGGCAAGACGGTCACCTTCCTCGCGACGCTTGGGCTGCTCGCGCCGCCCGCAGAGGTCAAAGCAACCTGCCTGTCCTGGCAAGACACCGATCTGCGCACCCTGTCGCCCGCCGCCTGGCGCGCGCTCCGTGGGCGCGAACTCGCGCTAACCATGCAGGACGCACTGACCGCGCTCAATCCAGCATTGACCGTTGGCACGCAGATCACCGAGGTGCTCGCCGCGCACGGCGATCTGCCGTCCACCGAAGCGCGACGCGCACGGGCGGCGGAGCTGTTGCGTCTGGTCGGCATCGCCGATCCGCCGCGTCAGTTGCGCGCCTATCCGCACGAGCTGTCCGGCGGCATGCGTCAGCGCGTCATGATCGCGGTGGCGCTCGCCTGCGGCCCGAAGCTGCTGGTCGCCGACGAACCGACCACGGCGCTCGACGTCACGGTGCAGGCGCAGGTGTTGGAGTTGCTCGACACGCTGCGCGCGCAGCTCGACCTCACCCTCGTGCTGATCACGCACAACCTCAGCGTTGTCGCGGCGTATTGCGACCGTGTCGTCGTGATGTATGCCGGCCAAGTGGTTGAAACCGGCCCCACTTCGCGCGTGATTGCTGCGCCGGCGCATCCTTACACCGCCGCGCTGCTCGATTGTCTGCCGCGGTTGGATCGACTGGACGCGCCACTGCATCCGATCCCGGGCGGCATGCCGGACCTCACGCATCCGCCGTATGGCTGTCGCTTCGCGGCGCGCTGCGGGGCCCGCGTCGCGGCGTGCGATCTACCGCAATCGATGCGTCAGCTCGACACGGATCGTGCGGCACGTTGTCATCGCGCGGTGGCAACATGACCAGCGCCACACCTTTGGTCGAGCTGCGCGGCGTCAGCCTGCACTACGATGTGCGGCGCGGCCTGATCGATCTCGTCGCCGGCGGCGCGCGCGCCAAGGTGCGCGCGGTGGACGGCGTTGACCTGACCATCGCGCGCGGTGAATGCCTGGGCCTGATCGGTGAGAGCGGCTCCGGCAAATCCACGCTCGGCCGCCTTGCGTTGCGGCTGCGCAAGCCGACCGCAGGCACCGCTCACTTCGACGGCATCGATCTGGCCAGCCTGGACGCAAGCGCGCTCGCGGCCCTGCGTCCGCGCATGCAGATCGTCTTTCAGGACCCCTATGCCTCGCTGAATCCACGCCGCAACGTCGAACAGATTGTCGGCCTGCCGCTACGCTTGCACGCGAAACCATCGGCCGCCGAACGGCGCGCGCGCGTTATCGATGCCCTGGAATGGGTTGGGCTCGGGGCCGCACACCTGCACCGCTATCCACACCAGTTCTCAGGCGGCCAACGTCAACGCATCGGCATCGCGCGCGCCCTGGTGCTGCGGCCTGATTTCGTTGTCTGCGATGAACCGGTTTCCGCACTCGATGTTTCGGTGCAAGCGCAGATTGTCGAACTGCTCGCGAACCTGCGCCGTAAACTCGGCCTCGCCTACCTGTTCATCTCGCACGACATCGCCGTGGTTGCACATGTCAGCGACCGGATCGCCGTGATGTATCTCGGCCGCATTGTTGAGCTCGGGCCGGCGCGCGACGTCATCACCGCGCCACGCCACCCCTACACAAAGGCCCTGTTGTCAGCGGTGCCGCAAATGCATGCGACACGCTCCCGCATCCGTCTGGCGGGCGAGCCGCCCTCGCCACTGTCACCGCCGAACGGCTGCGCCTTCCACCCGCGATGCCCGCACGCGCAGGACATTTGCCGCCACACGCGACCCGCGCTCACCGAGGGGCCGCCCGGCCACGCAGCCGCCTGCCATTTCGCCGACGCCCTAGCCGACCCAGTCCCAGCCTTGGAGACCTCCGCGTGAAATCAATGAAGATCATCTCGCCGAACGGCCATCTCGGCTTCGCACCGTTGAAGCCGGAGAGCTTCGCCATCGGCGTCGATGCACGGCCGGACTATATTGGCGCCGATTCCGGCAGCGACGATGTCGGCCCAGTGCCACTCGGCAGTGACACCTCCACGAGTCCGGTCGGCTGGCAAACGCATGACCTGGAGCAGATGCTGCTCGCCTCACGTCGCATCGGCGTGCCGATGATCATCGGCTCAGCCGGCGATACGGGCACCAATAGCCGCGTCGATCTTTATCTCGGCATCATCCGCGACCTGGCGCGCAAGCATCATCTCGCACCGTTCAAGCTCGGCTGGTACTACTCAGACGTGCCGAAGGATCGCCTGCGTGAAGCGATCGAGAACGGCGAGGACATCACCGGACTGGACGGCCGCTCATCACTGACGCTGGAGGAGCTCGAAGCCACCGACCACATCGTCGCCATGGCCGGCGTTCATCCCTACATCAAGTTGTTGCGTCAAGGTGCGGACGTCATCATCGGTGGTCGCAGCAGCGACTGTGCGGTTTTCGCCGCGCCGGCGATCCATCACGGTTTTCCCGAAGCGCTATCCTACTATCTCGGCAAAGTGCTCGAATGCGCTTCGTTCTGCGCCGAACCATACGGCGCGAAGGAAACCGTGCTGGGTGAGATCACCGGCGACGACGTTCGCGTGACGGCGATGCATCCCGACCAACGCTGTACGATCGCGTCGGTCGCCGGCCACGCGATGTATGAACGCTCCAACCCGTTCTTCGAATACGTCGCCGGTGGCCGGCTCGATATGACCCATTGCAACTACGAACAGGTCGATCCCCGGACCACCCGCATTACCGGCCCCGTTTTCGAACCTGCGTCGGAGTTTCGTGTGAAACTGGAGGGCTCCGGCAAGGTTGGCGAACGCTACGTCGGTCTGGTTGGCATCCGCGACCCGTACTCGGTTGCCAATGTCGATCGCATGATCGACTGGGCGCGCCAGCAAGTCCGTGAGCGCTTCGGCAACGTCAGCTATGAGCTGCACTACACCGTCTACGGCCGCGACGGCGTTATGGGCGCGATGGAACCGAAACGCGACCGACCCGCGCACGAGATCGCCGTTCTGGTGCAAGGCGTTGCTCCCACAAGGGAGATGGCCGAGGAAGTCGCCCTAATCGGTACACGGCAAATGTTCTACGCCCGCCTGCCGGAGGTGAAAGGCACCGCCGGCTCCGTCGCCTTCCCACTTGACGAAGTGATGCGCGCCAGCCCCGCCTATCGCTGGACCATCAACCACACTTACGCGGTGCCGGACGGCCTGACGCTGCACGCAACGCATCTTGAAACGGTCGGGGCGTAGGAGCCTGCCATGACAAAAACTCTCGCCGAGTTGGCCAAGACGGTCCGCAGCAAGAACGCCGGCGTGGACAAGATTACGTTCGACATCATCTTCCCTGACCGCGCCACCTACGAGCACGTTAGGCAAAGCCGGGTGCTAACGCGCGCCACCGTCGCCGCGCTCTATCGCATTCCGGACTCTCGGATCTCCGACTTCGTCGAGTTCGACCCCGGCAACGCAATCAAGTTCACGATTTACCGCACCGTTCCCAGCGGCAGCGCCGGCGATCCTGATATATTCGGTGCACAGCAATACGCGCCGTTACTAGACATCACAGTCCCGAGCGCTCGTAACGAGGGGCGGCCGCTCGCCTGAACCCGTGGGCGGTGCCGACCGCGTCTGCTTCGCAGAGGTAGCCGCCCATGCCAGCGCGGCTGCTCGTTCACTGTCTCTTCAACCGATATGAGCTGTGCACGTTAGCGCCGCAGATTGGCGACTATGCCGTCGTAGAAGCCGGTCAGCGCGTCACCTGCAATGACGCCACCGGCGAAGATCTCCATT
>CAYSTX010000120.1:0-10539 GCA_964434035.1 uncultured Acetobacteraceae bacterium
CTTCCAGACGCCCGTCACTTCGCGAACCTGCGCCTGACCACCCAGCTTGCCTTCCGTACCCACTTCGCGCGCGACGCGCGTCACTTCCGACGTGAAGATGCTGAGCTGCCCGATCATCGCGTTGACGATGTTCGCCGATTGCAGGAACTCACCCTTGAGCGGCCTGCCGTCCACGTTAAGCGGGACGGTCTGAAGCAGGTCGCCGCGGGCGACGGCGCTGATCGTGCGCGTGACGGTCGTGGTCGGCCAGAGAAGGTCATCGATCAGCGTGTTGACCGACTCTTCCATGTGCGACCAGGCGCCGCCAATCAGGCCGAATTTGACCCGCGTCCGGGTCTTGCCTTCGCGGCCGACGACCTCGCCGACATGCTCCAGCTGCTGCGCCATCCGATCGGTGGCGGCGACAATGTCGTTGAAGACGTCAGCAATCTTGCCGGCCCGGCCGACCATGCTGCCAGGCAGGCGCGCACTGAAGTCGCCCGATCTTACCGCCTGCAACGCCTCCAGGAGCTGATCAAGGTCGAGCGTGCTGCCGTCGCCGGGTGCCTCGGCGTAGCTGGGCGCGGTGCGCGCTTCGGCAACAGCATTCGTATCGGGGGGTGGGTTCATCGCTGCCTCGCTGGACGGCCGACTTCGCATCGCAAGCGCGCGCGTTACGCTCGGTAGGCTATAGACGAATTCGCTTGAATAACAAAGCGCGGAGCGTTTACAAGACCCGCTCCGGCCTCTACGGAAAATGTGAACTGTTCCTTAGACGTTGCTATGCCAGCACAAACGGGTGCAGCGCCGGCCTGGTCTATACTTGGGCTGGATTTACTGAGACTCGATCTCGAATTACATGATCTGCGGGTTGGTGTCTCGGACCCGCGCCAACGATTGCTTTGACGCTTCGGCGATCTGCAGCCAATGGCTCTAGCTGCCACAGTGCGCCAGGGTTGCCGGATTGCCCCCTGTCGTCACCGCAGGGCAAGACGACCCCGGCCGCCGGGCGACTGCGGATGCAGCGCGTTTGCAAGCGTCCAGCCGGAGGATCTCTATGGTCGAGACGATCCTCAACGGATTGTTGCCGGTGGCATTCGTTATCGTACTCGGCTGGCTGGCTGGCGGGTCGGCTCGGCCTTCTGAAGCATGACGATGCCGGCGTACTGGCAACACCACCGCCGCCACCATGGGCGCGGCGCGCTAAGTGATCCGCGCAGGACGGCCGGAGCCCAACCCAGGAACGACCCCATTGCACCCCGAAGAGGGTCCACATGTTTCTTCAACACGAGGTGTCTCTGTCCGACGAATTGCCGCTTCTATAAGTCACCCTGCACATTCGGTTGGCCACCGACGAACGGAGAGCCTCAATTTGACACCAGCCCGCCGCACGCTCGTGATCGGAACCGTGGTCGCGATCTGCGTCGTCGCGGCGGTCGTTGCGTCCCTGCTGGTCTTTCGACCTGCGATCGCGCGGGTTGCGCGGCCAGATCCCGCGTCCTTCCCGTTGGCGCAGGTGCAGCAGGGCGCGACGCTCGCCGCAATTGGCGACTGCGCCGTCTGCCACACCGCCGACGGCGGCATCCCGTTTGCCGGCGGCCGCCCGCTCACCACGCCGTTCGGTACACTGTACGGCACAAACATTACGCCGGATGAGAAAACCGGCATCGGCACCTGGTCGAACGCCGCCTTCAAACGCGCCATGCGGGACGGCGTGTCGAGAAGTGGCAGATACCTCTACCCCGCGCTGCCGTACGAGCATTTCACCCACGTCACCGACGCGGACCTCGACGCGCTCTACGCGTTTTTGATGACGCGGCGACCGGTCGCCGCGGTGACCCCAGCCAACAATCTCATTCCGCCGTTCGGCTTTAGGCCACTGCTTGCCGGCTGGGATCTGCTGTTCCTGCACGGCGGCCCGGTGCCCGCAGATCCGGACCGCTCAGCGCAGTGGAACCGTGGAGCCTATCTCGCCGAAGGGCTCGGGCACTGCGGCAGCTGCCACACGCCGCGCAATCTTGCCGGCGCCGAGGAGACAAGCCACGCCTATGCCGGCGGCGTGGCGGAGGGCTGGCGCGCACCCGCACTCGACGCGTCCAACCCGGCCGCCCGCCGCTGGACCGAAGATGAGCTCATGTCCTACCTGCGCACGGGCCTCGCACCCGATCACAGCGCCGCGGGCGGCCCGATGGCGCCGGTCGTGGAAGACCTAGCGCGCGTGCCGGACACTGATGTCCGTGCCATCGCAATTTATATCGCGTCAAAGATGACCGATAAGTCTATCCCCGGCTCGGGCGCGGCGCCGCGCGACAACACCGCCGCGGGTGCGGCGTTTCCCAAGGGTGCCGCGCTGTTCGCCGGCGCCTGCGCCGCTTGCC
This sequence comes from uncultured Acetobacteraceae bacterium, assembly GCA_964434035.1. Lineage (GTDB taxonomy): Bacteria > Pseudomonadota > Alphaproteobacteria > Acetobacterales > Acetobacteraceae > CAYSTX01. The sequence continues at coordinate 2,358 of CAYSTX010000120.1, forward strand.
ATGGGCCTGGCGCGCCAATGGGGACGCAAGGCATGCCCTCGCTCGCGTTCGCCAGCGATCTGCGCGACGATGATCCGACCAACACGATCCAGGTCATCCTGCGGGGGATCGAGCCGCCCGTCGGCGGTCGCGGTCCGCACATGCCGGCCTTCGCCGATAGCCTCACCGACGCGGAGGTGAGCGCGGTCGCCGCCTACATTCGCGCCCGCTTCACCGACCGGCCGGCCTGGTCCAACCTGGAAGGGACCGTGCGAACGGCGCGCAAGGAGAGCGCCCAGCCATGACAATTTCGCTCACCGTCAATGGCGTGCGCCATGAGGTCGATGCCGATCCCGAAACGCCGCTGCTCTACGTCCTTCGCGATGACCTCAAGCTCAACGGCGCCAAATATGGCTGCGGCCTTGGACAATGCGGCGCCTGCACGGTGCAGCTGGACGGCCGCGCGATCTTCTCCTGCGTGATGCCGCTTGCCGCTGTCGGCGACCGGCCGGTGCGTACGGTCGAGGGGCTCGGCACCGCGGACCGGATGAGCCCACTGCAGCGCGCCTTTGCCGACGAACAGGCGGCGCAGTGCGGCTATTGCATCGCCGGCATGATCATGCGCGCCCAGGCGTTACTCGACGCGAACCCGAAGCCCGACGAGGCGCAAATCCGCCGCCACATGCAAACCAATTTGTGCCGCTGCGGTACACACATGCGGATCTTGCGTGCCGTACGGCGCGCGGCCGGACTGCCGGTCGACGGACATGCCGCATGAGCGCGGTGATCGACCGGCGCCAGCTCCTGGCGGGCGGTGGCCTGCTCGTCGCGTTTGGCTTCGCGACGCGTGCACGGGCGCAGCAGGTCGGCGGCGGCGAGGGCGGCGCCGGGCCGACTGTCGCGCGGCCGAACCTGCCGGGGAGCCTGAAGGCGCATCCCCAGCTCGATTCGTGGATCCACATCGCACCTGACGGAAGTGCGACCGTCTTCACGGGCAAGGCTGAGCTGGGGCAGGGTATCAGCACCGCGCTGCTCCAGGTGGTGGCCGAGGAACTCGACCTTTCGCCCGCTTCGGTCACGCTTATCACCGCCGATACGGCCCTCACGCCGGACGAGGGACTGACCGCCGGAAGCCATTCGATGCAGGATAGCGGAACCGCGCTCGCCAATGCGGGTGCCAATGTCCGCATGCTCCTCACGCGCGCCGCCGCCCAACAGTGGAACCTTGATCCATCCACGCTGACGACAAGCGGCGATGGCCAAGTGACGGCGCCGGACGGACGGCGGCTCGGCTACGGTCCACTCGCCGCTTCACTGTCGCTTCACGTGGACGCGGTGCCGGACGCGCCGCGCCGCAATCCGTCGCAATACCGCACCATGGGTCGCGACCTGCCGCGCACCGACATTCCGGCCAAGCTGACCGGCGGCGAAGCCTACGTGCAGGACATGCGGTTGCCCGGCATGCTGCACGCCCGCGTGGTGCGGGGGCCGAGCTACGGCACGCGTCTTACGGCGCCGAACCTTGAAGCCGCGCGCGCGATGCCGGGCGTCGTCACCATTGTGCGCAACGGCGACTTCATCGCGGTCATCGCGGCCAAGGAGTGGCAGGCGATCAAGGCAATGCGGGCGGCGCAGGACTCGGATTACGTGCGCACCGTGCCGCCGCTCCCCGTGACGGACGGACCGCGCCGGCTGCAATCTTTGGCGTCGCGCGAAATCGTCGTCCTCAACACGCACGATGCCGGCCGGACCGCGGTCAAGACGATCCGTGCCGCCTACAGCCGGCCCTGGTACATGCACGCCTCGATCGGACCGTCCTGCGCCGTGGCGCTCGCGGAAAACGGTCGCCTGACCATCTGGTCGCACAGCCAGGGTGTGTTCGACATGCACCGCGCGACCGCCGAGTTGGTCGGCTTGCCGCCGGATAAGGTCCGTGTGATCCACACACCGTCCGCCGGTTGCTACGGCCAGAACGGCGCCGACGACGTGACCGCCGAGGCGGCGCTGATCGCCATGGCCCTCCCAGGACGACCAATCCGGCTGCAATGGATGCGCGAGCAGGAGTTCGGTTGGGAACCGTGCGGCTGCGCCATGGTGACGTCGGTCGAGGCCTCCATCGGCCTGGATCAGCGGATCGCGCACTGGACGTACGAGGTCTGGAGCAACACGCACAACATGCGGCCGGTCAAGGCGGGCGGCTATGCCGTGGCGCAGGAAGTAAACCCCTCCTTCCCACCACAAATCCCCGCGCCCATCCCGATGCCGGAGGGTGGCGGGGATCGGAATTCGAACCCGCTCTACGTCTTTCCGAACATGGACGTGCGCCACCATTTCGTGCCGGAAATGCCGCTGCGCGTCTCCGCACTTCGGTCGCTCGGCGCGCATCTCAATGTCTTTTCAATTGAATCTATGCTTGACGAGTTGGCGCTGGCCGCGGGCGCCGACCCCCTCGATTTTCGGCTGGCGCATATGGAGGACGAGCGTGCGCGCGCGGTGATGCAAGACGCGGCGGCGCGCTTCGGCTGGGCACAACGGCCGAAAGGCGATGGACGACGCGGCTGCGGCATGGGGTTTGCGCGGTACAAGAACCTCGGCGCCTATTGCGCACTCGCGATGGAGATCGAGGTCGAGCGCGAGACCGGAGGGATCACGATCCACCGCGTCAACGCGGCGGTAGACGCAGGCCAGCCGGCAACCCGGGACGGTCTCCGCAATCAGATCGAAGGCGGCATCATTCAGTCACTCAGCTGGGCGATGTACGAAACGGTCACCTATGACGACCGCAAGCGAACCAGCTTCGACTGGGGAAGCTACCCGATCTTGCGCTTCAATCAGGTCCCGGAATCGATCGACGTACATGTCATTGATCGCCCCGGCCTGCCTTTCCTGGGTGCGGGCGAGGCAGCTCAGGGGCCCGCGAGTGCCGCGCTCGCCAACGCGATCGCGGACGCGACCGGAGTCCGCCTTCGGGATATGCCGCTGATAGCGGAGAAGGTGAGGTCCGCGATCGGTGTCGCGGGATAACGAACCGGTCGAGCGGTGCGCTGCGCTATACGCGCAGCGCCGCCTTGACCTTGTCCGCGGTGAATGGCGCCGATCTTAGCCGAATGCCGGCGGCGTCGTGGATCGCATTGGCAATCGCCGGAGGCACGATGGCCGAGGCAGCCTCGCCCACACCCCAAGGCGGCGTCTCCGGGCGATCGATCAGGTCGATGACGACATCCGGCACGTCAGGGAAGGTGAGGATCGGATAACTCGCCCAGTCGAGGCTGGTGACCATCTTGCGGTCGAAGGTCACGCGCTCGATCAGGGTGCGGCTCACCGACTGGATGATGTTGCCCTCGATCTGGTTGCGGGTTCCGTCCGGATTGATGATCTGTCCGCAATCATGCACGACGAAGAACCGCCGCACCCGCACCTGACCGGTTGATCGCGTCACCTCGACCTGTGCCACAGCGGCGACATACGTGCGATACAGCTCGTATTTAACGTAGGCTAGTCCAAGACCCGTCGTGACATCCGCCTTCGGGTCCGGTTTCGGGCGCGTGCGCCAATTGGACAGGCGCGCGACATGCTCGAGCACTTCCGCACCGCGTTCGTCATGTATGTTCTGCAGCCGCAGGTCCAGCGGGTCCGTGCCGGTGAGTGCCGCGAGTTCATCGAGAAAGGACTCGTTGGCGAACGTGTTCTGCATCCGCCCCGGCGAGCGGAGCCAGGAGTACCGGATCGCTGGCGGCGTAATCCGCCGCAAACTAGTGCGGACATTGGCGAAGCGGTAGGGAATCGCAGTGTCGTTCGGGACGCCGCCGGGAGTCGTGCCGCCATCACTCGCCAGCCCGGCCAATTCGCTGCCGAGTAGCGCCACATTCGTGCCCGTGGCCTGCGGATAGAAGAAAACACCCTGCCAGGCGGCGACATGCCCCTCGGCATCGATACCAGCCTGCAGGTCAATCACGACGGGGGTGCCCTTCGGGTCCCAGCCGTGTTCGTCCTGGCGCATCCATTGCACGCGGACCGGCCGGCCGATGGCGCGGGCCATCAGCACCGCCTCCGCCGCGGCGTCCTCGTGGCCGTTCCGACCGTAGCAGCCGGCACCTTCCACATAGATGCAACGCACCTTCTCAAGCGGCAGGCCGAGCGTGGCGGCGAGTTGCTTGCGCAGGTTGTGCGTGGCCTGCGACGCCGTCCAGCACGTCACCTCGCCGTCCTTCACCTGGGCGACCGCGCAGGAGGGACCGATGGAGCCGTGCGTCTGGACCGGGAATTCATACGTTGCGGAAAGCTTCCGTGCGGCCTGGGCCAGCCCGTGCTGCGCATCGCCTACGTTGCTGGTGACCGTTTCGGCCAGAACCGGCGACTGGCGCATTTCGTCGAAGAGATGCGCTTCGTCCGGCAGGTTGCTGACATCCGACCAGTTCGCCTTCAGCGCCTGCGCGGCCTTGATGGCATCCCATTCGGTATCGGCGACAACGCCGAGGAAATTTTCCACGCGGACAATCTGCACGTTCCCCGGCAGCCCGTGCACGGAGCTCTCGTCTACTGAGAGCAGCGCGGCGCCCACGGCCGGCGGGTGGATCACGCGGCCATGCAGCATGTCCGGCAAACGGAAATCCTGCATGTAGGTGAACTCGGCGAACATCTTCGCCGGAATGTCGACGCGCGGAACCGGCTTGCCGACCAGCGTGTAGTCGGCAGGCGATTTGAGTGGCGCCGATTGGTCCAACTTCAACGCGATCGGCGCCTGCGCGGCCAGCGTTCCGATCCCGACGTTGGCACCGGCTTTCGTTTGAATCACGCCATCGACGATGCGCAGCTCGTTTATGCCTGCCGCAAGCCGTGTCGCGGCGCGGCGCAGCAGTTCAGCTCGTAACGTCGCCGCCGCGTGACGCAGCTGCATGCCACCGAACTCGATGGCCATGCTGCCGTTCGTCGGTCCCTGGTCCGGGGTCAACAACGTGTCGCCCTGCACCAGCGAGACATGGTCGAGCGGCACGTCCAGTTCGTCAGCAACGATCTGCAAGAGGGCGGTTGCGACGCCGGTGCCGAGATCCACCTTACCCGCATAGACGGTCACGCGTCCGTCCGGGCTGACCGCGAGGAAGCCCTCGACCGCGCCAGTGGATACTGATTTCACCCCGGCGGCTGTATTATCCAGCGTCGCCGCGCGGCTCTGTGCAATGGGGAAGGTCACGACGAGTGCGCCCGCGGCCAGCAGCAATCCGCGTCGACCCAATGTCGGCATGGTTGACTCCCCGTTAGGCATTTGCGGCCCGCTGGACGGCGCGGACAATGCGCAGGTGCGTCCCGCAGCGACAGAGATTGTTCGCCAGGGCCTGCTTGATGTCGTCGGCTGAAGGATGCGGATTGTGCTGCAGCAAATCTGCCGATTGCATGATCATGCCGTTGATGCAGTAGCCGCATTGCACGGCCTGCTCGTCGATGAAGGCCTGCTGCAGCTTGTGCGGCCGCTCCGGCGTGCCGAGCCCTTCGAGAGTGACGATCTTGCCCTCGCCGACGCTGGACGCCGGCGTGACGCAGGAGCGCGTGGCCTGGCCATCGACGAGCACGGTGCAAGCGCCGCACTGTGCGAGGCCACAGCCGAAGCGCGGACCTTTGAGGTTCAGGTTATCGCGCAGAACGTAGAGCAGCGGTGTGTCCGGATCGTTGATGTCAACCTGCTGCGTCTGCCCGTTCACGTGAAGGGTCAGAGAGGGCATGAAGTGTTCCTTGAAATCATTCACGACTTTGGCACAGACCATGTGCACCGCTCGCTTCGATGAGAGCGATGCGCGTGGTCAGCTGCGTCGGGGAAAGTGGACCAGACGAGAGTGGCGCTCCAATGCATCAAACAGTATACCTGATATGAACGGCCTTTGCGCCGATGCCTGGTTGAAGGATGCTGACCCGGCCCTAGCAACGGGTTTCAATGGGCGCAGATCGCCGCAGGCGCAGCGAAGCTTCTGCGTCCGCTCTTCATATTCAGCGGCGGCCCTTTCAGGGATCGCGGTATCTCGGCCCGCGGTGCCCGCATGGCCTCAGGTCGATCGGGACGAGACCGGCGTCATTGCTCCCCCAACAGGGCCGCGAGCGCTACACGGACACGCTGCAACATCGGCGCGTCATCGCCTCCCATGCCCTCTCCTTCGGACGCCTCGAGACGGGATGCGTCCAATTGCCAGTTGCGCAGGATCTGGATCTTCTGCTCCCGGGTAAGGGTGGGATGGTGGACCACCGCGTCGGGACTCTTGAACAGATCGGCCGGATCGTTCAATGCCCGCTCCAGATTGACGATCTCGCTCATCTTGACCTCCGCACCGGTGCTGCCGCGGGCGGCAGCTGCCGGATAGAGCAGGTGTGCCCGCCCACCGGGACAGACATGGTCAATTGCTTGCCCGACGCAAGCCGGCGCCGATCCACTCGAAGCCCAACTCCAACCAGGAGTCATTGATCATACGAGCCTGTACGCTACGGTCCGGCGCCGGCCTTGAGGGCCTGCAACAGGTCGACGCACAGCGGCGACCGCTCGGCGAACACGGAGTGCGCGTGGCGATCCGGTCCGCCGCCCTGAACTGTCGCGATCTAGTGTACGCGCGCGGCCAGTACGGGAACCCACCCGCGAACCCGCTCGTCCCCCGCGGCGACAGTGCCGGCGGAGTCATTGAGGTCGGCGCGTCCGTAGCGCCCTTCGCGCCCGGCGACCGCGTCATGACGACCCTACTGGCCGCGGTGGAAGCCGCTTCGACGACGACACGGACGGGCTCGAAAGTTTCATTCGAAACGTTAGGCTTATGTTTCCGCTGCATGTGTGGATGACCGGCAGCGGCACCCAGTTCAACATGAAACTAAACGAGGTGATCTCAACGTCGGGCCCATGATGCCATCGGCGACCGACGCCATCCGCCCGCCCGGACGTAGGACGGCGCGGCTGACGTCGGCAACGCCTCCCACGCAATCCGCGGCGATATCGAGCCCATCAGGCGCGGGTGCGAGCTGAGCGGCGGCTCCGCATCCTGCGTTCCACTTGCGCGTTGATGGCGGCATCAACTCGGCAACCGATGAACGATGTCCTGATGACCGGTCGCGATCTATTGCTCCTCGGCTTACTTCTTCCGGCGGCGTGCGCGATCAATGACTCGCGCATTGCCCACCGGGCGCAGCAGCGCCTAATCGGACTGTCTGAAGTTGACCTGGAATCATGTTTGGGCCCGCCCGATCAACACAGCACGTTCGGGCGTACGGATATCCTGACCTATTACGCGACCTCCACAAGCAGCACTAGTTTCAGCGTTCCAGTCCTGGGCGGAATTGGGCTCTCGAATGGGGCGTATTGCCACGCGACATTTCGCGTCGATTCGGGATATGTTACGCGCATTCTTTACTCAGGGGAGAAAAACGCCACTCTCGCACCTGATGCGTACTGCGCCCCAATTATGCGGACCTGCCTAATATTTTTGGATCAGCATCCGCAGATCGGGCGGGCTGATAAGTCAGCCGCGGCCTCGGCTAACGCGTGGTCCGATCCGCCGAGAAACTAGTCCATTCGGACCGGGCGCGTGCAGCCGCGTCTCGCGATCTGCCCGAAGGTCGGTAAGCGCGGCACAAAAGGGCTGACCGGCTCTATGGTCTGATTCGACCGAGGCCCCCTCCCTCAACGAGGGAGGGGGATCGAGGCTAGACGGGCGTGCCACCGGCACCCATTCCAGCACTGCCCATGCCCTGACGTGGGTCGCGCATCGGGGAGCCGTAGTACTCGTCAACCCGGGCGCCCCAGGTGTCATCACGCCAAACGTCGGAGTCGCTGGTCTCGTATGACGGTGCGCCCTCCAAGCGCGTACGATCGATGTCGACCACGAAGCCCCCCTGGCGCGGATCGTATGTCAGGACATGCCATGGCAGCGGGTGATAGCGATCGCCTATGCCCAAGAAGCCGCCGAAGCTCATGATGGCATATTCGGCTTTGCCGGTTTGCTTATCGAGCATCACGTCATAGACGCTGCCCATCTTTTCGCCGCTGGGATTGTAGACGTTGGTGCCGTTTACTTTGCTCGCGGCGATCAAGCGGCCGGAGGTGTCAGCGGGGTCGGCGACAGTTGCCATCTGCGTTCTCCCATCTTCATTATGGGGACCTGGCAAGGCCGGCGCAGGTCCATATCGCGGGAACGCTTTGCCTGCGCGCCGGTTCCGGCATCAGGCTGGGCTGTTC
>CAYSTX010000121.1:0-10375 GCA_964434035.1 uncultured Acetobacteraceae bacterium
CGAAGGACGCCACCGCACGCAACATGAACACGGTCGCCAAGCTCGCCGCGATGGCGGCCAGCTAAGAGCGGACGGGGCGAGCGGCAGATCGCGCCGACGTGTTCAGTGCCGCTGCGGCGCGAATGAGCGCCTTCAGCGCCTCTTCATCAATCTTGTCGCCCTCATGGAAATCGATGGCACGCCTGGTGTTGCCTTCGAGGCTGGAGTTGAAGAGGCCTGAAGGGTCCTCCAACGAGGCGCCCTTGGCGAAGGTCATCTTCACGACGTTCTTGTACGTCTCACCGGTGCAAATGATTCCGGCGTGCGACCACACCGGAACCCCTCTCCACTTCCACTCCTCGACCACTTCGGGGTCGGCCTGCTTGATGAGAATTCGGACCCGAGCGAGCGTTTCGCCCCGCCAATCACTCAGCTCCTTGATTCGCGCGTCTATTAGCTGAGAGGGAGAGGCTGTCGCATTCTTCATGGCTGTACCATGTCCCGTGCCACCTGACGCCTCTGTGCACGTTCGGTGCCTGGCGTGTCACGCCTCAACACGACCAGAAAGCGCCAGCGCGGCCGCATAGTCGGGCGCGAACAGCACCCGCCCGGCCCGTTCGTCGAGCCCGGCGCGCGCCAGCATCGCGGCCGGTTGCGGCTGCACCCCGGACAGGATGATCCGGCAGCCCTCCGCCTCGGCCCGCGCAACGAACTGCTCGATCACCCCGAGCGCGCTCGCGTCCAGATATGGGACGAGCCGCATCCGGATTATAAAGACGCGCGGGAACTGCCCGATCCGCCGGAACGCATCGAGCAGGTCAGCGGCCGCACCGAAGAACAGGGGCCCGCGCATCTGAAACACCTCGACCCCGGCCGGTAGCGCGTCACGCTGGGCCGGCTCCTCGGGCAAGAACTCTTCTTCAACATGCGCCGCGGTTCCGTCCGTCAGCGCGACCATCTTGCTCATGCGCGCGGCGAACATCAGCGAGGCGAGCGTCACGCCAACGCCGATCGCGACCGTGAGGTCGAGGAACACCGTCAGCAAGAAGGTCAGCACGAGCAGCGCCCGCTCACTCATCGGCATCCGCAGCAGGCGGACTACCTGATCCGCCTCCGCCATGCCCCACGAAACCACGAGCAGGATGGCGGCGAGCGCCGTCATCGGTACGAAGAGGATCAGGTGGGCGCCGAGCACGACCGCGATCAGCAGGAACACGGAATGCAGCATGCCGGCGAGCGGCGTGCGCCCACCGCTCCGCACATTGCTGGCGGTGCGAGCGAGCGCGCCGGTCGCCGGCAGGCCGCCAAACAGCGCCGAGCCGATGTTGGCGATCCCCTGCCCGATCAGCTCCTGATCCGGCCGGTGGCGGAATCCGGTCATTCCGTCGGCAACGGTCGCGGACAGCAGCGCCTCGATCCCGCCCAGAAAGGCGATGGTGAACGCCGACGGAAACACGTCGCGAATGCCGGCGAGCGACAGCGCCGGCACTGACGGCACCGGCAGCCCGAACGACATCCCCGGAAAGCGGGAGCCGATCGTTTCGATTGGCATGCCGACAACGACTGCAATGCCGGCGGCGATAACGAGGGCGATCAGGTAGCCAGGCAGCATCGGTGCGACGCGCCGCAACAGCACGATCAGTGCGAGCGCGCCGACGCCGAGCGCCGCTGCCCACGGGTTCAGCGTGCCGATCGCGTGCGCATAGGCCGCCCAGCGGCCCGGCACATCGGCCGGCGCGTTCGCCAGATGCAGGCCGAGCAGGTCGCCGACTTGGCTCGTTGCAATGATGACCGCGATACCCGCCGTGAACCCGGTGATGACCGGGCGCGGAACGTAGCGGATGATCTGCCCAAGCCCCGCGAACCCGGCCGCAATCATGATGAGGCCGGCGAGCAGCGTTGCGACCAGCAGGCCGGCGTATCCGTGCTGGTGAATAACGCCCGCGATGACGACGACGAAAGCGCCGGTCGGTCCGCCGATCTGCACGCGCGACCCGCCGAACGCCGAAATCAGGAAACCGCCGACGATCGCCGTAATCAGCCCCTGATCCGGCGTCGCACCGCTCGCGACCCCGAGCGCCATCGACAACGGCAGCGCAACGACCGCGACGTTGAGGCCGGCGACGATGTCGGTTTTCAGACGCGCGAGACCATAGCCTTCGCGCAGCACGCTGAGGAGTTTCGGCGTTAGCCGCTCGGCCCGCAGCGCGGTGGCTGTGCTCATACTGCGTGCTCCGGACGAGCGGCGCGCTTCGATGTCTGTTGCATGCGACAGTGCTACACGATCCCGCGTCCGCGACCCAAGAGTGCGGGTGCCGGTGGTTGACTCACGCGCGGGACGGGCGCTGCAGCGTCCACGCGGTCAACGCGCCGAGGAGCTGCACCACGCCGCCTACGATCATCGCGATGCGGAGGCCGGGAATGCCTCCTTGAGTGATGGAAAAAATCGCACCGAGGATCGCGACGCCGATCGTTGCACCTGCCATGCGGGCCACGTTGATGACAGACGAGGCAGTACCGGAACGTGCGGCCGGTACGGTGCCGATCGCGACGTCAAACAGTGGACCGGACGCGATCCCCATGCCGATACCCGTCAACACTAGGCCGAACTCGGCGCCGATGATCGACCGCGCGCTCGCCGTCGTCGCGATCGCCAAAAGACCAATCCCGATCACCGCGACACCGCCGCTCGTCGCGAGCCTCGAGCCAACCCGTGCCGCGACGCTGCCGGAGAAGGGCGAGACTAGGATAAAGACCAGCGCCATTGGCACCAAGGCCAGACCGGCGCCGAAGGGGTCGAGCGTGCCGGAGCTTTGCCATGTCAGCGGCAGGAGAAACAGCACGCCGTACATGCCGAAGGTCATTCCGGCTGTCGCCGCCACTGCGGCACGAAACGGCCGAGGTTGGAACAGGCTCATCGGGATGAGCGCGCCGGCACCCCGCTTCGTCTCGACGCGTACGAAGAACGCCAGGGACAGAAGGAAAGTCACCAGAGCAGCGAGGCCGATCCACGGCGCTCGATGAGCCTCGATCGCGGCAACGACGAGGCCACCGAGCGTTGCGATGCTCAGTAGTTGGCCCAGGGCGTCGAAATGCCGGCCGGTCGGATCGGCTGATTTGGGCAACGTCCGGACTGCGAGCGCCACCGCCGCAAGCCCGAACGGCACGACCACCGCAAAGATACTCCGCCAGCCGAATTGGCCAATCAGCACGCCGCCGACGGTCGGACCGATGGCCAGTCCGACACCGTTGCAGGCTGCCCAGACGCCCAGCGCACGACCACGCGCGACCGGATCGGGCCAAACGACCCGAACGAGGGCAAGCGATGACGGGATCATCAGCGCGGCCCCCACCCCCGCGAGCGCGCGGGCGCCGATCAGCATCACGATGCCGGGCGCCGCTGCGCACAGCAGGCATGCGGCCGTGAAGATCGCGCATCCCGCCATGTAAACGCCACGCCGGCCATACACGTCGGCGAGCAGGCCGCCGGTCATCAGCAGCACGGCGTAGAACAAGTTGTAGGCGTCGACCACCCACTGGAGTGCCGCGACATCAGCCCCGAAGAATTGCCCGATTGGGCGGGTGGCCAGGTTGACGACGGACGAATCGATCTGGACGATCAGAACTGCTGCGGAAAGCGTAACAAGCGCGGCCGTGTGGCGCGACGACGCACGCTCCGTCGGACCGGAAAGAGAGACTCGCAAACCAGCCCGCTCCGGGCGATCACACCCCTGCATCGACCAAACTCCTCGACGTTGGTCCGGCTGATGTAGCGACGAGGAATGCCCGGATGCTTCGATACAGACCGAAGTGTCGCATCCGTTATCGGGTGATCGCCCTTCAGTCCGGCCTTAAATCGGCCATACGTTCGCTCCCGCCTTGATCGTGGCCGACGGTCGCTCCTACGCTCCGGTATGACCGAAAACACACCGCGCGGCTTCGCCCGCAATGTCGCGAATTACGGCGATCGCGACTTCGCCCTCTATCTCCGCCGCTCGTTCTACAAATCGATGGGCTACAGCCAGGCGATGCTGAACCGGCCGGTGGTCGGCATCGTCGATACCAGCTCGGCCTACAACAACTGCCACCGCACGGTGCCCGAGCTGATCGAGGCGACGAAGCGCGGCGTGCTCGCCGCAGGCGGTCTGCCGATGCCGTTTCCGACGGTGTCGCTCTGCGAGCCGTCGCTGTTTCCGACCAGTATGCATTACCGCAATCTCGCCGCGCTGGACACCGAGGCGATGCTGACCGCGCAGCCGATGGACGCAGCGGTGCTGATCGGCGGCTGCGACAAGACGGTGCCGGCGCAGCTGATGGCGGCTGCGTCCGCCGATGTTCCCTGCGTGCAACTCGTCACCGGGCCGATGCTGGCAACACCGTTTCAGGGTGAGCGGCTGTCCGCCTGCACCGATTGCCGGCGCTACTGGGCGCGCTACCGGGCGGGCGATGTCGATGCGGCGCGGATCAGCGAGATCGAGGGACGGCTTGCGACCACCGCGGGCACCTGCGGTGTGATGGGCACGGCGAGCACGATGGCCTGCGTCGCCGAGGCGCTCGGCATGATGCCGGCCGGCACCGCGTCCATTCCCGCCGTGCACGCCGACCGGCTGCGGGCCGCCGAGGAAGCGGGCGCGCTCGCCGTCCGGCTCATTACCCAGCCCATTCGCCCGTCGGAGCTGCTGACCGAGGCGTCGGTCGAGAACGCATTGCGGGTGCTGCTGGCACTCGGCGGCTCGACCAATGCGCTCATTCACCTGACCGCCATCGCCGGGCGGCGCGGCATCCCGATCGACCTGCAGCGGCTCAATGCGCTGTCCGACGAAACGCCGGTGTTGGTCGATCTGAAGCCGACTGGCGAGGGCTACATGGAGGATTTCCATGCGGCCGGCGGCCTGCCCGCGCTGCTGTGGGAGTTGCGGGATCTGCTCCATCTCGACGCGATCGACGTGACCGGCGCGCGACTTGGCGACCGGCTGCGGGCACCGCCCGCGTTCGTCGATCGGCGGTTCATCCGCGCGCGGGACAATCCCGTCTCGCCGGTCGGCGGCATCGTCTCGCTGTTCGGCAGCCTCGCCCCGCGTGGCGCCATTCTCAAGCGCAGCGCCGCGACGCCGAGCCTGTTCGAGACGGAGGCGCGCTGCGTCGTGTTCGACGGCCTCGCCGACCTCGCCGAACGGATCGACGACCCCGCGCTCGACGTAACTCCATCGGACATTCTGGTGCTGAAGAACGCGGGGCCGCTGTCATCGGCCGGGATGCCCGAGGCCGGTTACCTGCCGATCCCGCAGAAACTTGCCCGCGCGGGCGTCAAGGACATGGTGCGGATGAGCGACTGCCGGATGTCCGGAACCGCCTTTGGCACGATCGTCCTGCACATCACGCCGGAGGCGTCCGCCGGCGGGCCGCTCAGCCTCGTCGAAACCGGCGATCGCGTCCGGCTGTCAGTCGCCGCACGCCGGCTCGATTTGCTGGTGGACGACGCGACGCTCGCCGCCCGCCGCGCCGCCTGGTCGCCGCCGGCAAGGCCGAATCGGGGCTGGGACCGGATCGTTGCCGAGCAGATGACGCAGGCGGATGAGGGCTGCGACCTGCGCGTCTTGCGCGCCGGCGGTGACTGAGCCGCTGGTTTCGCCCCGCACCGTCCACGTCATCGGCGCGTCCGGCCGGTCCGGGGCCGCGCTCTGCCGCGCGCTGCTGGCGGCGGGATACGCGGTCGTTCCGGTAGTGCGGAATGCGGCGCGGTTCGCGGCGACCGGGATCGCGCTCGCGCCACATATCGCCAACCTCGGCGACCACGCCACGATGCAGGCGGCGCTCACCGACGCGACGCGGATCGTCAGCACCGCGCACGCGCGGAATGCAGCCGCGCTGATCGCGGCGGCGCCTCCGGACGCGACGCTGGTGCTGCTCGGCTCGACCCGCAAATACACACGCTGGCCCGACGCGCATGGCGACGGCGTGATTGCCGGTGAGGCGGCTTTTCTCGCGTCCGGCCGGCGCGGCGTGATGCTGCACCCAACGATGATCTACGGCGCGGCCGGGGAGGATAACGTCCGCCGGGTCGCGCGCCTGCTGCGACTGTTGCCGGTCGTGCCGTTACCCGGCGGCGGCGCCTCGCTCGTGCAGCCGATCCATCAGGACGACGTGACGCGCGCGCTGATCGCCGCCGTCACGCGGGACTGGGATGGGCCGCGTGCGCTGGTCATCGCCGGTCCCGTCGCCATGACCTACGCCGATTTCGTCCGCGCCATCGCCGCCGCGACCGGCCGCCCGCGCCCGCGCGTAGCCCCCCTGCCCGCCCCGCTCCTGATTGCCGCCGCGCGTGCGACCGCGTTCCTGCCGGGCCTGCCGCGCGTTCGGCCGGATGAGGTGCGGAGGCTGCTGGAGGACAAGGCGTTCGATATCGGCTCGATGCAGGCGGAACTTGGCGTCCGGCCAATCCCGCTCGCCGACGGTCTCGCCCGAACCTTCGGCGCCGGCGCGTAACGTCCCGGTTGCCGGCGCGATCGCTGCCGGGCAGTCTCCCCGCCTCGCACACAGTCGGAGAGCCGCCAATGGCCGTCATCAACCGCATCGCCGATTTCCAGGACGACATGACCGCCTGGCGGCGCGATCTGCATCAGCATCCGGAACTCGGGCTCGAGGAACACCGCACGAGCCGGGTCATCCAGGAGAAGCTGCGCGCGTTCGGCGTCGATGAAATCATCACCGGGATGGCCGGCACCGGCGTCGTCGGCGTCATCCGCGCCGGGAACGCCGACCGCGCGATCGGCCTCCGCGCCGACATGGACGCGCTGCCCATCGTCGAAGACACCGGCGCGCCGCATGCCTCGGTCAATCCGGGTGTGATGCATGCGTGCGGCCATGACGGTCACACGACGATGCTGCTCGGCGCCGCGCGCTACCTCGCGGAGACGCGGCGCTTCGACGGCACCGTCTATCTGATCTTCCAGCCCGCCGAGGAAGGGAAAGGTGGCGGGCGGATTATGGTGGAGGAAGGGCTGTTCGAGCGCTTCCCGATGCAGCAGGTCTACGGCATGCACAACTGGCCAACGCTGCCGGCGGGCACGTTCGGCTGGCGCAACGGGCCGACGATGGCGGCGACCGCCAACATCGAAATCAACCTGACCGGCAAGGGCGCGCATGGCGCCTATCCGCATATGGGCGTCGACCCGATCCTCGTTGCCGCCGCGATCGTGCAGGGGCTGCAATCGATCGTCGCCCGTAACGTCGACCCGGTCTATCCCGCCGTCGTCACCATCGGCCACATCGCGGCCGGCAGCACTTACAACGTGATCCCGGAGACGGTGCGGATGCTCGGTACGGCGCGCTGGTTTGAGCCGTCGGTTGGCGACGTGCTGGAAAATGGCGTCCGCCGTCTCGCCACCTCGATCGCCGAGGGCTTCGGCGCGCGGGCCGTGGTCGATTTCCATCGGAACTATCCGGCAACGGTGAACGACCCCGACGCAACGGCGCTCGCCCGCCATGCGGCCAGCACCATCGTCGGGAAGGAGCGCGTGACGCATCTCGATCAGCCGACGATGGGCGCTGAGGATTTCGCGTTCATGCTGAATGCAAAACAGGGCAATTACATCATGCTCGGCGCCGGCCGCGGCCCGAACGACGCGAACGTTCATCACCCGAAATACGACTTCAATGACGAGATCCTGAGCACCGGCGCGTCATACTGGGCGACGCTCGCCGAGCAGCTGCTGCCGCGCACCGCGTAGGCTGCGCTCCCGGCCGGGTGTCAGGCGGCGGCGAAAGCCTCCGTCCACTCGGCCGGCACGAAGGCGCGTTTGCCTCGACGGAGGAGATTGGGGCGACCGATGGGGCTCGAACCCACGACATCCAAGACCACAACCTGGCGCTCTACCAGCTGAGCTACGGCCGCCACCGCAGGCGGGCCGTTTAGGACGCCCGGGGCGCGGCCGTCAATTCCTGCCGGCGCTCAGCGAAGAACCGGCCGAGCCGTGCCACCGCCTCGTCCAGCACCGCGTCCTGTTTGCAGAAGGCGAAGCGGACGTAATGGCTCGGCGGATCAGTCTCATAGAAGGCCGAAACCGGGATCGCGCAGACGCCAGCGGCCTCGGTGATCATGTGGCAGAACGCTACGTCGTCGAGGGCGAGGCCAAGCGGGGTGACGTCGGTCGTGACGAAATAGCTGCCCTTGGTCGGCAGCACGGCGAACCCGATCGACGCGAGCCCCGCCGATAGCCGGTCCCGCTTGGCGGCGAGCGTGGCGCCGAGGCCGGTGAAATAGGCATCGTCGAGCCCAAGCCCGACCGCGACCCCGCGTTGCAGGTTCGGCGCCGTCGTGAACGTCAGGTTCTGGTGCGCCCGGGCAACCAGGGTCGCGAGCGCCGCCGGGGCGCTGACGTAGCCGACCTTCCAGCCGGTGAGCGAGAACGTCTTGCCGGCGCTGCCGACCCGCATACAGCGCTCGCGCATCCCGGGCAGCGTCATCAGCGGAATATGCCGCCAGCCGTCGAACGTCAGATGCTCATACACCTCGTCGCAGATCGCGAACACGTCGTGGCGGACCAGCAGATCGGCGATGAAGGCGAGTTCGGCCGCCGTGAAGACCTTGCCGGTCGGGTTGTGCGGCGTGTTCAGCAGCAGCGCCTTGGTCCGCGGGCCAAAGGCGGCGGCAAGTTCCGCGCGCGGCAGATCCCACCGCGGGGGCGCGAGCCGGACCAGCCGCGGCACCGCGCCCATCATCCGCACGACCGGCAGGTAGGTATCATACAGCGGCTCGATCAGCACGACCTCGTCGCCGGGGTTCAGCACGGCCATCAGGCAGGCCGTGATCGCCTCCGTCGCCCCCGAGGTCACAACGACCTCCGAGTCGGGGTCGATCGTCAGGTCGTAGAACCGCGCATTTGCGGAGGCGACGGCACGGCGCAGCTCCGGCACGCCGGTCAGCGGCGGGTACTGGTTCCGCCCGTCAAAGAGCGCGTCGGCGGCGGCCCGCAAGATAGGCTCCGGCCCGTCGGCGTCTGGGAAGCCCTGCCCCAAGTTGATCGCGCCGTGCCGTGTGGCGAGGGCCGACATCACCGTGAAAACCGTGGTGCCGATGCCGCCGAGCAGCGTATTGACGTCCCTCACCCGCCGAAACTCCTTCGTCCAATAGCCGCCAAGTATGGGTGCGGTTCGCGGCAGGATCAATCAACCGCGGGCGAACTGCCCAATCTCTGTGCAACCAGACGTGCCGAGAGGGCAGTCCTCCGCCATCAGTCGTCGCATTGCGGGGTGGCACGGCGCATGCAACCCTCGGCCACTGCCGCCTACGGTCCGCGCATGGGCCGGGCCGGTTGCCGGCAGCGGAATGAGGACGCGTCCGCGATGAAGAAGATCGAGGCGGTGATTAAGCCGTTCAAGCTTGACGAGGTTAAGGAGGCGCTGCACGAGGTAGGCCTGCAGGGGATCACCGTGGTCGAGGCGAAGGGCTTCGGCCGACAGAAAGGCCATACGGAGTTGTATCGTGGCGCCGAGTATGTCGTTGATTTCCTGCCGAAGGTGAAGGTCGAGGTCGTCTGCGACGACGCGGTTTGCGAGCGCGCTGTTGAGGCGATCGTCAACGCCGCCCGCACGGGCCGCATCGGCGACGGCAAGATCTTCGTCTCAACGGTCGAGGAGGTTATCCGCATCCGCACCGGCGAACGCGGTGAAAGCGCGATCTGAGTCAGGCTGCGGCGTCCGATCGAAACAGGTTTGATACGACATGAGACGACCCGGCCCATGCCGCGCCAGCGGTTGGGCCGGCTGAAGGCTGAACACAACCACACGATAGACCAACACAAGGAACGAGGCGAAATTGATGTCGAAGAAGGCCGTCGGCACCACGGGCAACGTGGGCAAGGTCATGGAGATGATGGAGGAGCATTCGGTCGAGTATGTCGACCTGCGCTTCACCGACCCGCGCGGCAAGTGGCAGCACACGGCGCAGCACGTCTCGACGATGGACGAAGACGCGTTCCGTGACGGTATCATGTTCGACGGCTCCTCGATCGCCGGCTGGAAGGCGATCAACGAGAGCGACATGATCCTGATGCCGGATGTCGATACGGCGGTGATGGACCCGTTCTCGGCGAAGCCGTCGCTGATCCTGTTCTGCGACATCGTCGAGCCCTCGACCGGGCAGTTCTACAACCGTGACCCGCGCGCGACCGCGAAGAAGGCCGAGGCCTATGTGACCTCGTCCGGCATCGGCGATGCCGTGTTCTTCGGCCCCGAGGCCGAGTTCTTCGTGTTCGACAGCGTCCGCTTCGGCACCGGCCCGAACTACGGCTCGTTCCAGGTCGACAGCATGGAAGGCCCGCAGGCCTCCATGAAGGACTACCCCGAGGGCAACATGGGCCACTACCTGGCCAGCCTGCAGAGGCTGCAGGCGCTG
>CAYSTX010000122.1:0-10307 GCA_964434035.1 uncultured Acetobacteraceae bacterium
GCAGGCCGCCGCGGCCGCGGCCGAGGAGCGCCGGCTCGCCGCCGCCCGCGTCGCCGCCGCCAACCGACTCCGCACGGCCGAGCAGGCGACGGCGACGGCCGCGAACCGGATCGAGGATCTGGCCCGGCAACGGGCGGAGGCCGAACAGGCACTCGCCGCGCGCGCCGCGGCGATGGCTCCGCTGCTGCCGCTGATCGAACGGCTGTCGCTCTATCCGGTCGAAACCATGCTCGCGGTGCCGGCCACGCCGTCAGACGCGCTGCGCGGTGTGGTCGTGCTGCAGGGGATCGGCCGTACGCTCGAGCATGAGGCGGAGTCGCTCCGCCGGCAGCAGGCGCAGCTCGATACGATATCAGCACAGATCGCAGCCGAAACACCAAAACTTGACCGCGCCCAGGCGGCGCAGGCCGAGCGCGCGGCCGAGCTCGACCGCGAGCTGGCGAAGGCGCGGGTCGCCCGCCGCTCGGCCGAGGATGCGGCCGCCGCCAGCGCCCGCCGGGCGGCCGAGGCGGCGGCGCAGGCAGCTAGCCTACGCACCGTCGTCGTCGCGGTGGAGCGCGCGCGCAAGGAGGACGAGGACGAGGCGAATGCAGCCGCGGCGCGGGCCGAACGCCAGCGCCAGCCGGCCGTCGCCGTCGCCGACCGCCTGCACGCGACCGCCGCCGCGACGCCGACCGGCCCCGGGACGCTCGCAGCCGCTGTCGGTCCGGCGGGGCAGCTCGTGCCCCCCGTCGTCGGGCGAATTGCGACGGCGTGGGGGGCGGCGACCGACGCTGGGCCATCGGCCGGCATCGCGCTACTCGCGCCGCCCGAGGCGCGTGTCGTCGCGCCATGCGCCGGAAGGGTGATGTTCGCGGCGCCCTTTCGCAGTTATGGTCCGATGCTGATTGTGGATTGCGGCGGCGGGTATTATGCGGTCCTTGCGGGCCTCGCACGGCTTGACGCGGCGGTCGGGCAGCGCGTGCTGTCCGGTGAACCGCTCGGCGTCATGCCGGCCTGGGATCCGCGCCGACCCGCCCATCGCCGGCCCGAGCTTTATGTCGAATTGCGACATGACGGACAGCCGATCGACCCGGCCCCTTGGCTGAAGGCTAAAGAGTGATCATCGTATGGTGTGGTGCAGCAACGGCTCAGCGAGATTTATGGTTTACGGGCTGGACGAGGGGCGTCGACCCCTCGGATGATTGTACTATGTCTATCGGCTGACGCGTTGCGAAACGCACCACGACCACACACCGCTTAAGGATTGACCATATGTCCGTTCGCCGTCCGCGTCTCCGTACGGGCCTGCTGATCGGCGCTGCTTTCGTCGCCGGCGTCGCCTTTGGTCCCGCGTCCGGGGTCATCGGCCAACGCCTCGGGATCGATTCGGCGCTGGCTCAGGATAGCGGCCGTAGCGACGATTACCGGCTGCTGACGTTGTTCGGCGACGTGTTCGATCGCGTCCGCGCCGACTATGTCGAGCCGGTGAAGGATCGTGACCTGATCGAAAATGCGATCAATGGGATGCTGACGGGCCTCGATCCGCACAGCAATTACATGAACGCGAAAGCCTTCCGCGACATGCAGGTACAGACGCGCGGGGAGTTTGGCGGCCTCGGGATCGAGGTGACGCAGGATAACGGCTTTATCAAGGTCGTGAGCCCGATCGACGACACACCCGCCGCCCGCGCCGGCATCAAGGCGGGCGATCTGATTGTCGCGCTCGACGGCAAGACGGTGCAGGGGCTGACCCTGAACGACGCGGTTGACAGAATGCGCGGGCCGCCGAACAGCCGCATCACGTTGATGATCAAGCGCACCGGCGTCGACAAGCCGATCGAAGTCGCAATGCAGCGCGAGGTTATCCACATCCAGGTCGTGAAGGACCACCTGGAGCCGGATAACATCGCCTATATCCGGCTGACCAGCTTCACGGAGCGCACGGATGCCGGGCTCAAGAAGGCGTTCAACGAGCTGAAGGCGCAGTCGAACGGTAAGCTAAAGGCGATCATTCTCGACCTCCGCAACAACCCGGGCGGTCTGCTCGATCAGGCGGTTGCGGTCTCTGATGATTTCGTCAGTCAGGGTGAGATCGTCTCGACCCGCGCCCGCCATACGGAGGACAGCCAGCGCTGGGACGCGAAGGGCGATGAGATCTCCGACCTGCCGATGGTCGTGCTGATCAACGGCGGCTCGGCGTCGGCGAGCGAGATCGTCGCCGGCGCGCTGCAGGACCATCAGCGGGCGATACTGCTCGGCACCCGAAGCTTCGGCAAAGGGTCGGTGCAGACCGTGATCCCGCTGCCGGGCAACGGCGCGATGCGGTTGACGACGGCGCGCTACTACACGCCGTCCGGCCGCTCGATCCAGGGCCTCGGCATCATGCCGGACGTCGAGGTGAAGGCGAGTGCGACCGAGGTGCCGGAGTTTGGGCGCGAGCGTGAGTCCGACCTCAACCATGTCCTGACGAACGAGGGCGGCACCGGCGCCAAGGCGCCGCCGCGCACCGATCTGCCGTCCATGGTCAAGGAAATCCCGAACAAGCCGCCGGCGAACTGGCCGACTTTCGACCCGACCAAGCCGGATACGGATTTCCAGTTGCAGCAGGCGTTGGTCCTGGCGCGCGCGATGTCGTCTGAAAAACGCGCCGCCAACTGATCGCCGCCCTCACGCAACGGCAAGACAATGCGCGCCCTCGGCCGATTTTGGGCCGGCATCCTGATGGTGCTGGTTGTGGGCGCGGCCGTGTTGCAGTGGCTCGGCCCGCCACCGCCACAGTCATCGCCGGCGGCCGCGCCAAGTGCGGCCACGGAGGCGCCGGTCCCGACGCTGTCGGCGGCCGCCGTCTCGCCGTCGCTCCCGCCTACGCTGCCCCGGTCGAGCGCCCCAGCCGCGACCACGGCCGAACCGGCGGCTACGCCTCCGGCGACGACCGTCGCCGCCAGCGCGGGCGTCGCCGCGCCGACGTATGCGCCCTTCGCGCTGCCCGGAAAGCAGACGCCCGGTCCGATCGCGGCGCCCGACCCGGCGCTGCTGTCCGACCCGCCCTCGGTGCCGGATGCCTATCCGTTGCCGCGCATCGCCGAGGATGGCCGGACACCGATGCACGTCTATGCGCGCGGCTTTGACCCGAGCACGCGGCGGCCCCGGATCGCGCTGGTGGTGGCCGGCGTCGGCCTCAATGCGGCCGACAGCGATGACGCGGTCCGCACGCTGCCCGGCGAGGTCACGCTCGCCTTTTCGCCCTATGCCGCTTCACTCGACCGCCTGCTCGACACCGCGCGAGCCAACGGGCACGAGTTCCTGGTCTCGATCCCGATGGAGCCGCAGGGATATCCGCTCAACGATCCCGGCGACCACGCGCTCCTGACCGGGGCGGCGCCGGCGGTGAACCGGGCCAACCTCAACTGGGCCCTCGGCCGGGTCGAGGGCTATGTCGGTGCAACCGGCGCGCTCGGCGCGATGCGCGGAGAGCGGTTTGCGAGCCTTGCGTCGGCAATCGAACCGGTGCTGGGCGAGCTGTCGCAGCGCGGCCTTCTCTATCTCGACCCGCGCCCGGGCGCGCCGCCGCCGCCGCTCGTCTGGGGAAGGTCGATCGACGTCGTGCTCGATACCGCCGACGGTCCAGCCGCGTTCGGCAACATGCTCGATCGGCTGGAGCAGACGGCGCTCAGCCGCGGCTCCGCGGTCGGCCTCGTGACCTCGGTCAACCGCACCAATGTCCGGCGCCTCGCCGATTGGGCGCGAGGGCTGCGCGACCGGGGCCTTATCCTGGCGCCGGTCTCGGCGTTGGTGACCGCCCCGCCCGCGCGCGCGTCGCGATGATCGACGACCGTTTCGAAGCGTTACCGTATCGGCCGAACGTCGGTGCGGTGCTGTTCGGGCCGGACGGACGGGTCTTCGTCGCCCGCCGTGCCGATCTGGTGAACGCCGAGGGCGCGCCCGGCGGCTGGCAGTTGCCGCAGGGCGGGATCGACCCCGACGAAGACCCGCGCATCGCCGTGCTGCGCGAGTTGGCGGAGGAGATCGGCACGGATCGCGCCGAAATCGTTGCCGAACACCCCGACATCTTCACCTACGACCTGCCGCCTGAGCTGCTGGGCCGGGCGCTTGGCGGTCGGTTTCGCGGCCAGCGGCAGCGGTGGTACGCGTTGCGCTTCACGGGGAAGGATTCGGACATTCGGCTCGACCGCGACCCGCATCCGGAGTTTGACGCGTGGCGCTGGTCGCCGCTCGCCTGCTTGCCGGCGCTCGCCGTGCCGTTCAAGCGCGCGATCTACGAGGTGCTCGCCCGCGACTTCGCGCCATTCGCCAAAGGCTGGTCCGGTGACGCATGACCGGCGACCCGGTCCTGTTCCGCCGACCCTTCCCGAGCGCCAATTCGATCCTGTTGCCGGGACCGCGGCCGATCCTGATCGACACTGGCGCGGGTAGCGACGTTGATGCGCTGGAGGGATGGCTGCACCACATCGGCGCCCCACCGGCCTCACTCGCACTGATCGTCAATACGCACCACCACTCCGATCATGTCGGCGGCAACCATCGGCTTCAGGGCTGCTACGGCCTCTCGGTCGCGCTCGCGCGCGAGGAGGCGATGGCGGTGAACGCGCGGATGCCGGACGCCTGCCGCGCCGACTGGCTGGGGCAGGAGGTCGAGCCGTTCACGGTGGATCGGCCGCTCGATCCGGACGACACGATCGGCACCGGCGACAGCGAGTCGGGCGTTTGGCAGGTGATCCCGACGCCGGGGCACTCGGCGGGCCATATCAGCCTTTATAACGAGCGCGAGCGGCAGCTCATCCTCGGCGATGCTTTCCACGGTGACGATGTCGGCTGGATCGACCCGGGACCGGGCTGCGGGCTCGAGGCGGCAATTGCCTCGGTCGAGCACCTGCTGGAACTGGACGCGCTCACCGCCTGGTCGGGGCACGGGCCGCGGATCGACGACGTGCGAACCGTTGGCACGGCGGCGCTGGCGCGGCTGCTTCGCTGGCGGAGCGACCCAGAGGCGATGGCCTGGCATGCCGCGAAACGGATCGCGACGCATCGGCTGATTACCGAGAACGGCCTGATGCGCGCATCCGCCGAGGCGACATTCGCCGCTCTACCGTGGGTGCGCGAGATGGCGGCGCACCTGTTCGCGACGACCCCGGACGATTTCGCCCGCGCCCTGATTGCGGAGCTTGTGCGCGCCGGCGCCGCCGCTTGGCGCGGGCACCGCCTGCTCGCGACCGGCGGTTATGTCCCGCCCTTGCCGGGCTGGCGGCGCGGACCGGGCCGGCCGGCAGACTGGCCGCGCTGACCGACGGCTGCCGGCCCCCTTACGTCCTGGTGCGGCGGACGCGCGGCGTTTCCTCACGGTCGCCCTGGTCCGTCAGGCGGTCGGGGAATTCGCCGAGGTTCTCCTCGATTTCCGCTTCGTCGATGACATCGTGATCGGCCTCGGGAGGTATCGTGCCGGCGTCGGGGTTATCCTCGATCCCGATCAGGAACCGCGCCCGCTCCCAGTATTCGTCGGCGCGGCCCACCGGGCGGCCGTCTTCTTCCCACAGCAAGTATGCGCGCTCGCGGATCCTTTGCTGATACGCTTCGTTTGAGGTGTCGAGTGGGTTCGTGGTTGGCATGGCGGACGCTCCCCATCCTGCTGTGCGCGACGGTTCTCGGCGATAGCGCGCGGACCCCGGCCCGGTTCGCCGTCGGCGCAACCACGCAACCGCAATTGGCGTTGAGGGGCCATGCCCAAAACGTCGCCCGAGCCAGTGCCGCGCGACACGTCGATCCGCACCTATCGGGCGCGGCGGGATTTCGCCGTCACCGCCGAGCCGGCGCCCGCGCGGGCGCGCACGGCCAAGTCCAAAGTGGCGAATGCGCCGATCTTTGTTGTTCAGAAACATCATGCACGGCGGCTCCATTGGGATTTCCGCCTGCAGCATGACGGCGTGCTCTGGAGCTGGGCGGTCCCGCGCGGACCGTCCCTTGACCCGCACGACAAGCGGCTCGCGGTGCGGACGGAGGATCATCCGCTCGAATACGCGTCCTTCGCCGGCACGATCCCGGCGGGCGAATACGGTGCAGGAACGGTCGAGATCTGGGACCGCGGCACCTGGGTGCCGAAAACCGACCCGGACGCAGGCATCAAACAGGGCGAGCTGAAATTTACGTTGTCCGGAGATCGGCTGAATGGCGGGTTCGCGCTGATCCGGATGAAACCGCGGCCGAAGGAGCGGGGCGAGAACTGGCTGCTGATCAAGGAGCACGACAGCGGCGAGCGCGAAGGCGCCGATGCGGAGACGCTCGAGCGCACCAAGAAGGCCCCGAAGCCGCAATCCGCGTCACCGAAGCAGTTAGAGAAAACTCGGTCAGACCCGCCGACCTCGGACACGCCGCCGGCGCCAGCCGCCCGCCGCGCCCGTTTGCCCGAGACACAGGCGCCGCAACTCGCAACCCTGGCAGACGCGCCGCCGACTGATGGCGAATGGATCAGCGAGGTGAAATTCGACGGCTACCGCATCATCGCGCGCAAGGACGGCCAGGACGTGCGGCTGCTGACACGGCGCGGCCTCGACTGGACCAATAAACTTCCGAAGATCGCAAGCGCCGTGGCGGCATTGCCGGCCTCGACACTGATGGTCGACGGCGAATTGGTCGCGGTGCGGAAGGACGGCGTGTCGGATTTCGCGGCGTTGCAGGCGGCCCTGTCGGCGGGGCGCGATGCGGCGCTCGTCTATTACGTCTTCGACCTGCTGCATCGCGACGGCTGGGATCTGCGCCCGTCGCGTCAATCGGACCGCAAGGCGGCGCTCGTGTCGCTGCCGCTCAACAACGGGCCGCTCCGCTACTCCGACCACATGGAAGGACGGATCGGCGACATCTGGCAGCACGCCTGCGACCTCGGGCTCGAAGGTATCATCTGCAAGCAAGCGGATGCGCCCTACACCGCCGGCCGGAACCGTCGTTGGCTCAAGCTGAAATGCGAGGGGCGGGAAGAGATAGTCGTGGTCGGATTTACGCCGCCGGCCGGAAGCCGCCAGGGCCTCGGCTCACTCCACCTCGGCTACCGCGACGAGCAGGGCACGTGGCAGTACGCGGGCGGCGTCGGCTCCGGGTTCTCGGATGACATGCTGCTTAAGTTGCGAAAGACGCTTGATGGGCTCCGGGTCGACGCGCCGCCGGAGGGAATGCAGATCGCGGGCGATCCGCTCGACGTTCAGATCCAGTGGGTCAAACCGGCGCTGATTGCCGAGGTGCGGTTCAGAGGCTGGTCCGGCGCGGGGCGGGTACGGCACACGGTGTTTCTCGGGTTGCGCGAGGATAAGACGCCGGACGAAATTATCCGTCCTCTCGCCGACCCGGACGCGCCGCGCCGGCCGCTCGCCGGGTCGCGGCGGACTGTGTCACGCCGGACTGCGCAAACCCAAGCCAAGCCGGAGGCACCGCCGGCGCGCGAGACGCGCGAGATGCACCTGACGCACCCCGACCGTGAGCTCTGGCCCGGCATCACCAAGCGCGACCTTGCCGAATACTGGCAAGCTGTCGCGACATGGGCGCTGCCGGGGATCGCGGAGCGGCCGCTCGCCTTGGTGCGGTGCCCGGACGGGATCGGTGGTCAGCATTTCTTCCAGAAGCACGCCAAAAAGGGCTTCCCGCCCGAGCTGCACGCGGGCGAGGCGGACGGCGCGCCCTATGTCGCGTTGCGCGACGCCGACGGGCTAATCGCATGCGCGCAGATCGCCGCCATCGAGCTGCATGCCTGGGGCAGCACGGAGGCCGATCCGCTACGGCCGGACCGTCTGGTCTTCGACCTCGATCCTGGTGAGGGCGTTCCGTTCATCGATGTCGTTACGGCAGCGAAGGAGCTCCGGGCGCGGCTCGATGAGGTCGGGCTAGGCGCGTTCTGCCGCACGACGGGCGGGAAGGGGCTGCACGTCGTCGTGCCGCTTCGTCCGGATGCGGCGTGGGGCGTGGTGCGTCCGTGGTGCCGCGCGTTCGCCGAGGCCGTCGCCGCCACCGCGCCTGATCGCTACCTGACGACTATTTCAAAGAAGGAACGGCAGGGCCGCATCCTGATCGACTGGCTTCGGAACGGCCTCGGCTCGACCGCCGTCGCCTCGTTCTCCCCGCGCGCCCGGCCGGGTGCGACGGTCGCGACCCCGCTTGCCTGGCGCGAGGTGACCGCGCGGCTCGACCCCGCGCGCTTCACGATCGCGACGGTGCCGAAGCGGCTCAGCACGCAGAGCGCCGACCCGTGGGCGGAGTGGGAAAGCCTCGCGCGTCCGCTGCCCGCCTTGCAAAAGGAGCGCCGCTGATGGCCCAGCGTCCCATCTGGCGAGGGCAGCTCCGTCTCGCGCTCGTCTCCTGCCCGGTGGCACTCTATACGGCGCGGCGCGAGCGGGGCGGGCTGCACTTCAACTTCATCAACCGCGATACCGGTAACCGCATCCGCATGGCGTCGCTCGACGCGAAGACGGGCGAGGAGCTGAACCGGAGCGACCTGGCCCGCGGATATGAATACAGAAAGAACCAGTACATTCTGCTCGACGAGTCCGACTTTGCGAACGCGCGCATCGAAGCGTCAACGACCATGACCGTCGCAAAGTTTGTGTCCGCCGAAAGCATCGACCCGATCTATTACGACGCGAGTTACTACGTGGCGCCCGACGGACGCGACGGGCTCGATGTGTATGCGGTTCTGCGCGCGGCGATCGCCGAGAGCGGTCGTGTCGCGTTGTCGCGGGTCGTCATCTCACGGCGAGAGCGGGCGGTCGCGATCAGGCCGTATGGGCGCGGCATGGTCGCGCACACACTGCATGAGGCGCAGGACATCGCGAACGCAGAGCCGCTGTTCGAGACGGTGCCGGACGCGCCACCCGACAAAGAGATGGTGACGCTTGCGAGGCAGTTGATCGACCGGCAAACCGATCGTTATGTCCCGGCCGATATCGAGGACCGCTACGAAGCCCGGCTGCGCGCCGTGATCGAGGCGAAGGCCAAGGGCGAGGGGCTGACCCCGGTGGCCGAGGATACGGCCGACCGAGGCAACGTCATCGACCTCATGGCCGCGCTGAAACGGAGCCTGGGTGAGACGCAAGCGCCCGGGCGCAAGCAGTCGGCACCCCAGGCGAAGTCGGTTAAGCCCATGCGTGCGAAGGCCGCTTCTGTTCGCGGGCGAACCAAGCGCGGATGATGATTGGCGCGGAGCCGCGTCGCTGATACCGTGGCGCCGTGAACCACTTGCCCCTAGTCGTATTGCTGGCATTAGCGCTTGGCCTCGGCGGATGCGCGGGCTCGACAGGCATGACCTCATCCGCCGGCTCCGACGACACGCAAGTCGGTGGCGCGGCCGGTGTTCATCAGCTCAGCGTCCGCTACCCGGACGACCATGCCGGGACGCTGATTGCCCAGCGCCAGGCGCTGACGCACGCACGGACAGTGTGCGAGTCCGGCGGCCAGGCGTTCGTGCCGCTCGCGGAACAGGCGGGACCGCGCCAAGGGACCGACAGCGCCGAGTACTCGCTGCTGTTCCGTTGTGTCGCGCACTCGGATGGGCTGCGGCGTCAACCAACGGTCAACGCCCCGCCAGAACCGCCGCTCTGAGCCAGGAGCCGGCCGGCGTCCCGGTTGTAACGGGCGTGAGGTCGTCCCCATGTCGACAGCGGTCAATGAGGAGCGGCTGGCATGAGCGCTGACGACATCTCCCGCATCGACGTGATCTCTGACGCGATCTGCCCCTGGTGCTACATCGGCAAGCGGCACATGGACGCCGCCTTGGCGCTGCTGGCCGAGGGCGGGCAGCGCTTCGTCGTGCGGTGGCATGCGTTTCAGCTCAACCCCGACATGCCGGCGGAAGGCGTCGAGCGGGCGGCCTATCGCGCCGCCAAATTCGGCAGCGTCGCGCGGGGCCGGGAGCTGGATGAGGGGGTTGCGGCGGCCGGCCGCCTCGTCGGCCTGGAGTTCCGCCACGACCTGATGCGCCGGACGCCGAACACCGTGGATGCGCACCGTGTTATCCGGTTTGCGGGCCTGCATGATGTTCAGGACACGGTCGTCGAGCGGCTGTTCGCGGCCTATTTCGTCGAGGGCAAGGACATCGGCGACCGCGCCGTGCTGGCCGAGGAGGCCGGAGCGGCCGGGCTCGACGCCGCCCTGGTGCGGGCGATTCTCGACAGCGACGATGGGCGGGCGGAGGTGCTGGCCGAGGATGCCGGCGCGCGGGCGGCGGGCGTCAATGGCGTGCCCACCTTCGCGATGGAAGGGCACGTGCTCTTTTCGGGCGCGATGCCGGCCGAGCGGATGGCCGCGGCGTTTGAGCGCGCCTGGCACATCCT
>CAYSTX010000123.1:0-3767 GCA_964434035.1 uncultured Acetobacteraceae bacterium
CCTTCAGGCCGGCCGCTTCCTTGCACTCGTCGTGGCCCATTTGGGGCTGCGCCGTCATATCGCTGACGCGTGCTAGACGACTAGCGCTCTGCGGTATGCCCCCTGCGGGATCTCCATCGACGCATAGCGGCGAGTCCCATCATTCCTGCGCCTAGCAGCGCTATAGAACCGGGTTCAGGGACGGTCGCGGGCTCAGGCGGGGAGGTGATCTTGATCGTCGTCGTGTGCGGAACATCCTTATGATCGTTAGCGGTCACCGATTCGGTCTCGCCGGGGTCAGGGAAAGGATTCACTTCCATCGACGGGGCCTCCGAGAAGATATTCACGATCGTTGTGCCGGTCGTTGTGTCGGTCGGGTGCCCGGTGAATACGATAGTGTCGCTGTTGGCGTCGTCTGGCAGCGCACAGCAGTTGAGCGACCCAGAAACAAGCAAGAACGGCAGGACGAACATGCCTTGAGCGTTGGGCATCACCACAATCGGTTTAGGATCAGCAAGGGCCTGATACGACAGTGACGCGATCAGCTCATCGGTTCCCTCGCCGATAAACAGCGTCCTGTCTTTTCCGTCGGTGGGCGCTCCTGAGTCGGGCTCTTGTATAACCGCTGCCAGCGCCAGATGCGGCCCAATGATCAGACCAGCGAACACGATGGCGAGCGCGACGTCGCTACGATGTCCGAACATTACGTCCCCCCATCCGTCTGTAGTTCTAGGCGTAGCCAACTCCCGAGGGTGAGGTCGTACCCACGCACTCTACATCGGGTTTGGCCCCTCGGACCGCCGATAATTGAACTCTCAGGAACTTGTTTACGTCGTTGGCTCCATCAGCTACCGATCTTCAGCCCGACCACGCCGGCCAGGATCAGTGCGACGCATAGAACCCGGAGCGGGCTCGCCGACTCGCCAAGTGCCGCGATGCCCCAGGCGACGCCCCCAGCGGCACCGATGCCGGTCCAAACCGCATAGACGGTCCCCATCGGCAGCGTCTGCAACGCCCGCGACATGCAGAAAAAACTGCATCCCATGGCGGCGATCGTCGCGGCGCTCCAGCCAAGCCGGCTGAACCCGTCCGTCCGCCGCAGCAGGACGACCCAGACAACCTCGAACACCCCGGCCACGACGAGCCAGAGCCAGGCGGTCTCCGGCGTGGTGCGGGTCACGCGGCGTGCGCGGCCAGCATCCCTTGCGCGACGAGCGTCTCGGCGATCTGCACCGCGTTGAGGGCCGCGCCCTTGCGGAGATTGTCGGCGACGCACCAGAAGGCGAGGCCGTGCGGCACGGTTGGGTCGCGGCGGATGCGGCTCACATACACCGGGTCCTCACCGGCGCATTCGGCCGGCGTGACGTAGCCGCCGTCTTCGCGCACATCGAGCACCTGCACGCCCGGCGCATCGCGCAGCACGGCGCGCGCCTCGCCGGCCGTGACGGGATTTTCGAACTCGACATGCACAGCCTCGGCATGGCCGATGAAAACGGGGACGCGAACGCAGGTCGCGCTCACTGCGATCGACGGATCGAGGATCTTCTTCGTCTCCATCACCATCTTCCACTCCTCCTTCGTCGAGCCGTCATCCATGAAGCGGTCGATGTGGGGGATGCAGTTGAAGGCGATCGTCTTGGTGAACTGCTCGGGCTTGGACTGCTCGTTGACGAAGGACGCTTTCGTCTGCGTGTAGAGCTCGTCCATGCCCTCCTTGCCGGCGCCGGAGACCGATTGATATGTCGCGACGACGACGCGGCGGACGCGGAACGCGTCGTGCAGCGGCTTCAGCGCGACGACCATCTGGATCGTGCTGCAATTCGGGTTGGCGATAATCCGGCGCTTGCGGAAGTCGGCGAGCGCGCCGGGGTTCACCTCGGGGACGACCAGCGGCACATCCTCGTCCATGCGGAACTGGCTCGTGTTGTCGATCACGACGCAGCCGGAGGCGGCCGCGCGCGGCGCATGGATCGCCGAGATGGCGGCGCCGGGGCTGAACAGGCCGATGTCCCAGCCGGCGAAATCGAACGTCTCGAGGTTGCGCGTCTTCAGGATGCGCTTATCGCCGAAGGAAATCTCGGCGCCGGTCGAGCGGGCGGAGGCGACGGCCGCGATATCGTCGATGGGAAACCGACGCTCGTGGAGCGTCTTGATGATCTCGCGCCCGACCGCCCCGGTGGCGCCGACGACCGCGACCCTGAAGCCCATCCTGCCCAACCCTTCGCTGCGAGGAACCGAAACGCCCTTATTGACGGCGCCTTGCAATCCGGGCAAGCGGCGAAAGCGCGGGGCTGATCAGCCCGTGAGGATCATCCGGCCGATCATTGCCAGCAGCGAGACCGGAAGGACGACCACGCCGGTCCCGAGCAGGATCCAGAAGAAGCCGTGCGATGCCCAGCCGGCGGCCGTGGAGACCAACCGGCGGCTTCGCCGCGGCGTGAGCCGGGACATTTGGAGCGGCGGCGCGAGCTCAATCGTCGGTTGAAACATTTCATCCTCCTCTTCGCCACGTCTCCGAAACAGTGACGCGACGAAAATTGGGCACAAAATTTACTACACCCGAAACCCACTTCCCTCATCAAGCCAAACGTTTAACTCGAAGACGGTTTCGTATGAAGATTTCGAGACAGCGCGCTCTCTGCGTCGTGGTCCCATACGCTGCGACAGCGAGCATGTCATGGGCGTGGCCTGTGGACGGTAACCTCGTTCACATTCAGCGCAAGCCCGTGATCGAGACAGTTTCCGCCCGCGGATCGCGAAGCGGCCACCGCCCGGCATCGACCTGGGCCAGAAACTCGGCGACGCGCCGGTTGAACTCATCCGGGTCCTCGAGATTGATCGTGTGACCACAGTTCGGCATTACCGACAGCGCCGCGCTCGAGATCGATCGTTTCATCAGGATTCCGGGTTGCAGGCACGGCCAGTCCTCGTCACCCGTTAGAATCAGAGTCGGAACGGTTAGCGCGCGCATGTGATCGACGAGGTCGTAAAGCGACGGCCGCTCCCGTTGGCAGCCGGCCTGGGTGTTCGCCGAGCCGGTAGCGGAATGCTCGGCGAGCTGACGCTGAAACTCCGCGAAGCCGCGCGGGTCCTTCGCCGCGAACTGTACGCGGGTCGGGCCGAACACATATTTCTCGGCGAACGCGCCCATGCCCTTGCCACGGATGAACTCAATCGCCGTGTCGGCCTCGGCGCGGAACCGGTCGCGCTGGTCGGGCTCGGCGCCATAGCCGCAGCCAGCGACCGTCAGCGAGCGGGCGCGGGCGGGGTGGCGGAACCCGAAATGCAGCGTCGCGAACCCGCCCATCGACAGACCGACGATATGCGCCTTGTCGATGCCGCACCCGTCGAGCACGGAAGCGATGTCGTCGGCGGCGCGCGCCTGGGAGTAGGCGCTGACGCTCTCCGGCACGTCCGAGGGCGGATAGCCCCGCGCGTCGTAGGCGATCGCACGGTAACGCTGTCCGAAATGGCGGAGCTGCGGCTCCCACGACCTATGATCGCCGGCGAATTCATGGACGAACACGACCGGCGTTCCGGACCCCACCTCCTCGACCCACAGCTTCACACCGTCATCGGTGATGATATGCGGCATGGCGCGTTTCTCTCCGTTCGGGCGCGCCCCGTCGGCGCGCGGCCGGGAAGCGTCACGCCCGTGCGCGGGTCGCGTCAATCGGTCGCGAACGCGGCGTCCGGGATATCGTGCCAGCCGCCGCCCTCGGGCAGCGGCAGTCGGTAGAGCAGACCGGGCGGACCGCCGGCCGCCGCGCCGATCGCGTCGGGGCGTG
>CAYSTX010000123.1:3867-10286 GCA_964434035.1 uncultured Acetobacteraceae bacterium
CGGTAGAGCAGACCGGGCGGACCGCCGGCCGCCGCGCCGATCGCGTCGGGGCGTGCATGCATCTCCGTTCGCATCCCCGCCATGAACCGCCCGCAGCGCCGGCTCCAGAGATCGCCGATCGCGACCTGCGCGCGATAGATGCCGCCCGGCACGTCGTGGATCGTCGCGTGGTCGCCGGGTCCGACAAAGACGGCGACGCCGACCGCGCCGTGCGCGTCGCGAAGCTTCAGCACCGCGCCCGTGTCCCCGTCATTTTGCACCTCGAGCCGGCCGCCCGTGCCCGGCGCCACGCTCGGCGGCGAGCGCAGGATCTCGCCGCTGCTCATCGGGGCGCCGGCGTTCTCAATGCAGAAGGCCCGATGCGCCTCCGCCGCGTTCCCGGGCGTGAGCCGCCCTGCCGCGACATAGCCGGATTGGCCGCCGGGGGCGCGCACCTCGACGAAGCCGCGCGAGGGAATGAGCCGCCGCGCCTCGACGCTGGTGAAGGCCGACAGACGGCCGGCGACGGCGAACTGGCCCGCGCCGTCGTCCCGCCAAAGCGTCGCCGGCTCGCCGGCCGGCAGAACGTAATGGTCGGGCGCAAGGCCCGGGTCGATCGGCGGCGGCGCGGCGGAAGCATCCGGGACCGGCGGGCCGGCCGGCACCGGCGGCGCCGTCGCCGGCACGAACACCGCGACACCCACGGGCGCGGCAGCGCGCTGCACGATAGCTACCGACAGCCCGCCAGCGGCCAGCAGGCCGGCGACGATCACCCCGACCCGCCAAGGCCAGCCCCGCGATGGATACGCAAAATCGTCGCGAGCAAGCGGCGATGGCGACGCCGCGGCCGCGCGCGACCACGCGGCACTGTCCATGGGGCGGTCTTCCGCTAACCAGTCGTCCTCGACGTCCACATGGTGGTCGTCTTTCCACGGGTCATCGTCGGGGTTCCACGGATCGAATCCCGCCTCCGCCTCCTCGGCGCCCGCGTCGGTCGCCCGCCGGTCATACTCGGCTCGGCGCAACGGGGAACCGAGCACGCCGTACGCCGCTCGCACGCGCATGAACGCGGCGGCGTCGCCGGTGACCGGCACGTCCGGATGCAGAAGCTTCGCCGCCCGCCGGAACGCGGCGGAAACGTCTGACGCCGTCGCGCCGGGGCGTAGGCCGAGCGCCGCGTAATGGCCGTCGGGATCGCCGTCCATCATGTCCCGACGCTATACCCCGACCGGGCGGCGCAGTGACCGCACTTTCCCATTGGGCCCACGCCCGCCAAGCTGCGCGCCGCGCCGGCCAGGGATCGGATGGGTGAAAGGAGAAACGCCAAGCATGAAACTCTACGACAGTGTCGGGCCGAATCCTCATTTCGTCCGGGTCATCGCCGCGGAAAAGGGTAGCGCGTTCGATCGTATCCGTATCGATCTCCGTGGCGGCGAGAGCCGGCGTCGGTCCGCCGCCGCCTGATGAAAGCCGCGCTCGCCGAATTCCTGATCGTGCTGCCGGCGCTGATCTCTATCGTCAACCCCGTCAGCAGCGCGTTCATCTTCCGCGCCGTCACCGCCGCCTATACGCACGAGGACCGGCTGCGCCTCGCGCGTCTTATAGCGACCTACTCCTTTCTCGTAATGACGGTGGCGCTATTGGCGGGCAGCGCCGTGCTCGGGTTCTTCGGCGTCTCGATCGGTGCGCTCCGGCTCGCCGGCGGCTTCGTCGTCGCTTTCAACGCGTGGCAGTTGCTAACCGCGCCGGAGGAGCGGGAGGCGCGCAAACAGGAGCAGGCGGCGCCTGCGGTCGATGCCGGGCAGATCGCGTTCTTTCCGCTGACAATGCCGTTCACCACCGGGCCTGGCACGATCTCCGTCACCGTCGCGCTCGGCGCGCAACGGCCGCCGGCCGGGCAGGGACTGCTGCCGTTCATCGGCGGCGCGATGGGCGCCATTCTCGCAATGGCGGCGATCGTCTGGATCGTGTTCGGCGCGGCCGAACGGATCGGCGACCGGATCGGCCCGGCCGCGAGCCGGACGATCACGCGCCTGTTCGCCTTTCTGCTGATCTGCATCGGCGTGCAGATCCTGGTGACCGGGACCGAGGATGTGATGCGCCCGTTCCTGCTCGATACGCTGCGCGCGGCGGGCGTCGGGACGCATTAGGCCGGCGTTCCGGGTAGCCCAGCCCGATCCGGCCCCCTATCTTCGCCTGATGTCCGAGTTCAACGCACCCGGCGGCCCCGCCTTCCTCGACAGTCAGCGCCCCGACGTCCCCGACATCGTCGTGCCGCGCGGCGTTCAGGCGTTTCACCTGCCCGGACGGTCCGTGCGCGGCCGCCTCGTGCGGCTCGGCGCGCTCGCCGAGGCGCTGCTGACCCGTCACGCGAACGACGACGCGGTCACGCGGCTGACCGGCGAGGCGCTGGCGCTCACCGCCGGGCTCGCGGCGGCGCTCAAATTCCGGGGCTCGTTCAGCCTGCAGGCGAAGGGCGACGGCGCGGTGCCGATGCTGCTCGCGGACTGCACCGATCATGGAGCGCTCCGCGGCTATGCGCGCGCGAATCCGGAGCGGCTAGCGGCTCTACTCGCCGACGGCGAACCAGTCACGACCGCGCGGCTGCTCGGGTCCGGTTACCTCGCGTTCACGGTCGATCAGGGTGGTGAGCGCGAGCGGCATCAGGGGATCGTCACCATCACGGGCGAAACGCTCGCCGACATGGCGCTGCATTACTTCGAGACGAGCGAACAGCTGCGATGCTTTGTCCGCCTCGCCGCCGCGAAGACGCCGGGCGGCTGGCGCGCGGGCGCGCTCATCCTGGAGCGGATCGCGGCCGAGGGCGGCGTCGATGACGCAAAGCAGGGCGGGGAGCCGGCCAATCGTCTGTCGCAGGAGGCCGAGGACGAAGCGTGGCGGACGGCGACGACGCTCGCCGCGACGGTGACCGACGCGGAATTACTCGACGACCAGTTGCCGCCCGAGCGGCTGCTCTATCGGCTGTTTCACGGCGATGGCGGGGTTGCCGCGGATCGGGCGCGTGCGCTCTCCTATGGCTGCCGCTGCTCGCGGGCGCGTCTCGCTGAAATTCTCGAAGGCTTCCCGACTGACGACCTCGACCACATGACGATCGGCCAAGATATCGTGATGACCTGCGAGTTCTGTAACCACGACTTCCGGTTTCCCCGCCAGGACGTGCGCGGGCAGCCGGGCGAGGCCGCCGGTTGACCCAGACGACGGACGGCGCCGTTACGACCGCGATGACCGTGATGACCCGCCGCGCCGCGCTCAGGGCCGTCGCGGTTGGCGCGCCGCTGCTGGCACTCGCTGCCTGCGCCGAAGAGCCGCCGCCCGCGCCGATGCCGCCGCTCCACTACGAATACCTCACACCGCTCCGGCTCAACGTCGCGTCGATCGAGATCGAAAACCGCTACATTCCCGGCCCGCAATCGGCGCAGCTCTCGGCCGAAGACCCGGCGCCGCTCGTGCCGACGCTGAGCCGGCTCGCGACCGATCGGCTCCACGCGTTCGGTGCCTCCGGCCGCGCCGTGTTCGTGATTGAGGACGCGAGCCTGCGCCGTGACCCTGGTGGCCGCTATAGCGGCTCGGTCGCGGTCACCGTGCAGATCATCCCGGCCGGCGCGACCGGGCCGACCGCTTACGCCGCCGCCCGCGCTGTGCGGGCGATCACGACGGACAGCAACGATGAGCCGCGCATCCTGTACACGCTGACCAGCCAGCTAATGGACTCGCTGAATGTCGAGCTGGAATACCAGGTGCGCCACGCGCTCGGCGCCTGGCTCATCACCGCGCCCGGCGCCCCGCAACCGCCCCCGGTCGAGCAGGCACCGCTGCCGCCGCCGTCCTGACCGGCTGACCCTGGCGTCAACGTCCGCCGCCGATCCGATCCCGGCCGCGCACGCATAGCAGCGTCACGAACGCGACGGCCGAAAGCCCAAGCATCAGCATCAGCACGCTCCGCGCCGGCCACGCGGCGACGAGCGGTGCCACCAGCGTGGGCGCCGCCGCCTGCATCAGCATCTGCGGCAATGCGAGACGGCCGAGCAGCGTCGGGTAACCGACGGGGCCGAATAGTTGCAAGGGCAACAATCCACGACTGATCGTCAGGATGCCGTTCGACAGCCCGTACCCGATCGCAAACACGCTCGCCGGCAGACCGGCAAACAATCCGACCAGGCCGAGCGGCAATAGCGCCGCGCCGAGGCGGCCGGTCAGGATCGGCGATTGGCGGCGGCCGATTGTCCAGTCGATCAGCCGTGCGCTGACTTGCGACGGACCGATCAGCGCGGCGGTCGTCACGGCGGCGGCAGCGGTCAGGCCGAGACCGTGCAGCAGCGTCAGCACGTGCACCGTGATGATCGCGTTGATACCGGCGCGAATGCTGAAATAGACGGCGAGCAGGATGAACGTCAGCCGCAATTCGGGTGGCAGCACGTCATCACTTCTCACCGTGGCGGCCGCCGCGTCCGTCGTGTTGGCGGACGGCGCCGGATCCGCGCGCGGCACGAGCGCCAGGATGAGCGGCGCGTTCCACAGCATGTGCACGCCCGCGTAAATGACGGCAAGCGCGCGCCATCCGACCGCGTCCAACAGCGGCACGCCGACTAGCCAGCCGATCGTCGATGCGAACCCCGCCATTAGCGTGACGCCGACGATGGACGGCCGCGCCGCCGTGCCGAGCAGCCGCCCGAGCGTTGCGAACGCCGCGTCGTAGAGACCGAGCGCCATGCCGACGCCCTCGACAGTCCAGGCGAAATACCAACCGGCGACCGAGTGACACACTGACATCAGCAGCAGGCCTGCGCCCATCAGCAACGCGCCCGCGGCCAGCACACCGCGCCCCCCGGTCCGCTCGATCCGCCGGCCGACGCGGGGTGAGCAGAGGCCGGTGATCAGCAGCGCCCACGAGAACCCGCCGTACAGCACGGTCGGCGCGGCATGGAACTCGGCGGCGACGGAGGAAGTGATCAGCGCGGTGATGTAATAGCTGGTCGCCCACGCCAGCGCCTGCGTGAGGCCGATGACGATCGTCAGCCGGTGCGTCTTCATCGGCGGCTCCGGCTGTCCCGTCTCATTGTGATCTTCAATCGCCCCGTGCGAGGTCCGCTTGTCGCCATCAAGCGGCGGCGTGGTCTGGACGGGTTGTTTTTAGCCGATCATGGTTTCGGCTCAATCCGACAACGGAGGCGACCGTGCTGAACCCTCGTTTGCTCGAACTGGCCACGCTCGACTACGACACCAAGCACATCGGGGCGCGCAAGGCGCTCGTGCACGAGACGGCCGAGGTTCAGATTTCGGTTTACGTGCTCGAACCCGGCGGATTTGTGCCGTCACACCACCATACGAGCAGCTGGGACATTTCGGTGATTCTGGAGGGCGAGCTTGACGTCACCTACACCGAGGACGGCGCCACGCGCACCATGCGTTGCCGCGCGGATAACGTGAACCTTGTTCCGCCCGGCCTGGTGCACGAGATCAGCAACCCGAGCGAGACGAAGCGCGCGCGCTATCTGCTCATCCAGAGCCCAGGACATTGCGCTGATTTCGTACCAGCAACGACAGCGGCATCATCCTGAGCCGTTAGCCGACGGCGCGCGGCGAGCCTCGCGTTGCACTCCGGCTCTGAGAGGATCGGTTCCGTTGGTTGCCACCGAAACCGCCGCGCCTGGGCCGCGCGACGCGGCTAGAACAGGCTATCGAGCAGCGACGGGCGCTTCGGCTGCACGATCGGCGTATCGCCGGTCTCGACGCTCTGGCCGAGCGCGGCGTTCGCCCGGAGGCGCTGCGACTCGCGCTTGGGGTCGACGACCGTGCCCGGCGTCGGCGGGTCCTTCCAGAACATCAGCCGATCGGTGAATGCCTGTTTCGGCCCGGTATCGGGCTTGTCGGCGGCGATCTGCTGACGAATGTTTGGCGGCGCCGGGGGGCCGCTGGCGCTGATGAGCGCCTGCTGTCCGGGGCTGACCGACGTATCCGTGCTGTCGGCGGCGCCCGCGCCCGGTCCCTGGAGCGCCAACTGGGGCACGAGGGCTTCTTCGGCCTGCCGGCGCTCGGGCGTTTCCTGCGGCCGCGGCTCCCCGGGGCGCGGCGTCGGCAGGCGGTCGCCGTCCGGGATCTGCAGCGGCGCCCGGGTCGTGACCAGGAACTCGTTCGGCGGCGGGCGGGTTAGGCCCAGCGTGTTGCTCACGCCCTCGCCGCAGCCGGTGAGACCGAGCGCGAGACTGAGCAGGGCGGCGCCGCGGACGATGGGGGCGGATCGGGTCATCAGAACAGGCTGCTCCAGAATCCGGGGCTCGATCGGACGATCAGACCAGCCCCGCGCGCGGGCTGTGACAGGATTTCGTCGGCAAGCGCCTGTGACGGAGCGCCGAGCTGCGCGTCGCTCGTTACCCTTTGCCGGATGTGCGCCGCCGCCGGCGGACCGGCGGCCCCCACAA
>CAYSTX010000124.1:0-10156 GCA_964434035.1 uncultured Acetobacteraceae bacterium
CAGCGCGCTCGCATATGCGCCGATCGCGAAGAACCCGACATGGCCGAAATTGATGAGCCCCGTCAGCCCGAACTGCAGCGTGAGGCCAAGCGCGAGCAGCATGTAGATCAGCGAGACGATCGCGATGTCGGCGAGATACGAGGCCATCAGCGCACCACCTCCGCCGCGCCGAACAGACCGCGCGGCCGCAGGAGCAGCACGAGCAGCATCGCGAGGAAGGCAACCGCGATCTTGTAGCTGAAGCCGACGAACGGCGTCGAAACCTCCTGCATCACGCCGAGCAGCAGCCCCGCCGCGACCGCGCCGGGCGCCGAGCCGATGCCGCCAAGGATCGAGGCGGTGAACGCCGGCAACAGCATACTCCAGCCAAGCTCCGGCTCGACCACCGTCTTGATGCCGAGCATCATGCCGGCGAGCCCTGCGATGGCACCCGCCATCAGCCACATCGCGACCATGACGCGTCCGGGCCGGATGCCGGAGACGCGGGCGAGGTCACGGTCGTCGGCGACGGCACGCATCTGTCGCCCGATCGGGGTGAGATAGAGGACGGCGAACACTGCCAGCAGGACGGCTGCGACCACCTGCGCAAGCTGCAGGTCGAGCGGCGTAAGCCGGACGCCCCAATAGGCCTGCGCGCGCATCAGCCGTACGGGAAAGACGCGCTGCGACTGTCCGAAAGCGACACCCAGCACCGCGCGGATGACGAACGCGAAGCCGATCGAGGCAACCAGCGACGCGACGACGGACCGGCCGGCAAGGCGTCGGAACACGAGCGCATAGCCAACGAGCGCGACCGCGGCGCCCGCGACCATCGCGCCTGCGCCCGCGAGCACGATCGAGCCGGTCGCCTGCCGGACGACGAGGCCCGCATAGGCCGCGAACGTCATCACGTCGCCGGTCGACGCGTTGGGGAAGCGCGCGATTCCGAACACTAGCGTGATCGCCAGTGCGGCCATGCCGATGAACAGGCCCTGCACGAGCCCGTTGGCGATAAGCTGCGGCATGTCCGCAATCACGGCGCGGGCCGTCGGCGAGCGGTCAGATCTTCACCACGTATTTCGGGACGAGCTTGCCGCCCTCGATGAACGACACGCCGAAATCCGGCGTTACGTCGCCGTATTGGTCGAAGTCGAGCACGGAGGACGCGCCCTCGTAGTTGATCTTGCCCTTCTTCAGCGCCGCCTTGCCCTCGGCGAAGCTGTAGACCTTCTCGCCCGGCGGGTTCGCGACGATGCGGATCTTGTCGCGCACGGCATCGGTTTCCGTGCTGCCCGCCGCCTCGATCGCCAGTGCGAGCACCACCACCATGTCCCACGTCATCGCCGCATAGACATTCGACGATCCGGGCTGGCCGAGCGCCTTGCGATAGGCGTCGTCATAGAGCTTGTACGACGGCGCGCCGACGTTGGACACGGAATCGACGGAGATCACGCCCTCGGCCACGTCATCGCCGGCCGCCTTGATCAGATCGACGTTGCCGGCCCAGCCGGGCAGGATCCAGTGCGACGGAATGCCGCTCTGATACCACTCGCGCATCAGGATCGTCGTGTCGGCGAGGTAGGAGCCGGTAACGATCACGTCGGGCTTTGCGTCGAGGATCTTCTGCAGTTCGGAGCGGTAGCTGGTCTGGTTCGGCTCATAGACGACCGAGGCGACGACGGCGCCGCCCTTCGCCTCCCACGCCTTCTTGAACCCCTGCGCGTTGCCGATGCCGGATGCGTTGTTGAACGCCATCGTCGCCGGCCGCTTGAACCCCTCGCGCACGCAAACCTCGGCGAAGGCGCGGCCGAACCGGTCGTTCGTCGCCTGATAGCGGAAGCTGAGGCCCTTGGCGTTCGCCGGCGGCACCGACAGCGCGGGTGCGCCGGACGCGTTCATCAGGATGGCGTTCGCGTCGTTCGTGAGCGGGACGACCGCGAGCGACACGCCCGACGACCAGGTGCCGAGAATTGCTTGGACCTTGTTCACCTCCAGCAGCTTCTTCGCGGCGAGCACACCCGCCTGCGGGCTGGTCTGCGTGTCCTCGGTGAAGACCTCCATCATGTGGCCGGCCGCGCCGCCGGCGCCGTTCACCGCCTCGACGCCGGCCCGGATCATCTTCTGCATGCCCGTGCCGAACGTGCTGCCCGAGCCGGTAATCGGGTTGAGCGCACCGATGCGATACGTGCCGCCCGTCTGTGCCTGAAGGCCACGCGGCAGCGCGAGCAGCGCGGCGGCCGCACCCGCCCCTCCGATCAAGTGGCGACGGGTCGCGATCATCGTTCTGTCTCCTCGGACGTCAGGCATCGAGTTCGTTCTTGATGAAGGCGCCGCGCTGCATGATGACCGGCAAATGTCGGCCCTGATGCGTCAGCAGCGACAAGTCTGAAAGCGGATCGCCATCGACGACGATCAGGTCGGCGTACGCGCCGGGTGCGACGACTCCAATCCGCCCCTCCATCCGCAGCAGGGTCGCGGCGTTGACGGTCGCGGCGCGGATCACCTCGATCGACGGCAGCACGCGCCCACGGATGACGAACTCCTCCGACTGATGGCGGTGCATTTCGGCCAGCAGGTCGGTCCCGAACGCCATCGTGACGCCGGCATCGCGCAGGATGCCGAGCGACTCGAGCCCGCGCAGCCGCACATCGTCGATCTTGTCGATGGACACCGCCGGCAGGCCGAACGCCGCCCCCTCGCGCTTCAGCGCCTCAAAGGTGACGAGCGTCGGACAGGCGATCGCGCCGCGCTCGCGCATCATCTCGGCAGTCGCGGGTTCGATCAGGTTCGCGTGCTCGACCGACCGCACGCCGCACGCGACTGCGCGGGCGATTGCCGCATCCGTATAGAGATGTGCGGCGACGTAAGTCTGCGCGCCCTGCGCCTCCTCGACTACCGCGCAGATCTCGGATTCCGAGAAGCCGAAATAAGCAATCGGGTCGGTCGGCGAGGCGACGCCGCCGTTCGCCATGATCTTGAGAAACGTGGCGCCCTGCCGCAGCTCGTCACGCGCCGCCTGCCGGCACGCATCGACGCCGTCGACGACACGGCCGAACGCGCCGAGGCGGCGAATCTGATAGTCCGGGTCGCGGTTGTCGTAACGGCCGCGAAAATCCGTATGCCCGCCGGTCTGCGACAGCGCTTTGCCACAGATAACGAGGCGGGGGCCGGTGATCAGCCCCTGATCGAGCGCATCGACCAGCGCCTGCGTCGCACCGCCGAGGTCGCGCACGGTGGTGAAGCCGCGATGGAGCATGTCGCGCATGATCCGCGCGGCGTGATAGGCGACCAGCGCGTCCGGCAGCATCGCGTTCTGCCCAAGATTGGCGAGCGCCGCGACGACGTGAACGTGGCAATCGATCAGGCCGGGCATCAGCGTCCGGCCGCGGACGTCGATCCGCTGCGCGGTCGCGGATGTCAGGCGCTGGTCGCTGACCTCCTGGATGCGTCCGTCCTCGACGCGCACCGACATTGCGTGCTCGCCCTCGGCGCTACGCCCGTCGAGCACGCGGGCATTCTCGAAGATGACCGATGTCGGCACGGCGGCACGTCCCTGCTGTTGGGCGTTAATCGTGACACGGGCCCGTCGGGCCGTCAGGTGGTGAGGAAGTCCAGCACGGCGGTGGCGAACGCCTCCGGCTGCTCCACGTTCGAGATATGCGCGGCATCCAGCGTGACCGTGCGCGAGCCGCGGATGGCCGCGTGGATTTCCTGGCCGGCGACCGGCGTCGTCGCCGGATCGTTGGCGCCGATGATGACCAACGTTGGCGTCTCGACGGCGCGGACCGACTCGCGCTGGTCCATGCCGCGGATCGCCGCGCAGCAGCCGACGTAGCCCTCAACCGACGTGCGGCGGATCATCGCGCGCATCCGCTCGATCGTCGCGGGCGCCCGCGCGTGGAACGCCGGGGGGAACCAGCGCGTCACGGTCGGCTCGACCGTCGCCTCCATGCCGCCCGAGCGTGCGAGCGCGATCCGGTCGTCCCACAGCGTGCGCGGTCCCATGTGCGCGGCGGTGTTGGCGAGCACGGCGCGCCCGATCCGCGCCGGCGCGTGCGTGAGCAGCCACATGCCGACCATGCCGCCCATCGACAGGCCGCAGAAATGCGCCCGCGCGATTCCGAGATGGTCGAGCACGCCGAGTGCGTCCCGGCCAAGCTGCTCGATCGTGTAGGGCCCTGGCGACGCGGGGGTCGCCCCGTGCCCGCGCTGATCGTAGCGGACGACGCGAAACGACCCGGCGAAGCGGGACATCTGGTCGTCCCACATAGACAGGTCCGAGCTGAGCGAGTTCGACAGCAGCAGGACCGGCGCGGTCTC
This sequence comes from uncultured Acetobacteraceae bacterium, assembly GCA_964434035.1. GTDB lineage: Bacteria > Pseudomonadota > Alphaproteobacteria > Acetobacterales > Acetobacteraceae > CAYSTX01. The sequence goes on from CAYSTX010000124.1 coordinate 4,300, forward strand.
CGGGCCGTCAACCTGGATATTGAAACGTTCGCCGCTGATTTCCGCCATCGCCACGGTCGGTCTCGCCTCTCTGCGCGTGAGTGTCGGACCGGACATAAATCGGTTTCCGGGGATTGGAAACGGCCAATCGCCGCCGTCCCGCGATCAATCGGAATCCGCCATCACGGCGCCCGGCCGGACCCTCCAGCCGCGCCCGCTCCCGACAAGATCGACGCGACGTTGCGGGGCCGTCATGCTCGCGTGCGGAGACCTTCCGCGGGTCTGCTTCTCGCGTGACACGCTGCGCGACGCGCTGCGGACCTTCCAGTGGTGGCAAAGCGTCGCCGAGATCGACAAGCTTATCCGCCCCGTCTCGTTGTCGCTGACGCGCACGCTGGCCGGTCTCCGAGCGATCGCACGCCAAGGTGCCGCCGCGCCGTCTGAGGGCGGTTCTGGCCCGTCTCTCGCCGATGAGGCGCGCGACCGGATCCTCGAGGCCTTCCCTCCGAAGTTCGCCGCCGCCATGGCCGCCGCGCGCAGTCCAGTCGAGCACGCGCGCGCAAACATCCGACCGAAGCCCGCTTACCTCTCCGGCGAAGATCTCGCCGGCGCGCGCCGCGAAGCGGGCATCCCGCGTTGCCCAGACCGCCGTCCGGCCGCCAAAGCCGCCGAGTGAGCCGTCTCATGCGCCCCGAAAACCCGAACGGAAATTGTGAGATGAGCGATCCTTGTGAGACGCCGGACGCGCCGATTGAGACAGGCGCAACCATCCCGAATTCGACGCCGGACGAACGCGCCGAATTTGCGCGTTATTTCAATCGGCTAAACGCCACTCAGCAAATCATCGCGTCCGCCGTCGCAGAATACGGCGTCGCACTCGTGGAAATGCGTCTTATCGACACGGTGTTCGGTTGTGAGACGCTTTCCGCGTGGGCCGGTTGGCGTCTGCCGCCCGTGCATCAGGCGTTGCGGCTGGCGGAGATCGCCGCGCACGGGCTGTTTGAGCACGGCGAGATGGTCGCGATCATCGTGACCGGGAAGCCGATGCCGGGCGTCATTGAGGGCGACAACGCGGTCGAAGTGTTCGGGCTCGGTTCATGCCGCGACGGCCGCTGGAGCACGGGTGCTGCGCGCATCGCGAAACGCTGTGTTCGAGGGAAGCGCGCGATTCATGGGAGATCGCCGGCCGAGCGCGTCGCCCGACGGAGCGGGCGGGATGGACACCTTCCGGTTCGAAGGTGGGTGCGGTTGGGCATGCGGGCCCAATGATCATCTTCGCGATGGCTTCGCGGGAGACGGATGCAGCGATGTCAGCCTGCTCCGCATTATCTCTTTTAACGCTGGCTCACCTGCCGGCGACGATTCGCGATAGGCGAATTGTTCTTGGGTAGCTATCCGTATCGCTCAGGATGATCACCAGCGCTCACCTGTGGGCGAAGTTGGATCGCGATGACGCCGGCAGAGTGATCGGATGGCACAGCCTCGTGCATCACTCCGCTGATGTTGCTGCGGTCTTTCTCGCATTGCTCGGACAGCCGACCGTCGCGCGGCGGCTCGAAACGCTCTCGCAAGGTGGCGACCTCAACGACATCGCCCTGGCGCGGCTTGCCGCACTCGTGTTCATCCACGACATCGGAAAGGCTAACCGCGGCTTCCGTGCTCGCGTCGATCCTGGCGCGCCCCGCGTCGGTCACATCGACCAAGTAGGATGGCTCTTCGGAGGTGAAGGTGGCCCGCTGACCGAGCGCCTATTCTCGGTGCTCGGGCTCGACCGCATGGATTCGTGGTTCGAAGACCCCGCCTGGAACCTTTTCTCCGCGGTGTTCGCGCACCACGGACGGCCGTGGAACAAGCGCGTGCAAGCGCGCCAGCACTGGGTCGCTGGTCCGAACGGCGATCCAATCGGCGATCTTGCGGCGATGCGGGCCGCGCTCGATGCATGGTTTCCGGCCGCGTTCGCGCCGGGCCCGCCACTGCCCGACACACCTGGCTTTGTGCATGCCTTCGCGGGCCTCGTCATGCTCGCGGACTGGCTCGGCTCGGACCGGGCGTTCTTTCCGTTCGCGTGCGGGGAAGCCGGTGACCGGTTCGCGTTCGCGCGCGACCGGGCGGAGCAGGCTGTCGCGACGGTTGGTCTGGGCGTGAAACATTGGCGCGCGACCGTCGGCCGGTCGCGGCTCGACTTTACACACCTCTTCGGCCGGCCATCGCCGTCGCCGTCGCAGCAGACGGCAGCTCTCCCGCGGTCCGGGCTGGTCGTGCTGGAATCAGAGACAGGATCTGGGAAAACGGAAGCCGCGCTGTGGCGGTTTGCGCATCTGTTCACCGCGGGCGCCGTGGACGGCCTGTACTTCGCGCTACCAACCCGGGTCGCCGCGACCCAGATGCACACACGGCTTCGCCGATTTGTCGCAAACCTTTTCGGCCCGAATCATCCGCCCGTGCTATGCGCGGTGCCGGGCCAAGTACTGTTGGACGATGCCAAAGGGCATCCGCTTCCGAATTTCGGATTCGAATGGAGCGACGATCCAGGGGACGGCGAACAGCGCGCTCGTTGGGCTGCTGAGCACCCAAAGCGGTTTCTCGCGACACAGTTCGCCGTTGGCACGATCGACCAGGCACTCCTGGCCAGCCTTCGCGTGAAGCACGCGCATCTGCGTGGCGCGGCGCTATTGCGCCTGCTGCTCGTGGTCGATGAGGTGCATGCCTCCGATACCTACATGGAAGGGCTGCTGACGACGCTTCTGCGCGCCCACCTCGCCGCGGGAGGCCACGCGCTGTTGCTGTCGGCCACGCTCGGCGGCGCTGCGCGCGCACGCCTGCTCGGTACCCCGATCCCGTCCCGCATTGCCGCTGAGGCCGTTGCGTATCCGGCACTCAGTTGGGCAGAGGACGGGATCGAGCGGCGAATGGCCCCGGCCCGCGGCGGCAGCGAAAAGCACGTCGAGGTGATGACCCTGCCAATGCTCGATCAGCCCGAGGCGCTTGCTCGGACTGCGGTTGCAGCAGCGGAACGGGGGGCGCGCGTTATCGTCTTGCGAAATACGGTGGGAGCGGCCGTTGCGACACAACATGCCCTCGAGGCGCTCGCCGGCCACGGGCACCCGGCTCTGTTTCGGGTCGCGGGCGCGCCAACGCTGCACCATGGTCGCTTCGCGGTGTCCGATCGCGGGCTTCTCGATCGGGCGGTCGAGTCGGTGCTGGGCGAGATGCGGGGCGACGGCGGCCTTGTCGTCATCGGCACTCAGACGCTTGAACAAAGCCTCGATCTGGACGCGGATTTTTTACTCACAGATCTCTGCCCTGTTGACGTGCTGTTGCAGCGAATCGGGCGTTTGCACCGCCACAGGCGGTCAAGGCCGCCCGGATTCGAGAACCCTCAGGCGATCGTTCTCGTCCCCGCCGCACGCGATTTGGTCGCGCTCGCCCGTCGCGGTCGGCATGGACTCGGGTCCCGCGTCTACGAGGATTTGCGGGTGATCGAGGCGACGTGGCGCCTGATCGAACGACATCGCGTCTGGTCAATACCGGAAATGAACCGCGCGCTGGTAGAGGACGCCACGCATCCAGAAGTCCTGGCGGCACTCTGGGACGAACTCTGCGCACGGGACCCGGATTGGGAGCGGCACATTACGACGTTTGCCGGCGGAGACCGAGCGCGCGCGTTGCAGGCTGGGCTTTCCGTGTTCGACCGGACAGAACCATTCGAGGCCTTTACGGTCGCCGAGGAGCGGCTGGCGACACGGCTGGGCGGCGCGGATCGCCAGGTGGTGTTGGAGCCCGCTCCCATCGGACCATTCGGTCAACCCCTAACAGCCATGAAGATCCCGTATTTCTGGTTGGGCGGTGTGGCCGACAGTGACGATCCAGACGCCGTAACCGGTGTCGATGGCAGCGTCACGTTCAAGCTGGGACCTGTCGCGTTCCGATATGATCGGTTCGGCCTAACGATATTGCGGCAATGATTGGCCGTTGCAGTTTTGCGCGATCGTGGGCACAATCTTTCCGGTGTTGATATCAAATTCGGACCCGTCAATCGCCTTCAATCTGCTCGACCAAGCGCTGATTCAAGCCGTTTCTTCCGCCGGGTCCAAGCGCGAGCTGTCCCTTCCCGGCGTTTTCGCCACCCTCGCGCAAGACGGGATCACGACGTTCCCGAGTTTGCGAGCGCATCAGCGGCACGCATGGCATGCCTTCTTGTGTCAGCTCGCGGCCTTGGCGCTGGCGCGCGCGGGGCGATCCGAGCTTTGGGAGGACGAAGCCCACTGGTGTGAGGCTCTACGGGCGCTCACACCGAACGATCCGGACGACGCGCCTTGGTGCCTCATCGCGCCGCCTGACCGGCCGGCGCTTTTGCAGCCGCCGATCCCGGACGGCCTCGCCGCGCTGTCCAAGACAATCGCGACGCCGGACGCACTCGACATGCTCGTCACCTCGCGCAACCACGATCTCAAGTCAGCCATGATGACCGAGGCGGCGCCCGACGATTGGCTGCTCGCGCTTGTCACGCTGCAGACGATGGAGGGCTTTCTCGGCGCCGGGAACTACGGCATCAGCCGCATGAACGGCGGTTTCGCGAGCCGACCGGCCCTCGGCGTCGCGCCCAACGGTGGGCTGGGGGCGCACTGGCGTCGCGACGTGCAGCGGCTGCTTTCCCTCCGCGGCAACAGACCGGCGAGCAAGTTCTATGCGTCTGCCAGCGGGTTCGCGTTGCTCTGGCTCTTGCCGTGGGACGGAACGCGATCATTGCGGCCCGACCAACTCGATGAATTCTACATCGAGATCTGCCGACGCGTCCGTCTGGTGAGAAGCGGCGAACGGCTATGCGCTCGGGCTGGCAGTTCGACCGCGCGGCGCGTGGCGGAAACACCGGGGGGGCTTACCGGCGATCCGTGGGCGCCGCTCGTCGCCGACGAAAAGGGTATGAAGGTGTTCTCCGTCAGCGCGAACGGATTCCACTATCGCCGCATGGTGCAATTGATATGGCCGACGGCGGGCGAGCCGGCCCCACTGCAAGTTCCCGCCCCGACCGACGGCGAAACGGGTCTCACGTTGGTGGCGCGGGCATTGGCGCGCGGTCAGGGCAAGACCGAAGGATATCATGAGCGCCTCGTGCTGCTCTCGCGCGTCATCACACGCCGCGGTATCGATCGCGCGACCGATCCGGTCGCTGCGGCAGCAGAACGGCGAGTCACTCTAGCCGGCGAGATGGCGCGTGTGCTGCGAACGGCGCTGCTCGCCTTGTTCCAGGGCGGACCGGAGCGCATCGACGATCGCGACAAGGACGGCGCGCGCAAGGCGCAGGTGTTCCTGACGCGGTTCGATACCTGGGTTGATCGCGCATTCTTCGATGACCTCTGGCGTGAAGTTGAATCGGACGACCCGATCATCGAGCGCGGACGGTGGGTGCGCGAACGACTTTTGGCGCATGCGGACACGCTGTTGCACGAGGCCGACGCGGCCGCGCCCAAAGCGAGCCGGCGTCGATTGCGGGCGCGCGTCGCCGCCGAGCGGGTGCTCCATGGGTTCGCGCGCAGAAACGAGCACCTCGCACCCTATTTCGACACGAGTGAAGCCGATGCCGCCTGACTCGATCGTTTCGTCCGCAGCAGCCCCGAAAGACGCCGTTGTCACGTTGGCGGCGGCACTCCGGCCCGAGGTGCTCGGGACCGGTGCGCTGGCCATGTTGCGCCGGCTCGATCCAACCCGGGCTTCCGTCGAGCCGGCGCTGCATCGGCTGCTAGCCCATCATGTCGACGACCGCACCCTCGAGCGGCCGAACGGCGCCGCTGCCTGGACCTTGATCGTGCATGCCATGGCGCTGGCTGCCCCCGATGCACTCCGCTTCGGCGTCGGTCTTGGCAAGCCGTTGTACGAC
>CAYSTX010000125.1:0-10099 GCA_964434035.1 uncultured Acetobacteraceae bacterium
GTCCGAGCCCGAGATGGTGAAGAACGGCACGTTCGCCTCACCCGCGATCGCGCGTGCGAGCAGCGTCTTGCCAGTGCCGGGCGGGCCGACCAGCAGAACGCCCTTCGGGATCTTCCCGCCGAGGCGCTGGAACTTCTGCGGGTCCTTCAGGAACTCAACGATTTCCTGCAGTTCGCCCTTGGCCTCGTCGATGCCGGCAACGTCATCGAACGTGACGCGGCCCTGCTTCTCTGTCAGCATCCTGGCCCGCGACTTGCCAAAGCCCATCGCCCGGCCGCCACCCGCCTGCATCTGGCGCATGAAGAACACCCAGACGCCGATCAGCAGCAGCATCGGGAACCACGACAGCAGATAGTGCAGCAGCGGGTTGACGTCGGCGTCCTCGGGCTTCGCGATAACGCGCACGCCCTTGTCGGTCAGACGGCTCACGAGCGAGGGGTCTTCCGGCGTGTAGGTCTGGAACGTGCGGCCGTCATTGAGCTGGCCGGACACGGTGCGGCCCTGGATCACAACATCGCGGACGCGCCCGCCGTTCACCTCACCGATGAAGTCGGAATAGGCGACCTGCGTTGCCGCACTATGGGTAGCGCCGGGCTGAAACAGGTTGAACAGAACCACCAGGAGCAGGGCGATGATGACCCAGAGCGCCAGGTTCCGACCGAAATTGCTCATCTTGCTCGCTCAATCCCTTCCGCCACCCGCGTCGCCCGGCGCCGTCCCCAATGGCGGGGGAGCGTCCGAGGCAGGGCGGATACCATCAACATAGGGTGCCGATCCCGGGCGCGCATCCCCGAACCGCATCCGTTCTGTCACGGAGGCTAAACAGGCGGATCCCCGGCGCACAACATTGCGAGTATGCACGATAGGGCGCCGGCGCCGCTCGGCGCCGGCGCCCTCCAATAAAAAAGGCGGGGGGCGTCCCCCCGCCTTCCCCAGGATCGCTCGCTCAACCAGTGCCATCCGTGATGGCCCGGGTCGGATCAGAGCCGGCGGGAGGCCTCGCTCGCCCCCACCGATGTGCGAGCCGGGTCGTCAACCGTGGTCACGGTCCGGCGGCGACCGCCGGCGAGGCCCGCAAGTCCGATCAGCCCAAGCAGGCCCCACCAGCCGCCACTCCAATCGCCGCCATTCGAGGCCGAGTTCGTGTTGCCGGGCGTCGAGGCACCGGTGGCCGCCGGGCCGGTCCCCACGTGCCCAGTGCCCGGCGCCTGCGTGCCGTCCGCCGGCGGTGTCGCAACGACGCCGCCGGCGGTGCCGCCCGTCGTGTTGTTCGTCCCTGGGTTTTGAGCGAATGCGAGGCTCGGCCCGCCGAGCAACAGCAGCGCCGACAACGACGCGGCCCGAAAGTCGATTGTTCGCATGCGGATTCTCCCCCGCTGTCGTGGTTGACTTCGAGGGAAACATCCGATCGCGCCCTCTGTTCTAACGAGTACCGAAATCGTGCGGCGGCGCCCGGCGCCGGGTTCGAGCAACTTGATCGGCGGCGGGCAGCCAGCCTGGTTCGGCGGCGTTGGCATCACGGCACACGGCCGATCCGCCGTGACTTGCAGACAGGTCGACACGATGGACGTCGCCCAGACAACGGAACAGCGCGATCGGCCCAGTTTGGGAACGCTTCTGCTGCGGATCGCGCTCGCGGCGGCCGCGGTCGCCGCGGTGTGGGCCCTGGCGGACGTCCTTCTCCTGGTTTTCCTCGCCATCCTGTTTGCCGCCGTCCTGCGGGGGGCAGCCGAATGGCTGGCGGAACGGATGCGGATGCCCGTGCAACTGATGCTCGGCGTGACGACGGTCGCCGTCATCCTCGGCTTCACCGGGCTCAGCTACTGGATCGGCCCCAGGCTACTGCAACAAGGTCACGAGCTGATAACGAGCCTGTCGCAGTTGATCGGGCAGTTGCGGGATTGGCTCGACCACTCCGGCTGGGGCCGGCCGATCGGGCGCGCCTTGTCGGACACGCAGGTGGCCGGCCAGCAACTGGTCGGACCGGCGGAAACAGCGCTCCGCGTAACGCTCCGAACCCTGAGCTACGTGGTAATCCTCGTTGTCACATCATTCTACCTGGCGATTAACCCCTCGCTCTATTTGGAGGGCGTCATCGCCCTCGTGCCGCTCCGCAACAGGGCGAGGGTGCGCGAGGTGATGGGTCAGATCGGGCATGCCTTGCGGCTCTGGTTCGCCGGTCAGCTGATCGACATGGTTACCGTCGGCATACTGGCGGCGGCGGGCCTTGATTATCTTGGCGTGCCGGAAGCTTATGCGCTCGGCGCGCTCGCCGGCCTGCTGACGTTCATTCCGTATTTCGGCGCGGTCCTGGCCGCTGTTCCGGGCGTCGCGATCGCGCTCACTATCGGCTGGCCGACAGCGCTTTGGGCCGTCGCAGTTTATGTCGCGTGCCACTTCGTCGAGGGCTACGTCGTCGCACCGCTGGTGCAGCGTAAGCTGATCGAGCTGCCGCCGGCGCTGACGATCGTGAGCATGACTATTATGGGCACGCTGTTCGGCCCCCTCGGCATCCTTGTCGGCACGCCGCTCGCGGCAGTGCTGCTGATCGCGGTGCGAGAGTTCTACGTGCGTGACGCGCTCGGCAACTGCGGTCCCGACCCTAACAAGCCGGAGACGAAAATCGGTCCGATTCGGTCGTGACGCCGAGGTCGAACACTGACACGGCCGGCCGACGCGGCGCGAAGGCGATCGGTAGCCTGTGATCCACTAGCCCGAGCGCCGGCGCGGCCAGCAGCGTGGCGCCGAGCCGGACGGCGGGCGACGCGGCGAGTACGCTGATCGGCAGGCCCGGCCGGCGCCGCAACCGCGCCGCGTCGACGGCGCCGAGCGGCCCAAATGTCGCGCCGGCCGGCGGCGCCGCGCCGAGCCCGAGCACGAACCTTCCGTCCCAAACCGCGCCCGGAACCGCCGCGACCAGCGACGCCATCGCGCGCGCCTCGCGCACCAGTAGGAGCGCGCCTCCGCCCGGGCCGAGACGGCCGGCCGGCATGAGCCTCACGCCCCCGAGCGTGCAGGGGCGGGGCGCAGCAGCCAAGGTGGCGAGCGTCGCCGAGGCCGATGGTGGCCGCGCGCCAGCGATCGCGCCGATGAGCGATCCCAAGGCGTCCGGCGGCAGCGCCTTTCCATCAACCACGGCGTAGCCCTCCGGATAGAGACGCGCCCCGGCCGCGAGCGCTGCCGCCGCCGACCGCTCGGCGGCGGCGCGGGCTTCTCCGTTGGCGCGGGCGGACGCGACGAGTGCCCGTGTCGAGGGCAAGTCACCATCCGGGTCCTGCCGCAGATGCCGCAGCCGCGCGCGCAGCAGGCGTAGATCCTTGTTGGTCGGGTCCTCTACCCAGTCGAGCCCCGCGGCGCGGAGCGTTGCGCGCAAGCGGGCGGGGGCGACGGCGAGAAGCGGGCGCAGCACCCGCACCTGGCCAACCGGCCCGTGCGCGAGCGGGGCGACAGCAGCCATGCCGGCCATCCCGGCAGGGCCGCTGCCCGCGAGCGCGCGGATCAGCAGCGTCTCCGCCTGATCGGCGGCGTGATGACCGAGCAGAAGGTCCGTCACGCCAAGCGCGACCGTCGCCCACCCGAGCGCCGCGAGGCGGGCTTCGCGCGCCGCCTCGGCGGTGACGCCGGCGACCCCGTTCGGCCAGTCGAGGCGGATGATGCGGGACACGATGCCGCGCGCCGCCAGACGCGCATGCGTCGCCGCCGCCTCGTCGGCCGCCGCCGGGCGCAACGCGTGGTCGATGATGAGTGCCTCGATCCGGCCGCCGCGCTCGGCCGCCCAGCCTGCGGCGAGGATTGCGAGGGCGAGGCTGTCGGCGCCGCCTGAGACGCCCACGGTCGCGATTACCCGGTCACGCCCGGCCGGAAACGGGCCGAGCGGCGCCATCCTTGATGCGAAGTCCGCCCCGTTGAGCGGCGGCGCGATCAGCGGCAGTCGGCGCGGCCGCGGAGCGCCGTCTCACGCTCATGGAGATCGGGGCGCTCGCGCGGGAACTCACGATCGAGCTTGCTCATCGTGTCGCAGGCCGCCCGCTTCTCCCCGATCGCGACGAGGGCGCTCGCGAGGCCGAGCAAGCTGTCCGGCGCGCGGGGGCCGCGCTTGTTGCGGTTGTACGAGTCGTCATACGCGATTGCTGCCTGCGGGTAGTTGCGCTGGCCGGCGAGCGCCTGCGCCAACAAGAACTGTGCGTCGCCCGCACGCGGCGATGTTCTGTTGGCGAGCACCTCGCGCGCGTCGGCCTCGGCGGCCGCATAGTCGCGCCGAGCGAGCGCCGCGTTGCCTTCCTGCAGCGCCCGCTCGGGCGTGCGCGGCGGCGGCGCGGCACCGGGGCCGCCGGGTATACCGGCAGCACTGGCGGCGGCGGGATTGCGCAGCTGGCCGAGCGGCGTCGGCGGCGGCGATTGCCGCAAGGGTGGCGGCGGTGGGGCGCCGACCGGCGCGGTCCCGGCGCCCTGATCCGGCGCGACCGCGCCGACACCGGGAGCGCCGCCGCCTTGCAGACGGAAGTTGAGGTCGCCGATCTGCTTCGACAAATCGGCGCCCTGACGCTGCACCTGATTTTCCGTTTCGTCCTGCCGGCCGCGCAGCTCGCGGACCTGATCCTCGAGCGCCTGCACGCGCGCCAGCAGTTGCGCGGTGAGGTCGCCGCTGATCTGCGGCGGCGGACGGCCGCGCAGCACGTCGGGACTGACGCCGCCGCCTCCGACACCGGAGGCGCGCAGCTGCTCAACCTCGTTTCGCAGCTGCAGGATCTCGTTCTGCAGCGCGATCCCTTCGCGGCTCTCGATCTGGGCAGCGGCGGGCGGCGCGTGCAGCGCGCAGAGCGCGAGCACCGCCGCCGCGCCGGTCAGGGTCGCGGCGGCGCGCATCGGATCAGCGAACCGACGTGATCGCGTTGCGGTTCTGCGCCCACGCGCTCTCGTCCGAGCCGAGCGCCGTCGGGCGATCTTTGCCGTAGCTGATCGTCGTGATGCGGTTCGAGCTGACGCCGCGGGCGACGAGATAGTCACGGGCCGCGTTGGCGCGGCGCTGGCCGAGGGCGAGGTTGTATTCTTCCGTCCCGCGCTCATCGCAGTTGCCGGCGATCTGCACATTGTCCTGCGGATAGCGGCCCAGCCACTGCGACTGCTTATCGAGAGTCGCCTGCGCATCCGGGCTCAGCGAGCTCTGATTAAACGCATAGAAGACGCGATCGCCGACGTTCGCGACCAGATCTTCCTGGCTGCCGGGGGTCACGGTGCTGGCGGTGCTCGCGCCGGTTCCGGTCGCGGCACCGGTATTCTTGTCGTCCGCACAGGCCGATAGCAGCGCCAGGGCGGCCAGCAGGCCGAGAGCCTTGATATTCATGGGAGGGACGGTCCTTTTCGGGTTGGGTTCAGCGGCGAAATGATAAACTAGCGCCTAACGCAGCGAGCGGTAATCTGTTCCGCCCGGAACCGGCGCGTAGCGCCGTTGCGCTTCGCACGCAAGCGCTGCGGGCAACGCTTACTTTTCATTACGCCCTTCCTTACGCCGCGAGCGGCGACCATGCCGGATCCGACGCATCGGTCGGCGTCGGCACCTCGCGCTCATTGAACCCCGTAATATCAATTGAGACGAGTCGCGACGTATGCCCGGCGCCCGTGGAATTCACCGCGCGCGTCTCGCGCCAGAACATGATGACGCGGCCGTTCGGCGCGAAGGTCGGCCCCTCGACGGAAAAGCTCTCCGACAAGATGCGCTCGCCCGAGCCGTCCGGATGCATGACGCCGATCGCGAACGTGCCGCCGAGCCCGCCATTGAGCCGCGTGAATGCAATGAGGTCGCCGCGCGGCGACCAAACCGGCGTCGCATACTGGCCGCTGCCGTAGCTGATGCGCTTCGCCCCACCGCCGCCGGCGCCCATGACGTAAAGCTGCTGGTCGCCGCCGCGGTCGGAGTTGAAGACGATCTGCGTACCGTCCGGGCTGTAGCACGGGCTCGTGTCGATCGAGCCGCTATCGGTCAGCCGCCGCTCGCCGCCGCCGCCCAGGCTCACGGTCACGATGTCCGAACCGCCGCCGCGCGTCACCGACATCACCACGGTGCTGCCGTCCGGGGAGAAGCGCGGTGCGAACGTCATGCCCGCGAACTCCCCAAGCACGCGCTGCCGCCCGGTCGCGAGGTTGAACAGATAAACGCGCGGGCGGTTGTTCGCGTAGCTCATGAACGCGATCTCGTCCTGCGTCGGATGGAACCGCGGCGTCAGCACGAGCCAAGACCCGTCGGTCAGGTAGCGGTTGTTGGCGCTGTCCTGATCCATGATCGCGAGGCGCTTGGTGCGCCGGTCGCGCGGGCCGGTCGCGGCGATGTAGACGACGCGGGTGTCGAAATAGCCCTTCTCGCCGAGCAGCCGTTCATAGATGACGTCGGCCATGATGTGCGCGATGCGGCGCCAGTTGGCCTCGGTCGTCGTATAGGCGGTGCCCTGGATCTGCACGCCGGGCAGCACGTCCCACAGCCGGAACTCGACGCGCACGCCGCCGCCACTGTTCTCGACGCGGCCGGTGACGAGCGCCTGCGCGCCGACCGATTTCCACATCTGAAAATTGGGCACGTCGCCGCCGGGACCGGGCGCGGAGACGCTGGTCATCGCGGCCGGATCGATCAAGCGGAACAGGCCAGATCGGGCGAGATCGGCGGAGACGACGCCGGTGATGTCGCCCGCCCGCGCCTGCGCGTCGCCGCCGAAGCGCGGGATTGCGATCGGAATCGGGGCGGAACGGGCGCGGTTGACGTCGATCACCGCCGACTGCCCGCCGGCCGCACCGCCGCCGCCGGAAGCCGGCGCAGATTGGGCGAACGCCGAGGAAGCCGGATACGCGAGGCCGGCGGCCGCGCCGCTCAGCAGCAAGGAGCGACGGGCGAGCACGAGCGGCGCCAGGGGTTCGGATCGGATTGTCACTAAAACACTCCTTGGTCTCGGGTCATGCACGAAAGCCGCATCATTCGCCGGGGCGGAACCGGAAGGTGAGCGTTTGAGGCTGCCCTTGCATCGATGGCGGCAGCGGAAGGTTTGCGCATTCCGCACTCATAACCGCCCGTACCGCGCGCTCGGCGAAGGCGCGAAACACGGGGTCGGACAGCCGACCGCGATCCGGCGGCGCCACTTCGGCGATACGCGCAACCCCGCCGCCGTCGGTCTGCACCGTCAGCAGTACCTGCATCTGGTTGATGTCCTTCGCCCCAAAATCGGCCGTCCAGCAGCGCCGCACTTCCGCGCCGATGGCCCGCGCCTGATCGGCAGAAAGCTTTGACGTGTCGTCGCCATTGGGGTTCCCACCGCCCGGCGCGGCCCCGCGCGGCGGGTTGTAGCGGGCTTTCGGCGGCTGCGTCTGTTTCGCGAGCGCGCGCAGCTTCTCGAGCGTGTTCTCGAGCGCCTGGCTTTCCGGCGCCGGGTTCTTGGTCGGGTTTGGCTGCGAATTCGGCGATGGCGTCGGCGGCGTGGGCGTCGGTGGCGGTGGCACAGGCGTCGGCGGCACCGGCAGCGGCGGCGTCGGTGTCGGCGGCTTCGGCGGCGACGGTGGTGGCGGCGACACGACCGGTGTTGGTTCGGGCGACGGCGTGCTCGGTGGCGGCGGTACTTTTGGCGGTGGCAACGGCTTCGTCGGCGCGGCCTCCGGCGCCGGCGGGGGCGGTGGAGGCGGCGGCGGAGGCGGCGGCGCCTCGGGCGGCGTCGGCAGAGGCTCCTGCTTGGCGGGCGTCGCTTCCTTCGTCTCGGGCGACGGTGAGGAGGACGGCGTCGGCGCGGGAGTGTCCGCCTTGCGCGACGACGGCGCCGTGCCCTCGAACACGATGGCGACCGCCTGCTCCTCCGGCGGAGGCGGCGGGGATCGGAGCGGCAGCCCGACCAGCAGCGCGATCATGGCGGCCAGATGCAAACCGGCCGACGCCAAGACGCCACGCTTCAGGCGCGGGCTCATACGCGCGGTGCCCTCCCGTCCAGGTGCCCCGTCCGATCAGCCGCCGCGACCCGGCCTGGCCGCTCCGGATGCGGGCGCTGTCCCGGATGCGGGCGCACCGCCGGTCGCGCCGCCATTCCCGCCCGCATCAGACGCGGCGCCTGCCGGCTGCTCGGCCAGCAAGGCGACCTTGTTGAAACCGCCCTGCGTCAGCGTGCCCATCACGGTCATCACCTGGCCGTAGGCGATCCCCTTATCGGCACGCACGAAAATGCGGCGGTCCGGATTATTCTGCGCCGCCGACTGCAGGCGGGCGACGAGTTCCGGCAATTGCACTTCGGAATCCTGCAGGAAGATCTTGCCCTGCGCGTCGAGCGAAACCGTCAGCGGCTCGCTGTCCGAGTTGATCGGCTGCGCAGTCGTCTTCGGCAGATCGACCGGCACACCGGATGTCATCAGCGGCGCCGTCACCATGAAGATGATGAGCAGCACGAGCATGACGTCGACGAGCGGTGTGACGTTGATCTCGGCGAGCGGCCGGTAGCGGCCCCGCGATCCGCGCGCGCCCGGACGGTTGAATGCAGCGGCCACGGCTCAGGCTCGCTCCTCGCTCTGGCGCGACAGGATCGCGCCGAACTCGGTGCCGAACCCTTCGAGCCGGCTCGCGAACCGCGCCAGGTCGGTGCTGATCTTGTTGTAGGCGAGCACGGCCGGGATGGCGGCCACGAGGCCGATCGCGGTTGCGAACAGCGCCTCTGCGATGCCCGGCGCAACGACGGCAAGGTTCGTGTTGTGCATAGCCGCGATCGCCGAGAACGAATGCATGATGCCCCAGACGGTGCCGAACAGACCGATGAACGGCGCCGTCGCGCCGACGGAGGCGAGGAAGATCATCTGCTGCTCCATCCGGTCCATCTCGCGCTGGATGGTGACGCCGATTGCCCGGTCGACGCGGTCGCGCACGCCGGAGCGGGTGACGTCGGCGCCGGCAACGCGCACGGTGCGTCGCCACTCGCCCATCGCCGCCGAAAAGACAGCCGCCATCGGGTGCACCGGCTTGATGCCGTCCTGCTCATAGAGGTCATCGAGGCTGCCGCCCGACCAGAACCGATCCTCGAACGCATCGGCGTCGCGGTTGGCGCGGCGGAGCGAGACGATCTTCTCGAAGATGATTCCCCAGACCCAAACGCTGGCGAGCAGCAGCCCGACCATCACGATCTTGACGACAATGTCGGCCTGCATGAACAGGCCCCAGAGGGATAGATCCGCGGCCGCGGCAGACCCCAGATTGACGGCATCAACAGCACGATCCACGGGCTTACTCCTCTCGGCCGCTCTCGGCCGGGTTAGATGGCGCAACGGCAAGGCGCTCGATCGCCGCACGCCACCGCGCGGGAAGGCGCATCGGCTGGCCCGTCACAATATCCGCGCAGGCGAGTCGGATGGTTGCGACAACGCGCGGCGGCAGACCCGCTTCGGCGGCGGCGTCCTTTTCGGTTTCGGCAAGGATGACCGACTGGCGCAGCGTCACGGATGCGCCGCCGACCGATAGCGCCTGCGTCAGCACCATGAGCAGATCGTCTGGTCGGCTTGCCCGGCGATAATCGAGCGTGACGTGCCGCACAACGAACATGCAGCCATGCTCACGCACCATGTCCGAATGCGGAATGCCGAGGTCGCGCAGCGCCTCGGTGCGCGCGCGCTCGATGAATCGCAGATATGTCGCGTGGTAGACGATGCCGCCGGCATCGGTGTCCTCATAATAGACCCGGATAGGGTGGCGGTGGATGCCACTCGTCGCCGCGTCGGGATAGTGATCTTTCATTAACCGCGCGCGTCGCTCACGGAAACGTCAGACATCGAGGTCGGGTACCAAGGTCAACAGGTCCGGCTGCGACGGATCGCGCGGCGGTGGCACGAGGCCGAGATGACGCCACGCCGCCTCCCCCAGCATGCGCCCGCGACTGGTTCGCAGCACCAGCCCCTCTTGGATCAGATACGGCTCAATCACGTCCTCCAACGTATCCCGCGCCTCGGCCAGCGCCGCCGCCAGCGTCTCGACGCCGACCGGGCCGCCGGCGTGATGCTCGGCGATCCGGCGCAGGTAACGCCGGTCCATAGCATCCAGGCCGAGCGCGTCCACCTCCAGCCGGTTGAGCGCCGCGTCGGCGACCGCGCGGTC
>CAYSTX010000126.1:0-9464 GCA_964434035.1 uncultured Acetobacteraceae bacterium
CCGGCCCCTTCGCGCGCGACGCGTATCGCGACGTTCCCGGCGGCGGCGCATATGGCGCGGATGGTTGCGCCTGATACTGTGGCGTGATCGGCGGCGCGATCGGGGCGGCGCCGAGCGAGGAGCGCGTGCCGGTGAAGGGCGTCGCCTCAGCCATCCGTGTCGGCGCCGGCTGCGACACGGGTGCGGACGCAGGCTCCGGCGTTTCGTCGTCGACGGGCACAACGTAGGTCGGCACGAACGAGTTCGGATCGACGATCGGGCCGGAGGCGGCGTATTGCGCGGCCGGCGGCGCGGAGACGGGCGCTGAAGCGCGGACCACCGGCGCGGCGCCACCCTGCCCGTCATTCTGCGCGAACATCGACATCGGCCCGTTCATCGGCCGGTCGTTGCCCAGGCGCGGCGCGATGGCGGCGACGTAGTTCACGGTCTCATCCGGCAGATTGCTGCTGCCCGAGAGGTAGCTATCCACGCGCGCCGGTCCGGCGTTGTAGGCGGCGAGGAAGCCGGGTGAGCCGAACCGGTCATACATCTGCCGGATGTAGGCGGTGCCGGCCATAATGTTGTCGTGCGGATCGTACGGATCGGGGCCGAGCCCATACTGGCTCGCAAGCTCGCGGTAGGTGCTCGGCATCACCTGCATCAGCCCCATCGCGCCAGCGGAGGATGTAGTCGGGCGGCCGTTGATATATTCGTGGCCGCCGCTTTCCTGGCGCATAACCTGCCGCACCCATTCCTCGGGCACCGAGAAACGGGACGCCGCCTCGTGAATATAGGGACCCCACGGGTCGCCAGCCGGGCCGGGCGCGCGGGTGTCGCGCAATGCGCGATAGGAGGTGTGCGACGCGCAACCATTAATTGCGCAAAGGCCGAGCGCAACGATCGCGAAACGGATCGCATACCCAGTCCCCACCCAGACCCCCGTAGAGTTGTCAGCCCCTTATGGCACGATCTGGACGTGACCGATCAAGAAAAATCGACAGCGCCGTCTAAGGTCGCTCTCAGGTGACCAAGCCGAAGCCGGGCGCTATTGTCCGCCGAACAGCGAAGGGGGGAACGATCATGACCGAGGCCTGCATCGTCGGCTGGGCGCACACGCCGTTCGGCAAGTCCGAGGATCCCGACGTTGAGGCGCTGATCGGCCGGGTCGCCGGCGCCGCGATCGCGGATGCCGGCATCGAGCCCGGCGAGATCGACGCGACTTTTGTCGGGCTTTTCAACGGCGGGTTCTCGAAGCAGGACTTCCCGTCGAGCCTTGTGCTGCAGCACCTCCCGGCGCTGCGCTTCAAGCCGTCCACCCGATATGAAAATGCCTGCGCGACCGGCACCGCCGCGATCCATGGCGCGCGCGACTTCCTCGCCGCCGGGCGCGGCCGATTCGCGCTGGTTGTGGGCGCGGAGAAGATGACGGCGACGCCGACCGCGACTGTCGGCGACATTCTGCTCAACGCCAGCTACCGCCGCGAGGAAGGCGATATCCCGGCCGGGTTCGCGGGCGTCTTCGGCAAGATCGCCGAGACGTACTTTCAGCGCTTCGGCGACAAGTCGGACGCGCTCGCCGCGATCGCCGCAAAGAACCACAAGAACGGCGTCGACAATCCGTACGCGCAGATGCGCAAAGACCTCGGCTACGCGTTCTGCCGGGCCGTCAGCGAGAAGAACCCCTACGTCGCCCCGCCGCTGAAGCGTACCGACTGTTCGCTCGTCTCCGACGGCGCCGCGGCGCTCGTGCTGACGGATGAGGAGACGGCGCGCACGATGGCGAAATCGGTGCGGTTCCGCGCCGCCGTGCAGGTCAACGACTTCCTGCCGATCTCGGCGCGCGACATCACCCGCTTCGAGGGCGCGGCCGAGGCGTGGCGGCGGGCGCTCGAGGCGGCCGACATGACGCTCGACGATCTGTCGTTCGTCGAAAGCCATGACTGCTTCACCATTGCTGAACTGCTCGAATACGAGGCAATGGGCCTGACGCCGACCGGCCAGGGTGAGCGGGCGATCCTCGAGGGCTGGACCGCGGTCGACGGGCGCCTGCCGGTCAACCGCTCGGGCGGGCTGAAGTCGAAGGGCCACCCGATTGGCGCGACCGGCGTCTCGATGCACGTCATCACGGCGATGCAGCTCACCGGCGAGGCGGGCGAGATGCAGCTGCCGCGCGCCGAGCGGGCCGGGGTCTTCAACATGGGCGGGGCGGCGGTCGCGAACTACGTTTCTATCCTCGAGGCGACGCGCTGACCGTGACGACCGGGACGATCACGACAGCGGCGCCGCAGGCCGCGAACCTCGCGCATTTCCTCGCACAAACGGCCCGCCGGTTCCCCGACCGTGCGGGCGTCATTCGCGGCGACGAACACTGGACGTGGTCGGTGATCGCCGACCGTGTCGGCCGCGCGGCGGCGGCACTGACCGCGATGGGCGTCGAACCGGGTGACCGGATCATCGTCCACGCACGAAACTCGCTCGCGCTGTTCGAGACGATGTGGGCGGCGTGGACGATCGGCGCGGTCTTCGTGCCTACCAACGTACGCCTGACACCGGCCGAGGTCGCCTACCTCGCCGAAAGCGCCTCACCCACTGCGCAGATCGTCGATGCGGCCTATCCCGAGCACGCCGCGTCCATGCGGGCGGCGAACCCGGCGCTCCGTGCCGAACTCTGGATCGGCGGCGATGCGCCAACCACGTGGGATCGCCTCGCGACCGGGCCGCAGTCAGCCACCGTGCCCAACGCTGTCGATCGGGATCATCCGGCGTGGTTCTTCTACACCTCCGGCACGACCGGCCGGCCGAAGGCGGCGGTGCTGACGCATGGGCAGCTCGCCTTCGTCGTTGCGAACCACCTCGCCGACCTGCTGCCCGGCATCGACGAAACGGACACGGCCCTGGTCGTAGCACCCCTGTCGCACGGCGCCGGCATCCACGCGATGCTGTCGGTCGCGCGTGGCGCGGCGAGCGTGCTGATGGGCGGCGACCGGCTCGATGTCGAGGAAGCGTGGTCGCTCGTCGAGCGGCATCGCGTGACCAACATGTTCACCGTGCCGACCATCCTGACGATGCTGACGCGCGACGAGGCAGTCGGCCGTTACGACCATTCGTCACTGCGCTACGTCATCTATGCCGGTGCGCCGATGTATCGGGCGGATCAGGTGCACGCGCTGCGCGTGCTCGGCCCCGTGCTCGTGCAGTATTTCGGACTCGGCGAGGTGACCGGCGCGATCACCGTGCTGCCGCCCCGCCTGCACAGCCTCGACGACGAGTCGCTCGCCGGCAGCTGCGGCTATCCGCGCACCGGAATCGAGATCGCGATCCTCGACGACAACGGCCGCCCACTCGCGCCCGGGCAGACCGGCGAGATCTGCGTACGCGGCCCGGCTGTTTTCGCCGGATACTACGGCAACCCGGCCGCAACTGAGGCAGTGTTCCGGCACGGATGGTTTCATACGGGCGATGTCGGCCACCTGAACGCGCATGGCTTCCTGTTCATCACCGGCCGCGCGTCGGACATGTACATCTCCGGCGGCTCGAACGTGTATCCGCGCGAGATCGAGGAGGCGCTGCTGATGCACCAAGCCGTCGCGGAGGCCTGCGTCGTCGGCGTGCCGCACCCGAAATGGGGCGAGTGCGGCGTCGCGGTCGTCGTGCCAGCGCCGGGCGCGGCGATGCCCGACGCGGCGACGCTGCTCGCCCATCTCGACGGCAAACTCGCCCGCTACAAGCTGCCGACCCAGGTGGTCGTGTGGGACGCCCTGCCCCGCTCCGGCTACGGTAAGGTGGTCAAGCGCGACGTGCGGGCGCGGCTAGAGGCGGAGGGCGCGGTCGAGACGATATCGGCCGGCGCTCACATCGCGAGATAGCGCCGCCGCACCTCCTCGTTCGCGCGCAGCCCGGCGATGTCATCGCGGTAGACGATCCGGCCCTTATCGATCACGACCGCATGGCTCGCGATGCCAAGGCAAAAATGCATGTTCTGCTCCGCGATGAGCACCGTCGCGCCCTCGTCGCGGAGCCGCCGCAGCAGCCGCGCGATGTCGGCGACGACGATCGGCGCCAGCCCCTCGCTCGGCTCATCGAGCAGCAGCACCTCCGGGTTACCCATGAGCGCGCGGGCAATCGCCAGCGCCTGCTGCTCCCCGCCCGATAGCCGCCCGGCCTGGCGGCGGCGCAGCGGCTCCAGCAACGGAAACACCTCCCACACGCGGCCGAGCGACCACTTATCCTGCCCGTCCGGCCCCCGCTTGGCGGCGATCAGCAGGTTGTCCTCGACTGACTGATCCGGAAACACCTGCCGGTCCTCCGGCACGAAGGCGAGGCCGAGGCGGGCGGCGACATGCGGTCGGCGCCCCGCGACCGAATGGCCGCGCAGCATCACCTCGCCTCGGGTCGGCGCCACGACCCCCGCCACCGCCTTCAGCGTCGTGCTTTTGCCGGCGCCGTTGCGGCCGAGGAGCGCCATCGTCTGCCCACGATAGAGGTCGAGTCCGAGCCCGAACACGATCTGGCTCGCCCCGTAATGCACGTCGATCGCCTCGACATGCAGCACCGGCACGATGTCGGACGCCTGATCACGCATGCTCGGTCTCCGGCGTGCCGAGATAGGCGGCGATGACGGCTGGGTTCGCGCGGATCTCGTCCGGCGTGCCCTCGGCGAGCAGGCGGCCGTAGCAGAGCACGCGGATCATCGACGCGACCGCGAAGACGATGTCCATGTCGTGCTCGATGAATACGAGAGTCAGATGCTGCTCATCATGCAGGCGCTGCACCTTCTCGATCATCCGCCAGCGCTCTTCCGGCCCCATGCCAGCGGTCGGCTCGTCCAGCAGCAGGACGGTCGGCTCCAGCGCGAGGGCCAGCGCGATGTCGAGCAGCTTCTGATCGCCGTGCGAGAGCGTCGCGGCGAGGCTGTCAGCCCTGTCGGCGAGCCCAACGAGCGCGGCAACCTCCAGCGCCCGGGCGCGGCTGCCGGGCGGCGGGAAGCGGCCGAGCAGCCCCGCCCATTGGCCGCGATGCGCGGCGACGGCGGCCATCAGGTTCTCGGCGACGGTCATGGTCGGGAACAAGCTCGCCACCTGAAACGCGCGGCCGACGCCGTGGCGGACGATCGCGGCCCGCGCCTGCCCGGTGATGTCGAGATCATCCAGCAGCACGCGGCCGGAATCGGGCGGGATCGCGCCGGAGATCAGGTTGAAGAACGTGCTCTTCCCCGCCCCGTTCGGCCCGATCACCGCGGTCAGCGAGCCGGTTTCGAACGTGACGGTGACGTTATCGACGGCCGCGACGCCGCCGAACCTTTTCGTCAGCCCCTCGACCCGGAGCGTCATCGCGCCCTCCTGACGAAAACGTCGAGCACGCCGCGCCGGAGGCCGACTGCGAAGAGCAGGATCACGATGCCGAGGACGAGGCCATAATACTCCGTCAGCCGCGTCGTCACGTCGTTCAGCATTTGCAGGATCACGACGCCGGCGAGCGGCCCCAGGAAGCTGTGGATGCCGCCGAGCATGATCGCGAAAATCGCCTGCCCGGTGATCGGCCAGTCGATCAGCTCCGGGTAGGCGCCCGAGACGAACAGCGCGATGATGGCGCCGCCGAGCCCGGCGAACACGGCGGCGATCACGAAGGCGGTGAGTTTGACGCGCCAAACGATGATGCCGAGGAAGGCGGCGCGCGTCTCATTGTCGCGGACCATCCGCATCGACGCGCCGAGTGGCGAGCGGCTGACGTGGCGCATCAGCAAGAGACCGACGACCATCGCGGTCGCCGCCACCGCATACAGCGTGCCCTGCTGCCCGAGATCGGCGCCGAGGACGACGCGGCGCGGGATACCGCCCTGCAACCCCTGGTCGCCGCCCGTCAGCGCTACGGCCGAAATGACGATGCTGTGTAGCAGCATTTGCATCGCGAGAGTGACAAAGGCGAAGTAGATCGTCCGCAACCGGATGCAGATCGCACCGATCACCAGCGCCGTCACGGCGACGATCAGCAGCGCGCCAATGAGCGCGACAGGCATCGGCAGCGACGTCAACTGCATCAGCAGCGCGAACGCATAGGCGCCGAGCCCGTAAAACATCCCGTGCCCGAAGGAGACGAGCCCGGTGCCGCCGACCAGTAGGTTGAGCGAGGTCGCGAACAACGTCATGCCGGCGCCGCGGATGACAAAATCGGCGAATGCCTTATCCGGCAGCACCGCGTGCACGCCAAGCAGCATAACAAGCGCGATGGCGCCGATCAGCAGGTCGCGGAGGACGGGCCTGCCGCGCAGCAGCATCACACGACCTCACGCCCGAATAGGCCGGTCGGCCGGGCGACGAGGATCACGATCATGCAGAGATAGATCGCCTCCTCCGTCAGGAACGGAAACCCAATCGTGCCGAAGGCGCGGACGAGGCCGATGATAACGGCGGCAATCAACGCGCCGGCGATCGAGCCCATCCCGCCGATCACGGTCACGATAAAGCTGTCGATCAGGACGGAGAACCCCATGCCGGGCGAAAGCGAGCGCACGGGCGCGGAAAGCCCGCCGGCGAGCCCGGCCAGCGTGCCGCCCAGCGCGAAGACGGCCGCGTAGACCACCCGCGTGTCGATCCCGAGCGCCGCCACCATCGTCGGGTTGGCCGCCGCCGCGCGGATCGTCTTGCCGGCCCGCGTGCCGGCGAGGCCGATGCCGAGGCCGATCGCAATCAGCACCGCGACGCCGATCAGCAGTACGTAGAATGGCGGCACGACGCCGCCCGCGATGAAATAAGGCGGCACCTGGAACGCGGGCGGCATCCCCATTGCGTGGAAATCCGCGCCCCAGATGATCTTCACCAGATCGTCGCCGATCAGCACGACGGCGTAGCAGATCAGCAGCTGCATCAGCACGTCCGCGCCATAGACGCGCGCAATCAGCCCACGCTCGAACAAGAGGCCCAAGGCGCCCGAAGCGGCGGCGGCGAGTAGGACGGCGAGCGCGTAGCTGCCCGTCACCTGCACCACCGTGAACGCGACGTAGCCGCCCAGCATGTAGAACGTCCCGTGCGCGAAGTTCACGACCTTGAGCACGCCGAAGATCAGCGTGAGCCCCGCCGCGACCAGGAACAGCAGCAGCCCGGCGATCAGCCCGCTGGTTGCCTGCGTGACGAGGCAGCCGGCGCTGCCGACACACCCGGCCAGCGCGTCGAGATCCATCGCCGAGGCGACTCAGCTCAGGAAGCCGTTCTGTTTCTTCCACTCCTGCTCGAGCTCGACGATCTGCCCCCAGTCGCCCGGATGCATGTCGACCACGAACGGCGGCTGCGGAGTCGTGGTGCCCCAGCCGAGCGCGTAGTCGACGAGCGTCTGATCCTCGGCGCGCATCGTGACCGTGCCCTTCATGCTCCATGGGCTGTCGATCGTGAGGCCGCGCATCGCGTCCGCCATCGCCGGGGTGTCGATCTTGCCCGCCTTCTTAACGGCCGCCTCAATCAGCCGCATCGCGGTCGCGTTCTGCCAGGACCAGTTCGTTGGATACTGATTGAATCGCGTGTGGTAGGCTTCGCCCCATGCCTTGTTCGCTGGCACGTCCGGGAACGTCTCCAGGTAGCGGTTACCGGAGTAAATACCCGCCGGCAGCGACTTGATCGCCGCCAGGACGGGGTAGTCGGCCAGGTTCGGCGTGAAGGTGGTAAGCTGGCCGAATAGGGCGTAGATGTTCGCCTGGTTGACGAACGCCGACAGGTCGCCGGCGTAGAGCGTCGAGTAGAGTGCCTGCGGGTGCGCCTGCAGAACCTTCGTGATGACTTCGGTAAAGTCTGGCGCGCCGAGTTTCGGCCAACCTTCGGTAACGATCTGGACGTCGGGCTTGAAGTGCTTGAGGTACGCGACAAACTGCTTGGTGGTGTCCCGACCATAGGCATAGTCCGGCGAAACAGTTGCCCAGTGCGTCAGCTTCTTGGCGTTAGCGATCCCGGCGGCGAAGCTGCCACCCACAATGCTGTCATGCACGCCTTGGCGGCAGGAGCGAAAGGCGGTCGGCACGCGCAGCTTCGGATCGGCGGTGAGCGAGGACGTCTCGCTGTTGCTGTGGACACACAGGACCTTGAGGTCGCGCACGACTTCCTGCACCGCGAACGCGCCGGACGATGCCTCGGCATCGAGCAGAATTTCGCAGCCGTCGCTGTTTACCAGTTCGCGAGCCACTCGGGCGGCCTCCTGCGGCTGGCCGCGGCTGTCACGGAAGACCATCTGGATTGGACGGCCGGCGAGCCCGCCGGAGGCGTTGATGCGCTCGACCTCCATTTCGACCGAGTTGCGCGACGAGGTGCCAAGGAGCGCGATCGGGCCGGAGAAGATGGACTGCATCCCGATCTTGACCGGGTTCGCCGCCGCCCGCGCGATCGACGGCCGGCTCAGGGCGCCGGCTCCCGCGGCCGCGATCCCCGTCAGGACCGCACGGCGGCCGATCGAGGTTTTTGCCGTCTCGTCCATCCGTCCCTCCGAATTTTTCGTTGAAGCGAGCGTTATTGATACAGACTGTCTCGGTTCAAGGCGGGGGCGTCAAGCAGGATGGGCGGCGGCAGGGCAGCCCGCGCCGGGCCGGCGCAAGGGCCCACGGCGCCTCGGCGGCGGCTCGGCGGACCATGGTAAGATGGCATTAAAACAAATGTCCGGCACGATCGCGATGTTCTAGCGTTGATCTTGCATGGTTCGGTTTCGTGTTCACGTCATGACGACATGTCCGCCAAACTGGCGGCAGCAGCGGAGCAGGTGATGCAACTGTTCGACGACGATCTCTTTACCAGCTTCTCGCGCGCTTATGAGCAGCGCCGAGAGACGGAAATGTCGCTGACGGATTACCTCCGGGGCTGCCGCGACGACCCGATGATGTACGCCAACGCGTCCGAACGCCTGCTGGCGGCGATCGGCGAGCCCGAGATGGTGGACACGTCGAAGGACGCGCGACTCGGGCGGATCTTCATGAACCGCACGATCCGCGTTTATCCGGCGTTCTCGGAATTCTTCGGCATGGAAGAGACGATCGAGCGGATCGTCGGCTTCTTCCGCCATGCCGCGCAGGGCTTGGAGGAGCGCAAGCAGATCCTCTACCTGCTCGGTCCCGTCGGCGGCGGCAAGTCCTCGCTGGCCGAGCGCATCAAGGCGCTGATGGAGGCGTATCCGATCTACGTCCTCAAGGCAGGCGATGCGCTCAGCCCCGTGTTCGAGAGCCCGCTCGGCCTGTTCAACCCAGAGGAAATGGGCGAGCGGCTGGAGGACAAATACGGGATTCCGCGCCGGCGCCTGACGCGCATCATGAGCCCGTGGTGCCTGAAGCGGCTGGACGAGTTCGGCGGCGACATCTCCCGCTTTACCGTCGTGCGGCTGCACCCGTCGCGGCTGCGCCAGATCGCCGTCTCCAAGACCGAGCCGGGCGACGAGAACAACCAGGACATCTCGTCCCTCGTCGGCAAGGTCGACATCCGCAAGCTCGAGCTGCACGCGCAGAACGACCCCGACGCCTA
>CAYSTX010000126.1:9474-10066 GCA_964434035.1 uncultured Acetobacteraceae bacterium
CCTACAGCTACTCGGGTGGCCTGAACCGCGCGAACCAGGGCATTCTCGAGTTCGTCGAGATGTTCAAGGCGCCGATCAAGATGCTGCACCCGTTGCTGACGGCGACGCAGGAAGGCAACTACATCGGCACCGAAAATATCGGCGCGATCCCGTTCTCCGGGATCATCATGGCGCACTCGAACGAGGCCGAGTGGCAGAGCTTCAAGAACAATCGCAACAATGAAGCCTTCATCGACCGCATCTACGTCATCAAGGTCCCCTACTGCCTCCGCGTGACGGAGGAGAAGAAGATCTACGATAAACTGGTGCAGACGTCGGAGTTGTCCGGTGCGCCCTGCGCGCCCGCGACGCTCGACATGCTGGCGCGGTTTTCCGTGCTGTCGCGGCTGCGGCGGCATGAGAACTCGACGATCTTCGCCAAGATGCGCGTCTATGACGGCGAGAGCCTGAAGGAGACCGACCCGCGCGCCCGCAGCCTGCAGGAATACCGCGACGCGGCCGGGCCGGATGAGGGCATGGACGGCGCCTCGACGCGCTTCGCGTTCAAGGTGCTTGCCGCGACCTTCAACCACGATACGACCGAGGTGGCGGC
>CAYSTX010000127.1:0-10064 GCA_964434035.1 uncultured Acetobacteraceae bacterium
TTCGTCAGCGGCTGATGCGGCGCGCGGCCAAGCAGCATGAAGACGGCGGTATCGGCGAGCGGCGGCAGCAGGTCACCGGGCGGCACGATATGCAGGCCCGGTGGCAGCCACATCCCCGCGGAGACCGTGACGGCGAGCCCAGCCAGAACGGGCGCGAACGTGCCGGTCAGCGTCGATGAGATATAGGCGAGGCGATAGCGCCGCCCGGCTCGGCCGAGGCACTGGGTCGCAATCCGGCGCCATGCGCAGTCGTCTCCGGCGAGCGCGAGCGGCAGCGGGTCGAGCCGATGCGGGGCGTACCGCTCCGACGACACCCACCGCAACGGGCCACGCCAGATCGTCGTCGTCGGCCAGTCCTCCGGCTCATGCCCCTCGCTGCATAGCCCGAGATCGAAGTCGCCCGCGCGCAGCCCCTCCACAACCTCGCTCGACGGCACGCACGTCACCTCGACCTCGACCGCCGGGTGGCGGTCCGCGAATCGCTTCAGGAGCTTCGGCAGGTGGCTGAATGCATAGTCGTCCGGCGTGCCGAGGCGGACCGTGCCGTGCACGGAGGGGGCGTGGAAATTCGACCAGATTTCGTCGTTCAGCGACAGCAGATCCCGCCCGCGTTCGCGTAGATAGCGGCCATGTGGGGTCAGCGCGACGGCGCCGCCGCGCCCCCGGAGTAAAACGGGCTGACCAAGCGCCGCCTCCAGTCGTTGGATCTGCATCGAAACGGCCGACTGCGTCCGCCCGACCCGCGCGGCGGCGCGGGTGAAGCTTCCTTCCTCGGCGATCAGCAGGAAGGTGCGGAGCAGGTCGGGATCGAGCCCGAGGGGACGGACTGAGTTCGACATGGCATCAGCATCGCTGATGACGGTGATGAATGCAATTCGTTTTTCTCATGGTCGATGCGGACCTACCTTTGCCTCATGAACGGAGAGGAGGGGCGCATGGTTTATCGATCCATTCCGTCACCGCTGCGGTGGGCTATCAGTGGGGTTGCCGACGTGTGGTCGGCGGCGCGCGAGCGGCGGATGCTCGCCGAGCTTGATGACCGGATGCTGCAGGATATCGGCATCTCGCGGGCGCAGGCGCAGTTCATCGCGTCGCACCGGGACTTCTGGAAGCTGCCACGGGGATAATCCCGGCGCTTCAGTTCAGTCCGGCATCGTCGCCTTGTGGGCAAGCAGGCCCATGAGGCGGCGATCGCGCCACTCTTGCCGCACGCCATGCAGGTTGGCCGGCATCGCCGCCCGCCGCGCCGCTTCCAGCCGCTTCACCAGCTCCTCGGTCCATACCATCGGCTTCATCTCGGCCTGCAGCCGCGCGTAAAGCCCGCCGTAGCGCGTGCAGTAGTCAATCAGCCCACCTGGCGCGTTGAGGTCGATCGTCTCGAACGGCCCCATGAACGACCAGCGCAGCCCGAGCCCGTGCTTGACCGTCGCGTCCAGATCCTCGGGCGTCACCACCCCATCGGCGACCAGCCGGAACGCCTCGGCCACCAGCGCGACTTGCAACCGGTTGAGCACGAAGCCCGCCACTTCCTTTGCGACCGTCGCCGGTATCTGGCCAACTCGCTCCATCAGCGCGCGCGTGCGGGCGACCACGTCGGCGTCGGTCCACGGCGCGGGGCAGATCTCGACGAGCGGGATCAGATACGGCGGGTTGACCGGGTGCACGACGAGGCACCGCCCGCGGCCGCGCAACTTCTCGGTAAACGCGCTGGCCGGAATGCCGCTGGTCGAGCTCGCGAGGATCGTGTCGGGTGCCGCGGCCGCATCGAGGCGCCCGAACAGCGCCTGCTTCGCGTCCGCCCGCTCCGGTCCGTTTTCCTGCACATAGACGGCGCCCGCGACCGCGTCCTCGAGCGTCGGCGCGATTGTGATGCGGCCGAGTACAGTCTCCGGCGTGTCGTGCAGCAAGCCCGCTTCCTGCAGTTCCGGCAGCCGCTCGGCGATGTAGGTGAGCGCCGCCGGTCCGGCCGTCTCCGCGACATCCCACAGCGCGACGGAGAGGCCGGCACGCGCAAACACGATCGACCACGCCCGCCCGATCAGCCCGGCGCCGATTATTGCAACCTTGTCCGTCATTTAGTCGTCTCCGTCCCCACTTCGCCGCGCACCGATCACACCACCCGCTTGCGCGCCCGGCAACACGCGGCGATGGTCGCGCAACGAGTGGAGCAGGGGAGCGGGCGATGGTCGCGGTTGCGGTGCTGGATGATTGGCAGGGCGTTGCCGCGTCAATGGCGGATTGGTCGGCGCTGAGGGCGCGGGCCGATGTGCGGTTTCATCGCGAACCACTCGGCTCGGAGGATGCGGCCGCCGCCGCGCTCGCCGATGTCGACATCGTGCTGACGATGCGTGAGCGGATGGCGATGCCCGCGCGCCTCATCGAGCGGTTGCCGGCGCTCAGGATGCTGAGCATTACCGGCAAGCGCGTCCCCGTCATCGACACGGCGGCGCTGATGGCGCGGGGCGTCACCGTCTGCACCGCAGGCGGCGAGCGGAGCGGCGTCTCGACGGCGGAACTCGCTCTCGGCCTTATGCTCGCGGCCGAGCGGCGGATCGCGGCGGGAGATGCGGCCATCCGCGCGGGCGGATTTCAGGCCGATATCGCGCCCGGCCGCGCGCTCGACGGGCGCACGCTCGGCATCATCGGGCTCGGCCGCATCGGCGCGCTGATGGCCCGCTACGGACGCGCGCTCGGTATGCGCGTGCTGGCGTGGAGCCAGAACCTGACGGACGAACATGCTGCCGCGTGTGGGGCGGAGCGTGTGTCGAAGCAAACGCTGATTGCCGAGGCCGATGCGATCAGCATGCATCTCGTGCTGTCGGACCGCACGCGCGGGATCGTTTCAGCCGAAGACATCGCGCGGATGAAGTCGGGCGCGATCATCGTCAACACGTCCCGCGCGCCGTTGATCGACCAGACGGCGCTGCTCAAAGCTGTGCGAGCGGGGCGCGTGATCGCAGCGCTCGATGTCTATGACGCCGAGCCGCTGCCGCCGGACGACGCGTGGCGGACGGCGCCGAACACCGTGCTGACACCGCATCTCGGCTACTGCGTCACCGATGTCTTCCGGCAGTTCTATACGGAGCAGGTCGAGAACGTGCTGGCGTTTCTGGACGGCAAGCCGGTGCGGGTGATGCAGCCGGGCTAGGGCCTCACTCCTGCGGCCGCAGCACGATTCGCCCAGACGAGCTGGCGCCGACCTTCCGATAGGCCTCCCGCGCGCGGTCCAAGCCGAAGGTCTCGGCGATCGGCGCCGCACGGTAATCGCCCGCGACGAACCCAGGGCTCAGCGCCTCCAGCACCTTTGCCGACGCGGTGAGATCGTGCTTCAGCGTGTTTACGCCGAAAAGCCGACTCTCATTGCGGTAGAAATCAAGCAGATCGAAGCTCACCTCGCGCTGGCCGGTCGCGGAAATCTCGATCAGCCGGCCGCCAAAGGCGAGGCTGTTCACGGCATCGCGGAACATCACGCCGCCAACCGTATCGAACACGACGTCCGCGCCTTTGCCATCCGTCGCCGCGCCCACGGCTTTCGGCAAATGGTCAGCGCCGACGATCAGCGCATCCGCGATCGCATGGATCGGCGCTTCCGGACGCGGCGTCTGCCGGGCGGCGCCGATCACGCGCGCGCCGAGGCGACGCGCAATCTGCGCGGCGGCACTGGCAACGCCACCGCCGGCACCGGTCAGCAGCAGGGTCTCACCAGGCTTAAGACCTGCCGCTTCAACCAGACCACACCAGGCGGTCATGTAATTGACGCCGACCGACGCGGCCTCGTCGAAACTGAGCGTGTCCGGCTTGCGTCGCAGGCTCGCTACCGGCACGGCGACCAACTCGGCGTGGGTGCCGTCTCGGGTAAAGCCGGTATCACCGCCCGTGCCCCAAACCTCCGCGCTGATCCACTCGGCCGGCCCCGCCTCGACGACACCCGCGTAATCCCGGCCAGGAATGCGCGGCAGCGTCGTCTGATGCATCGCCCCGGCCACGTTCTTGACGTCACTCGGATTGATCGACGCCGCCATGACCCGCACGAGGGCCGTTCGCTCGTCGGCGGCCGGAGTGGGCACCTCCGTCAGTTTCAGAACTGAGGGATCGCCGAAGGATTCGAATCGTATCGCGCGCATGATTTGCGCCTCCAGGGAACTGTTCGCGTGGCGGGACAGATGGGTGTTCCGGCAAGAGGTGGGAAGGCGCTACTACGGAGCACGAGATGAGCGACCGGAAGCAGCATAACGGGCTCTGATGGCGGAGCGGCTCGAACAGGAACGCGCCTGGGTAAGGTGGTGGCCACGCGTCACTCTGCCTCGGGGCGCCCGGTTGGTGGACGAACTCGAGTGCGTGCTGTCGGTGCTTCTTGCCATCGTGATCGCCCACCTGGTCGGCGCCCAGAACGTCTCCTGGGCGGCGTTCTCGGGTTACATGGTCATGCGTGGCCACGTGGCGGACAGCCTTCTGCGCGGCACGCTGCGGATCTTGGGAACAGCTTTCGGTGCGGGGTTGGCGCTCCTGGTTGTCCCTGTCGTTCAGAGCTCCTGGCCGCTGTCTTCGCTGGCGGGCGCGATATTCGGCGGCGTCACGCTCTATGGCGCGCTGACCGGCCGCCGTGCCTACGCATGGCTATTCACCGGCCTCACCTTCGAGATGGTTCTGCTCGACAAGCTGGAGCATCCCAGTCACGCAATAACGGCCTTTGCGGCGACACGGGTACTGGAGGTCGTCTCGGGTACCGCCGCCTGCATCATCGTCAGCACGCTCTCGGCACTGACGGCGCGGCGCCGATGGCCCGGCAGCCGCGCTCCGTCAGCGCGGCGGATCGGCTGGCATCCGAATGCATTCCGTCACGCTGCCCAGGCTGCGCTCGCCCTGGCATTCCTGCCGCTGCTTGGCGCGCTGTTTGGGATCCGAGCACTCGCCGCGGGCGCGGTCAGCATCATGGCCGTGATGCTCGTCCCGGTCAGCAGCCTGGGGGTCAGTGGACTAGTCCCGGTCAGCCGCAAATTGATGCAGCGCGTCGAAGGATGCCTGGCTGGGGCTGTGCTGGCCGCCTGCGTCCTGTTCGTCGCTCATGGCAACCCGGTGGTTCTGATCCTGGGCACCGCGGTCGGCGTGCTTGTTGGCCGTCACATCGAGAACGGCGGCCATTCTCAGGTCTATGTCGGGACTCAGTTCACGCTGGCCGTTCTAGTGACCTTGGTGCCGGACAGCTACGCCGACGCGGCGATTTCTCCGGCGCTCGACCGGCTATACGGCACGCTGATCGGTTTGGCGTTGCTTGAGCCGGTGTTGGTCGCATGGCACTTTATTGCGCGATCGATACGCCCTCGCTCCTCGCCGGAGACGGGCGGTAACAGCGGCATCGGTAAGTAGGATCTCACGGCGACAACTCGGTACTGGTGCAGGTCGTCGCCGACTTCGATACTTCGCGCAACTCGCATCAGCGTTTGCAACACAACCCTCGCCGGTGCGGCTCAGAAAACACCGAGCGCGTTAGCCGTTGATGATCCCGTGGCTAGCGCCACGTGGAAGCCGGGCTGGTTGACCGTCGGGATCATTGGCATGGCTGCTGCCGCGTCGTTCGAGGGCTGCGCAAGGGTTATGAAGGTGTTGTCATCCTGCCGTGCGAGATTGAACTGGTCGGTGGTGAAGTTACCAACAATATCCAGCGCCGCCACGAGGCGGTGATTGTCGAACACGTTGAGCACCCCCGGATTGTTGGGGTCGTACTCTAGCGATGTCGCTTTCGTGTCCACTAGCTCGATGCGGCTCGCGGAGTTGAAATCCTCGATTCGGCCCAGAAACTTCATAGGCTCATCCAGCTTCAGCAGCCCGGCGTCGAGCCGCACCTTCTCGCCGCTACCCACGTCCTCGCGGAACTCGACCGTGCCGGTGCGGATCGCGTTGTTGTTGGCGACGATGTCGAACGTGCCCTGGCCCGACACCGAGACGTTCATTGTCACCGTGCCGCCGAACGCCTCGATGGTGCCGTTGTTCACGAACGCCGAGCCGTGCTCGCGCGCATTCACGTCGATGGTGGAACCGTCGCTGGAGAACCAAATCCCCGACGGGCTCAGCGTGAAGCTGCTGTCCCGGGCGATGTTCATGGTGAGGTGGGAGGGAAAGAGCTGGTTCACATCAATGCCAGTCGTGCCGACGTCGATGGCGCCATTATCGGTGACCGCCCCCAACACCCTGATCCGCGCCTGCACCTCGGCCTCAGAGGGATCGAAGGTCGTGGTCCGCACGCGGATGGAATTAGTGTCGGCGAGAGTGGAGTCTTTCAGCACCAACGTCGGCGTCGAGGTGGGTGAACCGAGCTGAATGTTCGGGTTGCTGATCGTGAGATTGTCGGCGCGCACGCCGCCGGCGTTGATGACGAGCGTATCGGTCGCGATGGGCGACCCGGGTGGTATCCAGTTATTCGGATCGCTGAAGTCTCCGGTGCCACCAAACCAGGTCTGAACCGAGGACGGCGCAGGGCCAAAGTTGACCTCCGATATCTCGGTCGACCACTGCGAACCTTCCGAGGTCCACTCCTGGATCGTCCAGAAGTGAGAACGGTCGGTCGGATCATACGTCGTTGCGCTATAGTCACCGAACCGCCCGCTGGTGTCGGGAGCAACTCCCGCTTTAAGTAGTATTGGATCTCCGAACGTAAGCGTATCGCCGTTGAGCGTGCCCGCCACAGCGTAGGCGCTGGGATAGTCATTGGGTCCCGAGCCGGAGAAGCCGATCACCGCTTGGCCGAGTGGACTAACCGCGATGGAGCCGTAGTAAACATTAAGGCCGGGTGGGCGGATAATTCCGCTGTCCAGAACCGTCGGATTGGTAAGCGGATCGCCTATTTCGAACCATCTCAAAGCCGCAACGCCCGGTTGATCAACTCCCTGGACCGCGAACAGTTTCCCGCCTTGGAGGACCGCGCTGGAGCTAAAGTTAAAGATGACCGGGCCAGTATTCACCTGAACATCGGTACCTTTCTGCGTTGCAAAGTCCGGCCCAAGCGTCGGAGGAACACTGACGACGCGATCGCTGGTGTTGACCGTTGGACTCGTGACGGGCCCGTCGACCGACGTGATCTTCAGTTGACCATCCAAGGTCAAATTCCCGGCAAGAAACGGTTCGGAGCCGCTAGACTGAAACGCAACGGCAGGTTGCTGATCGATCTCCGGTTCTTGCGGGTCAAGGAGGACCGAAGCGTTCGCTGCACTCGGGACGGCCTGCAGTAAGTCTGCTTTGGGAATGATAATCCGGCCGGCATGGAAATTGTCGAAGAAGGGCACCATTGTAGCGCTGATAAAAACGCCGTCCTGATTTATCCCCAGCTTAGGAAAATCGGCCCAATACTGGCCGCCGAAGTCGAATGGGATCTCCACCCCCCGCCACCCCTGTGTCGGGTCCGATGTGTTTGAGACCGCGACTAACATGGGATGCGGAGTGCGTGGGTTTTCTGAGGAGGCCGCGAACCACCTTTGGCTGACCGGGTGGTAGAGGACCCGCGGATCGTACGCGAGGCCCACATCGGATATGCCCGCGGCTTGCCAGAAGCCGTTAAGCGACGATTGCTGCAGCAAGGTCCCTGTTCTGTCGTAGACCCGGTAGCTCCCGTTTACGAGTTCAACAAATTGGCCGGGGCCGACTGCTCCGTCGCTGTCAGGGGGGACAAGACCCGAAACCGAGACGTTCGATCCCGGAAAGTTGGCGCCAATCGTGACCGTCGGTGCAACGGATGCGCTCACGGGCTCCCTCCCCAGGCATTTCGCCTGACAGTGTCGCCGGTCTTCGCCGACATTTCCCTCGCCCGTCCAGAGTGGACGGTAGTCTTCGCCCCAGCCTTAGGTCATCGGGCGCGGCCGTCCCTCTCTACCCATCCAACGGCCGCAACAACGAGCCCCGCGGCGACGCAGCGTGTTCCTTGAGCACGCCCTCCGTCACCGGGTCGATCTCGCGCAGCAGCACGTCATAGCCCCACAGGTTCGCGAGGTGCTGCAGCACCTGCCGCGCGTCGCTTTCCTCCAGCAGCACGCGGTTAAGCGCGCGGTGGTGGACGATGAGGCGGCGGTCGCCGGCGAGGTTGACGTCGACGATCTGGATGTCGGGCGAGAGCCATGCGATGTCGTACTTCCGCGCGAGTGCCCGCTGGATCTTCTTGTAGCCCCGCTCGTCATGGATCGCATCGACGCGGAGGGCCGATTGGCTCGCGTCGTCGCCGACGGCGAACATTTTGAACCGGCGGATCAGGTGCGGGCTGAGATATTGCAGGACGAAACTCTCGTCGCGGTAGTTCGCCCAGACGTGGCGCAACACCTCCATCTCGTCGCCCGCGCCAGCGATTCCCGGCAGCCATTCCCGGTCCTCGTCCGTCGGGTCGTGGCAGACGCGCGCGATATCTTCCATCATCGCGAAGCCCAGCGCGTACGGGTTGATGCCGGAATAGCGCGGGTCGTCGAAATCGGGCTGGAAGACGACGCTCGTGTGGCTGTGCAGGAATTCGAGATAGGCGCCGTCCGTAATCAATCCGTTTTCGTGCAGACGGTTCATGATGCGGTAGTGCACGTAGGTCGCGCACCCTTCGTTCATGAGCTTCGTCTGGCCCTGCGGATAGAAATACTGCGCGATTTGGCGGACGATGCGGAGGATTTCGCGCTGCCAGGGCTGTAGGCGTGGGGCGGTTTTTTCGAGGAAATAGAGCAGGTTTTCCTGCGGCAACTCGAGCAGCGCACGCCTGCGGTCAGCGGCCGTCGTGTCCTCTTTCTGTGGGCCCTTGGTCGGCACCGTGCGCCAGAGGTCGTTGAACATCGCTTCCTCATAGACGCGCCGCTCCATCTCCCGCCGCTCTTCGGAGCGGAGGTCAAGCGCGCGCTTGCGCGGGTAGCGATGCACTGCCTGGTTCATCAGCGCGTGAGCGGCGTCGAGCACCTGCTCGACCTCCGCCTCGCCGTACTGCTCCTCGCATTTCGCGACGAATTTCTTCGCGAACTCGAGATAGTCGAGGATGCCGTCAGCGTCCGTCCATTGCCGGAACAGGTGGTTGTTCTTGAAGAAATGGTTGTGGCCAAACGCCGCGTGCGCGATCACGAGCGTCTGCATCATCGCCGTGTTCTCCTCCATGATATAGGAGATGCACGGGTTCGAGTTGATGACGATCTCGTACGCAAGGCCCTGCATACCGGCCCGGTAGAAACCTTCGTGCCGCGCGAACTGCTTACCGAATGACCAATGGCGATAATACAGCGGCATCCCGACCGAGGAATAGGCATCGAGCATCTGCTCGGTGCTGATGACCTCGATCTGATTGGGATAGGTGTCGAGGCCGAGCTCGGTGCGCGCGATCTTCTCGATCGCGTCGTGGGCCCGCTGGATGGTCGAGAAGTCCCAATCAGCCCCCTCGAACAGCGGTGCGTTCGGGCGGATGATGGCGCTCATGCGATTTGCTCGGATGCTGGCTTCCGCTGAAACAGCTCGCGGAACACGGGGTAAATGTCACGCCGGTGGTTGACCTTGCGCATCGCGATCGGCGCGCCATTGCGGGCGATCGACGAGTAGGTCTGCCACAGATCGCTTTCGCGGCGCGTGAAGCCGGGCGGGAAGCTGTCGCCCTCGCGGCCGACCTCCAGATAGGCGTAGTACTGGCAGGCGGGCAGGATGTCGCGCGTGAGCAGCCGCGCGGTGCGTTCATTGTCGGACGCCGTGTTGTCACCGTCCGAGGCCTGCGCCGCGTAGATGTTCCACTCCGCCGGATCGTAGCGTGCCGCAATCACCCGCCGCATCTCATCGAGCGCGGTCGAGACGACGGTGCCGCCGGTCTCCGGGCTGTTGAAGAACGTGTCCTCATCGACCTCGGCTGCCTGATGCGTGTGGCGGATGAAGACGATGTCTACGTGCTTGTACCGCCGCTTCAGGAAGATGTAGAGCAGTGTATAGAACCGCTTGGCGAGGTCCTTCATCGGCTCGGTCATCGAGCCTGAGACGTCCATCAGGCAGAACATCACCGCCTGCGCGACCGGCTTCGGCACCGCCTCGAACCGGCGATAACGCACGTCCACCGGGTCGATGAACGGAATGAC
>CAYSTX010000128.1:0-464 GCA_964434035.1 uncultured Acetobacteraceae bacterium
GATGATGGCGGCGACGCCCGCGTCCTCGTCGCGCCGGGCGACATCGAGCGCGGAGAGGGTCGTGGTCTGCGCCCAGCACTGCGTCGCGACACGGCCGTCGCGGGCGTCGATCCCGACGGCGATGCGGCCCGGAAACAGCCGGCTTGCCTCTGCGACGAGCGCCGGATCGGCGACGGCGACGCTCCCGAGGATGACCCGGGAGACGCCGGCCATGAGCCATCCATCGATCGCGTCAAGCGAGCGCACGCCCCCGCCGAGCTGAACCGGCAAGCCGGTCGCCGACAGGATCGCGCGAACCGCCTCCTGGTTGATCGACCTTCCGGCCACCGCGCCGTCGAGATCAACAACATGAAGCCGGTCACAGCCGGACGCCGCGAAGGCACGCGCCTGGTCGGCCGGCGCCGTCGTGTAGAGGGTCGCGTCGTCCATCGCCCCCTGCCGCAGCCGGACGCAGGCGCCTCCCT
>CAYSTX010000128.1:474-1572 GCA_964434035.1 uncultured Acetobacteraceae bacterium
GTCGATCGCCGGATAGAGGCCGAGCGGAGGAATCGACATCAGGCAAGGCCCTTCGGATTAAGCCGCTTCTGATAGTAAAAGCCGCGAATTGTCTGCCCGCCGACCCGCGCATACAGCGGATTGATGCCCCACCTCTCATACCCGAGCGACTCGTAGAGACGTATCGCCGCCGTTTGGGTCTCGCGCACGTCGAGGTGCAGGACCGCGTAGCCGAGGGCGCGGGCGCCCTCCTCAACCCGTTTCGTCACTAGGCGCGCGAGCCCGTGGCCGCGCGCATACGGCGCGACGAAGGCATGCATCAGCTGCGCCGCGAAGGCCTGCGCCTCGTTGTTGCGGGGTGGCCGGACAAGCTGCGCGGAGCCGACAATGGTCCCGCCCAGTCGCGCGATGAACAGCTCGCGCTCCGGGACCAGAATGACGCCCCGAAAATACCGCTCCAGCGCCAGACGACCGGGAGGATTGACCCAACCGAAGCCGCCCCCCTCGATGATCGCTGCGTCCGCGGCCTCGCATAGCGCGGCAAGGTCTTCATCGCCTAGTTCGCTGACCCGTTCGACGAGACGCGACGGAGCGTTCTCGGTCGGCTTGGCCTGCTCAAGGTCATCCGATGCGCCGGTCATGGGATCACGGCATCCATCGCAGGAAATTCGCGAGGATCCGAAGGCCGACGCCCTGGCTCTTTTCGACGTGAAACTGCGTTCCGGCACGGTTGCCACGAGCGACCATTGCGGGAACTGGGCCGCCGTAATCTGTTGTGGCGAGCTGTTCCTCGGGGTCGCCATGGCGAAGGGCGTAGGAGTGCACGAAATAGACGTGCGCGCCCGGAGCGATGCCGGTCAGCAAAGGGTGCGCGTCCGGCTCGAACAGAAGATTATTCCAGCCCATGTGCGGCAGCCGCAGGCGGTCGACCTCCATCGGCGCGATCTCGCCCCGGATCCAATGAAACCCCGGTGTCGTCGCATATTCGAGGCCACGCTCCGCCATCAGCTGCATTCCGACGCAAATGCCGAGGAACGGCGTCCCTGAGGCGGTCGCGGCCTCGATGACGTCTCCGAGCTCGGGGATAGCCGCGAGACCGGCGGCGCAGTCGGCGAACGC
>CAYSTX010000128.1:1672-10061 GCA_964434035.1 uncultured Acetobacteraceae bacterium
ATGTCGGTTTCGGATGTCGTCCGGGTCAGGGTAACGGCTCGGGCCATTGGCGGGTAACTAGCGCGGATGCCCCCTTTGGGAAAGGCCGGCGACCCGGCTTCCGTCTGGAAAGCCGGGACGGCCGTCGCCATCTCCGGTGTCATGACACACGGTAATTATCTCGCCAATTCCGATCCGGTCGGCTGGCACGGCACGACGATCCTATGCATTCGGCGCGACGGCCATGTCGCGATGGCCGGCGATGGTCAGGTCAGCATGGGGCAGACCGTGGTGAAGGGGAACGCTCGGAAAGTCCGCCGAATTGGCGCTGGCGGGGCGGTGCTCGCCGGCTTCGCGGGCGCCACGGCGGACGCGTTTACGCTGCTGGAACGCTTGGATGCGAAGCTGGAACGATACCCGAACCAGCTTGAGCGCGCCTGCGTTGAGCTGGCCAAGGATTGGCGGACGGACCGTTATCTACGGCGGCTCGAGGCGATGATGGCGGTCGCCGACGCTGACCGAAGCTTCACCGTCACCGGCAATGGCGATGTGCTCGAGCCGGAAGACGGGGTGATCGGGATCGGTTCAGGCGGCAACTACGCGCTCGCCGCCGCCCGCGCCTTGATGAGCGTCCCGAACATGAGCGCCGAGGATGTCGCGCGCCGCGCGATGCAGATCGCGGCCGAGATCTGCGTCTACACAAACCATAACGTCACACTCGAGACCATCTGATCATGGATGCGCCAACCTACACGCCCCGCGAGATCGTCGGGGAGCTGGATCGCTTTATCGTTGGGCAAGCGGACGCGAAGCGCGCGGTCGCGATTGCGCTTCGGAACCGCTGGCGCCGGCAGCAGCTGCCGGAGGGGCTGCGCGAGGAGGTCGTTCCAAAAAACATCCTGATGATCGGCCCGACCGGCTGCGGCAAAACCGAAATTGCCCGCAGGCTGGCGCGGCTCGCGCAAGCGCCGTTCCTCAAGGTCGAAGCGACCAAATTTACCGAGGTCGGCTATGTCGGCCGCGACGTCGATAGCATCGTTCGCGACCTCGTCGACTCCAGCCTCACGATGCTGCGGGACACCCGCCGTCGGGGTGTCCAGGCGCAGGCCGAACTGGCGGCCGAGGAACGGCTGATCACGGCGCTCGTCGGGGAGTCGGCGACTGCCGATACCCGCTCGAAGTTTCGGCGCATGTTGCGAACCGGCGAGCTTGAGGAGCGTGAGATCGAGATCGCCGTTGCCGACACCGGCCCGCAGCCGCTCGGCGGACTCGATCTGCCGGGCATGCCGCCGGGCCAGGTTATAAACCTCGGCGAGATGATGAAGGGCATGTTCGGCCGCCCGGCACAGCCTCGGAAAATGACGGTTGCCGCTGCTCGCCGCGCTCTCGAGCAGGAGGAGGCGGACCGCCTACTCGACAACGACCGGCTCGCCAAGGACGCGGTATTCCACGCCGAGAACAACGGGATCGTCTTCATTGACGAAATCGACAAGGTCTGCGCGCGCACGACGGAGGGAGGGTTTCGCGGCGGCGACGTGTCCCGTGAGGGCGTTCAGCGCGACCTGCTGCCGCTGATCGAAGGTACAACCGTTAGCACCAAGTATGGGCCTGTGAAGACCGACCACGTCCTGTTCATCGCGTCGGGCGCCTTCCACCTGGCCAAACCCGCCGATTTGTTGCCCGAGTTGCAGGGACGGCTGCCGATCCGTGTCGAGTTGTCGCCGCTGTCGCGCGACGATCTGCGGCGGATTCTGATCGAGCCGGAACACAGCCTCGTCAAGCAATACGCGTCGCTCATGGCGACGGAGAACGTGACGCTTCGGTTCGACGACGAGGCCATTAGCACGCTGGCCGAGCTGGCCGCCGACATCAACGATCGCGTCGAGAATATCGGAGCCCGCCGGCTCCATACGGTACTGGAGCGGTTGCTCGAGGACATCAGCTTCTCGGCGACGGATCGCAGCGGAGATACCATTACAGTCGATGCCGCCTATGTGCGGGACAAAGTCGGCGCGTTGGCGAGTAAGGGCGATCTCAGCCGGTTCATCCTTTGATCGCGGCGCGTCACCTCACCGGTTGACTGGCCCGGCGCCGGTCCGCACATGCAGGGAATGGAACCGTATGTTAGCCCCGTCGACCCAAGTGCTGCCGACGCGATCGCTGCGATCCGCGACGATCTGGACGTGCTTGACGACTGGATGGACCGCTACCAGCACATCATCGATCTCGGACGGAAGTTGCCTGACTTTCCGGCTGCTTGGGCCGACGACGCGCATAAGGTCCCGGGCTGCCAAAGCCAGGTCTGGATGGCCGCGAAACCGGATGGCGGCAGGATCTTCCTGGCCGGCGCCTCGGACGCGGCGATCGTCAGCGGCCTGATTGCCCTGTTGCTGCGCGTCTACTCAGGGAGGACGCCGGCCGAAATCCGCGCGACGGATCCGCAGTTTCTCATCGACTTGGGGCTGATCGGCGGGTTGTCGACAAATCGTGGCAACGGCGTCGCGGCCATGGTTCGCCGGATACAGTCGCTCGCCGAAGCAGCGACGGTCTCGGAGCCGGCCGCTTAAGCCGTTCGGACCGGGCCGACCGGGCGCACCGACGTCGCAAGGGATGGCGCGTTTGGAAAGGCGCTCTCCATCGCCGCGCCCCACAGCCGAACGCCACCGGTAATTCCCGCCTCATTGGGCACAAGCCGGACGCGTGGTGGTAAGTCGCCCGTGAGGTAACGGGCATTCCCGCCTCCGATCAGCAGCTGATCGAACATGACCAGCGTATCGATCTGCGCGATGGCGCGCCGCAGCCTTTTGTTCCACCGGCGACGGCCGAGGTCTTTCAGGGCGGCGTTTCCGAGATACTGGTCATAGGTCATCTTTCGCCAGGCATTGTGCTGGCCGACCTCAAGATGCGGGGTCAGGCGCCCATCCTGGAACAAAGCGAAGCCGAAGCCGGTCCCGAGCGTGATGACGCATTCAAGACCGCGACCTGAAATGACACCGAGTCCTTGGACGGTTGCGTCGTTCAGGATTCGGACGGGTTTGCCGAGCCGCCGCCCGAGCACTTCCCCAAGCGGGAAACCCGCCCAGACATCGGTGCCCAGATTCGGCGCCGTCAGCACCACGCCGCCCCGCACAACGCCCGGGAATCCAACAGAGACCCGCTCGAACGGGTGCCGGTTGGTTGCGAGCTCCAGAAGGCCGTCGACCACGAGGCCAGGAGGCGAGGGGTGAGGCGTGTTCATGGTCGCTGGGCCGTCGATCATGGTTCCGGCGGCGTCGAGCACGCCCATCTTGAGACGCGTGCCGCCTATGTCGATTGCCAAGGTGTAGGGACCACCCAGGTCTAGCGCGACAGTCGTCGGAACTTGCGACATTCTAAACGTTGCCTCGGCTTCGCTGGGGCTGCACAAGCTTGTACTCTCACCAGTCTCTCGGTCAAACTCGCGAAGGAGCGCAGTCTAATGCTGGCGACCTCTCCCGCTTTCAAGCGGAACGCGCGAGAAGCGATCGCCGATGCTGGTCTTCAAAAGGCGCTCGCGAATTCCCGCCCGCAATTCATGGCGCGCCGGGCGCGAGCCATTGCGGCCCTTCCCGAGTTCGAGCGGTTGCGCGACATCGGGCGCGACATCAAAAACCACACGCTCGCCAATCTCGACGCCTATCTTGAGTTGTATGAGGCGCGCGTGCTGGGGAGTGGCGGTCAGGTCCATTGGTGCGCGACGGCCGACGACGCGCGCAACGCCGTGCTCCGTATTTGCCACGATGCGAATGCCCGAACGGTCACCAAGGGCAAGTCAATGATCGCCGAAGAGCTCGGAATCAACGAGCATCTGGAGCGGCACGGAATCGAGCCGGTCGAGACCGACCTCGGCGAGTACATCATCCAGCTGCGGCATGAACCGCCGAGCCACATCATCGCCCCCGCTTTTCACCTCAACCGCGAGGATTGGGAGGCGCAATTCCGCAAGTCGCACACCGACCTGCCCGCCGATCGCGTGTTTGCGGAACGGCGTGACATTCTGACGGAGGCGCGGACAAAGCTGCGCAAGCGATTCCTTGCCGCCGATGTCGGGATCACCGGCGCCAATTTTCTGATCGCCGAAACCGGCAGTAGCGTCATCGTGACGAACGAAGGCAACGGCGATCTGACGCAGACGCTGCCCCGCGTCCACATCGTCCTGGCCACGATCGAAAAGATTGTACCGACCCTGGAGGACGCGACGTCGATGCTGCGCCTACTAGCGCGGTCGGCGACCGGTCAGGATTTCTCCGTCTACACGACCTTCTCCACCGGCGGGCGCAGGCCGGACGACCTTGACGGCCCGGCGGAATACCACGTCGTGCTGGTCGATAACGGCCGCTCGGCCATGCTCGGGACCGAGTTTCAGGACATGCTTCGCTGCATCCGCTGCGCGGCGTGTATGAACCATTGTCCCGTGTACGGCGCGGTCGGCGGACACGCGTATGGGTGGGTTTATCCCGGACCGATGGGCAGCGTGCTGACGCCGTCGCTCATCGGCGTCGATGTCGCCGGCCAACTGCCGAACGCGTCAACGTTCTGCGGCACGTGTGAGAGCGTATGTCCGGTCAGGATTCCATTGCCGAACCTCATGCGCCACTGGCGGGAACGCGAGTTCGAGCGCCATCTGACGCCGGCGACAATGCGTGCCAATCTCGGCGTCTGGGCATGGATCGCCCGGCGACCGTCGCTTTATCGCGTCGTGACGCGTCTCGCATCCAACGCACTCGCCTGGCTGGGCGGACGGCGCGGCCGATTTGGCCGGTTGCCGTTGGCGGGCGGGTGGACCGCGGGGCGGGATCTCCCCACACCCGAAGGTGGCACGTTCTTTTCGCGCTATGCGGCGCGGGAGCGGGGCAGGGTGGCATGACCCGCGAAGCTGTACTCGGCGCGATCCGGCGCGGCCTGCGGCGCGGTGCGTTGCCGGCCGATCAGGCGACGATGATCGCGGGACGCCTCAGCACGCACCCGCGACACCTTATTCCGTCCCGGACCAATCTCCCGCACGACGCGCTTGTCGCCCTGTTCGTGTCCTATCTCGAGCGCGAGTTTGGGACGGCTACGCGTGTCCCGAGCGCAGACGACGTTCCGGCAGCCGTCGCCGACTATCTTGCCGCAAACAACTTGCCGACCGACTTCGTGCTCGCGCCTCATCCCGCGCTACAACGTATGCCCTGGTCGAACCGGCCCTTGCTTCACCCGCGCGAGGGGCGTGCCAGCGACAGCGATGTCGTCTCTGTACAGCACGCTTTCGCCGGAATCGCTGAAACCGGAACGCTCATGCTGCCGTCGTCGCCGACGCGGCCGACAACGCTCAACCTTTTGCCCGACACAGAGATCGCGGTCCTGCCATCGAGCCGGATCGTCGGACCGTATGAGGACGCCTGGGATTTGCTCCGGGCCGAGTACGGTGAGGGAGCGATGCCGCGCTCCGTGATGCTCGTCACCGGCCCATCACGGTCGGCCGATATTGAACAGACGCTGGAGCTCGGGGCGCACGGGCCGCGACGGCTGCACGTGATCCTGGTCGAGGATGGCTGATCGATCGGGCCAAGCGCGGGATCGAAACGATCGTCGCTCCCCGCGCAGCAGCATCACCGACGAGGCATGGGCCCGCTATGTGCAGACGGTGACGCCGCTGCCAGGCAAGTCGCCGCCATTCCTCGCCGAACCGCCGCCCGCGGCCATACTGCTACCGGTATCTGACGATGCCCCTCGCGCGAGGGTTCGGGCGCCGCGCATCCACCGGGAACTGGCCGTCGGCCATCAACCGGCCGGGACCGACAACGCGACGTGGCGTCGGCTGCGTGGCGGCCGTCTCGGGGTCGGCCGCACGCTCGACCTACACGGAACAAAGGTCCAAGACGCGTTCGAGCGGTTCGTCGGCTTTATCGAGGTGGCCAGCCGCGATGGCGTTCGCTGCGTCGAGGTGATCACCGGGCTCGGATCGGCCAAAGGCGGTGGGATCATCCGGCGTGAGCTGCCGATGTGGCTCAATCTCGATCGCGTACGACCGTTTATTCTCGCCGCCGTCCATCCGCACGCCGCCAACCCCGGCGCGGTGCGGCTTCTGCTTCGCCGGCGGCCCCGACCCTAATCAGGGTAGGCGCATGGGCTCTTCCGTCGACACGATCATCGTGCCGATCGGCCAGAGCGCGGCCATCGCGAACTTGAGATGGGCCCAGGCAAAGGGGAGACCAATGATCGTAATCGCGAGGGCAATCGCCGAAGCAAGATGTCCGAGCGCAAGCCACCAACCCGCGACAACCAGCCAGATCAGATTGCCGACGACCCCAAGCGGGCCGGTGCCGCTATCCTGATACCCTGTCCATTCGGCGCGTGAGACGAGCCGACGGCCAAACGGCAGGAACGTGTAGCCCGCCAGGCGAAATGCGGCATCGGTCCACGGTAGTCCGACAATCGTGATGGCCAGGAGGACGCCAGCGATCACCCAGGCGAGCCCCATCCATAGGCCGCCGGTCAACAGCCACAAGATGTTCAGCAGCAGCGCGATCATCGTCTGGTTGTGTCGCGGTCCGCGGCGCCGTGTCGAGAAGCAACCTTTTCAGAGCGAATCTGTTCATTGGCCGCTGCGGCGGTCGCAGCCCAGGAGACCCGCATGCCAGTTCCGATCCACCCCCGGCTCCGCGAAGGGCTGCCGTTTCCGCTTGGGGCGACGTGGACCGGCGATGGTGTCAACTTCGCTCTCTTCTCGGCGCATGCAACCAGGGTTGACGTCTGCATATTCGACTCATCCGGCCAGCGCGAGATCGAGCGGATAGGCCTTCCCGAATATACCGACCAAATCTATCACGGTCACATCGGCGGCCTCGGTCCTGGCACGATCTACGGCTACCGCGTCCACGGTCCGTACGAGCCCGAGGCGGGGCATCGCTTTAATCCGAACAAGCTGTTGCTCGACCCCTACGCCCGCACCCATTTCGGCGAACTTCGATGGGACCACGCGGTATTCGGCTACACGATCGGCGCAGACGGCGACGACCTTTCGTTCGATGGCCGCGACAGTGCGCCATACGTGCCGAAAT
This sequence comes from uncultured Acetobacteraceae bacterium, assembly GCA_964434035.1. Classification (GTDB taxonomy): domain Bacteria; phylum Pseudomonadota; class Alphaproteobacteria; order Acetobacterales; family Acetobacteraceae; genus CAYSTX01. Next base: position 8,713 of record CAYSTX010000128.1, read on the forward strand.
GCGTGGTCGTCGACCCGAACTTCGATTGGCATGGCGAACCGCAGCGGCGGCGCATCAACTGGCCACATACGATCTTCTACGAATTGCACGTCCGCGGCTACACGATGAAACATCCGGACGTAACGCCGCATCTCCGTGGCACATTCGCGGGCCTCGGCACGTCCGACGTACTCAAATATATCCGCCGGCTCGGGGTCACGTCGATCGAGCTACTTCCGATCCATACCTTCATCAACGACAGCCATCTTCTCGAAAAGGGCCTCACCAACTACTGGGGCTACAACTCGATTGGATTCTTCGCCCCCGATCCGCGCTACGCATCCGACCGCGCGAACATCCTCCGCGAATTCAAGGAGATGGTTGCCCGCTGCCATGAGGCCGGGCTCGAGGTTATCCTTGATGTCGTTTACAACCATACGGCGGAGGGCAACGAACGGGGCCCGACTCTGTCGTTCAAGGGCATTGATAATGCCAGCTATTACCGGCTTCTGCCGGACCAACCCCGCTATTACATCAACGATACCGGGACGGGAAACACCGTGAACGTCTCGCACCCGCGCGTACTGCAGATGGTGACCGACAGCCTTCGGTACTGGGTGAGCGAGATGCACGTGGACGGGTTCCGGTTTGATCTCGGAACTATCCTGGCACGCGAGCCAAACGGTTTCGAGAACCAGTCGGGGTTTCTGAAAGCATGCTCCCAGGACCCTCTGCTCGCGACCGTCAAACTGATCGCGGAGCCATGGGATTGTGGGCCGGGCGGATATCAAGTCGGCGGCTTTCCACCCGGGTGGGCGGAATGGAATGACAAATTTCGTGATGTCGTCCGCGATTATTGGCGCGGAGAGGCACCCGCCTCCGCGCTCGCGCCGCGCCTCTGCGCGTCGGCCGACATTTTCAACCGCGAAGGTCGACGACCGTGGGCAAGCGTGAATTTTATTACCGCCCACGACGGTTTCACGCTCAATGACGTCGTTACGTACAACGAAAAGCACAACGAGGCGAACCGCGAGGACAACCAGGACGGCACTTCCGACAACCGAAGCTGGAATTGTGGCGTCGAGGGCGTGACCGATGATCCCGAAATTCGCGCACTGCGCGAACGACAGAAGCGGAACATGCTTGCGACGCTTTTGCTCAGCCAGGGAACGCCGATGATGCTCGCGGGCGATGAGTTCGGCCGCACGCAGGGCGGAAACAACAACGCTTATTGCCAGGACAACGATATCAGTTGGGTCAATTGGGCCATCGATGCCGACGGGGAGTCGCTGCAATCATTTGCCAGGTTGCTCACGTCCCTGCGGCACCAATACCCGATGCTGCGCCACGGCCGCTTTCTCGGCGGAGTC
>CAYSTX010000129.1:0-7365 GCA_964434035.1 uncultured Acetobacteraceae bacterium
ATCCTGCTTAATTTCATCAATCGTTGTTTCATTGATCAGATGCACGATTTTCTTACCATCCCACGACAACCGCGTTGCTACTGGTCGACCCTTACAACGACTTCCTAAGCGAGGGCGGAAAGGCGTGGCCACGCGCCAAGGCGATCGCCGAAGAGGTGAATCTTCTCGACCATTTGCGGGCGCTCGTGAGGGTCGCCCGCGAGAAGGGCATCAAGGTCTTCTTCGTGCCCCACCATCGCTGGGAACCGGGGGACTACGTGAAATGGAAACATCCCACCCCCTACCAACTCGCCGGGGCCCAGCGACAGACCTTCGCCAAGGGGACATGGGGTGGCACGTTCCACGACGACTTCCAGCCGCAGCCCGATGACATTGTCGTCCACGAGCATTGGCACTCCAGCGGGTTCGCCAACACCGATCTGGACTATCAGCTCAAGCAGTTCGACATAAGCCACGTGATCCTGATCGGCATGATCGCCAATACCTGCATCCAGGCGACCGGCCGATTTGCCACCGAGCTCGGCTATCACGTCACCCTGGTGAAGGATGCGACCGCCGACTTCAGTCCGGAGGCGATGCACGCCGCACACGCGATCAACGGGCCGACCTACGCCCACGTCATTACCACCACCGATGAACTCATCGCCGAGCTCGCGGGAGGAGCGGAAGCGCGGAAACCATGAAAGTTTTCGGAGAGAACGGAAACCTCTTCAAAGCAAGTGAGGGCCGCCGCAATCAAGGATGATGGAGGTGCATCGTGGATAGCGAGAGAAAGGTTGTCGTCATCACCGGTGCGTCGCAGGGCATCGGGGCGGCGCTCGTGAAGGCCTATCGTGATCGGGAATATCGGGTGGTCGCCACCTCACGCTCGATCGGGCCATCGAATGATGAAGACGTGCTCACCGTGCCCGGCGACGTCGCCGACCGAACCACGGCCGAGCGCGTGATCGCAGGCGGGAAGGCGCGGTTCGGGCGCATCGATACGCTCATCAACAACGCTGGCATCTTCATCGCCAAACCGTTCACCGAGTACACCGAGTCCGACTATGCGGCGATGATCGCGGTCAATCTCACGGGCTTCTTTCATCTCACGCAGCTTGCCGTCGCCGAGATGGAGAAGCAGGGCAAGGGCCATGTCGTGCAGGTCACGACCAGCCTCATCGACCATGCGAATTCCCGTGTCCCTTCGGTGCTAGCGTCCCTGACGAAGGGAGGCCTCAACGCGGCGACCAAGTCCCTCGCCATTGAATACGCCGCACGTGGTATCCGTGCGAACGCGGTTTCGCCGGGCACCATCAACTCGCCGTTGCATGCGGGTCAGGATTTTGATGCCCTCGGAGCTCTTCATCCCATGGGGCACATGGGTGAAATCTCCGACATCGTCGACGCTATCCTGTACCTCGAGTCGGCGCCGTTCGTGACCGGGGAGATCCTTCATGTCGATGGCGGCCAGAGCGCGGGGCACTGAGAAGTTGATGGAGGTTCCTATGCCGAGTCGGCGTCGCTTGTTGTCTTACGTGCTCGCACCTGCGGCCCTCACCGGCGGGGTACTGGCGGTCAAACAAGTCTCAGCCGGGCCGACTAGCCCGGAGCTCGTCAGGCCCGATGGATGGCTGAACACGGAGCGTCCGCTGACCATCGCCGGGCTGCGCGGGAAGGTGGTGCTGGTCGAGTTCTGCACTTACACTTGTATCAATTGGCGGCGGACCTTGCCCTACGTGAACCGCTGGTATTCGGAGTATGGGCCTCAGGGCCTGCAGATCATCGGCATCCATACACCCGAGTTCGGGTTCGAGCGCGCCCGTCCGAATGTCGAGAGCGCCCTCCGCGAGCTGCGCGTACGCTACCCCATCGCCCAGGACAACGAGTTCCAAACCTGGAACGCATGGGGCAACTCGGTTTGGCCGACATTCTACCTTCTGGACCGTGATGGACAGGTTCGTCTTGTTCGCCAAGGCGAGGGGCACTCCCAGGAGATCGAGGCCGCAATACGGAGCCAGCTTGGCCTCGCGCGTGCGGGGTCGAGGGAACACCCGATGGACGACGCCGACCTGTCCCGCATTCGCACGCTCGAGATGTATTTCGGATCCCTGCATCCTACGCCGCAGGACCGTGCACAGTCGCCGCGGCTAGGCGAGGCGACCTACGCCTTCGCCCAGTCCGGTAGTCCCAAACTGAACGAGTACCAATTGGATGGAAGTTGGGCGCGCGGGGAGGAACCGCTGGTCCTCCGCTCGCCCCGCGGCAGGGTTCGCGTGCGCTTCTCGGCGGCAAAGATGCATCTGATCGCTGGTGCGTCCCAGCCCGCGCCCGTGCGCATCAGCGTCGACGGGGGTGGGGAACGTACGATCCAGGTCAGCATGCCAACGCTCTACACGCTGTTCGACAGCGATAGTTACGGCGAGCACTTGCTCGAATTCGAGTGTGCGACGCCGGGCTTATCACTGTTTAGCGCGACGTTCGGTTAGCCTGGCACCACGCTTGTCCCGCGGTCTTCAGGCGAATTCCCGTCGATCATTGGCGTTCGCAGGAGCTCACCATGCCGCTCGCCCGAATCTCACTCCGCCGTGGCAAGTCCGCTGCATACCGGGCTGTGATCCTTGACGGCATCTACGCGGCTCTGCGCGAGACGTTCGAGGTGCCGGAGGATGACCGTTTCATGCTGGTGACCCAGCACGACGCGGACGAGTTCGATTATTCACCCCGCTACCTGGGCATCGCGCGCAGCGACGATCTGGTCGTCATCCAGATCACCGTCAGCAACACACGAACCGTCGAGAAGAAGCAGGCTCTTTACCGACGTATCGCGGAACGTCTGGCGGACGATCCCGGCCTGCGCCCCGAGGACGTGTTCATCAGCCTCGTCGAAGTTCTGCCGGAGGACTGGTCGTTTGGACACGGCCGTGCCCAGTACGTGGAGGCTGCCGCCTAATCCATGGCCCGCAATATCTCGGTAAAGCTGACCCCGAAGGCATCATCTGACCGTGTAGGCGAGATACGCAAGCTACCCGACGGGGAAGAGCAGCTGACCGCTTATGTTACAGCGGCGCCGGACAGAGGTAAGGCAAACGAGGCGCTCCTTCGTCTATTGACGACGTATTTTGGGCTGGCAGCCTCACGCTTGAAGATCGTGCGAGGGCATGCGAGCCGTAACAAGCTGATAGAAATTGAATAAGAGCCTCCGTGGGGCGACGCTCCACTCCAGTTCGCCGCGCGATGCTCAGCGTGGCAGCGCCGCGCGTGCCTCGGGTAAATCCCAGATCCGCCCGATCGCGGCGGCGCCCGCCGCGCAGATCGACTGCTCGTCGCCTGTGGCGAGATGTCCTTCATCGATCAGCAGCCGACCGTCCACAAAGACCTGCGCAATGTTTGCACGGTTCGCCAACGCGATCAGCCCGCGTCTTGGGTCGGCGAGGGGCTGCATGTGCGGATGGCGGAGGTCCACGACAGTGAGGTCCGCCGTAGCACCCGGGGTGGTATGGCCGATGTCCGGCCGTCCAACCGCCGCGGCCGCGGTTGCCGTTACCGCCTCGATCAACTCGGGTGCGGTGGCGACGTCGGGTCGGCCGGCGGCGATCTTCGAGATCATCGACGCGGCGTTCAACTCGCCCAGCAGGTCCATGTTGTATCCGTCCGTGCCGACCACGGTGCGAATCCCGTGCGAGGCGAACCGGCCGAAAGCGGCCGTGACGCCGGCGCGCGCGAACACGCGGGGGCAGTTCAGCACGGTGGCCCCGCGCGCGGCCATCAGCCGCAGGTCGTCGTCGGTGCTCGCGATGCAATGCGCGGCCAGCAGGTCCGAGGCCAGCAGGCCGAGCCAGTCGAGGTATTCCGCCGGCGTGCGGCCGCCGTGCCGCGCGCCGATGGTCGCCACCTCCGCTTCGCTCTGAGCCAAATGGGTGGTGATCGGGACGTTCAGCTCGCGCCCGCGGGCCGCACACGCCCGTAGTAGGTCGGGACCGCAGGTGTCGGTCGCATGCGGGCTCATCGCAAGCCGGATGCGTCCGTCGGCAGCGCCGTCCCACCGCTGATGCAGGGTATTCCAAGTGTCGAGGTCCGCCGCCCCGTCGTCGCCGGCATAGCGGACGACGCCGTCGTCGCCGGCCTTGGCGTCCCCGGTGGAAAACAGATACGGGGCGCCATAGAAACGAATGCCCATCTCCGCCGCCGCGTCGAACATCTCGGGGATGCCGTTGCGGAACGGTTCCATGACCGTGGTGGCGCCGCCCTTCAGAAGCTGGAGGATGCCGAGGCGCGCGATGTCCAGCCGTTCGGCGGGCGAAAGGATCTCGATGCCGCGCTTCGTCAGCGGCAGCAGGACCGTATAGACGATGCTCTGATTGTTCTTCCGGCCGTTGCCGTCCTCCGTATGCGTGCGTGCGACGGCCTCGCTGAAGCAGTGATTGTGCAGGTTCAGCAGGCCGGGCAGCACGAAGCGGCCGGGCGTGTCGAACACGCGGTCGGCGAGGGGACGGCTCGGAGACACGGCGGCGATGCGGCTTCCCTCCAGCAGTACCCAATGGTCACGCAGCACGTCCTGCCTTCCGTCACGCCGGGCCAGGACGTAGCTGCCGAAGATGGCGGTCGTGGTCATGCTGGCCCGGCTTCATGCATCAGGAAGTTCGCGGCGATCTGTTCGCCAGTGGCGATCCAGAGATCGGGGCATGACTTCGCGTAGAGCAGGAACTCGCGCAGCAGCCGCAGCCGCATTGGGCGGCCGCTGCATTGCGGATGCAGCACGGTTGTTACCATCGCACCCCAGTCCCGCGTTTCGTCCAGCTCGTCCTTCCAGATCGACAGCACGTGCTCCTTGGGAAAGATCGGCCGCGGGCTGAACCGTGCGGAAAGGCCGTGCATCCAATCGTCATAGCTGGCGGTCACCGGCAGCTCGATCGTGCCCGGCGTTCCGTCCGCGAGACGGTGCCGGTAGGGCCGCACGTCGTCGCGGAAGGAGGACGTGTAGGTAATGCCGCGTTCCACCAGCCCCACGCGCAGCGCTTCCGTGAACTCCCCATACGGCGCGCGATAGCCGGTCGGCACAAGGCCGAGCCGGCGCTTCAGGGCCTCGAAGCCGCGATCGAGTTCCTCCTCGATCCACGGATCGCCCGGGTCGGGCATCAGGTGGTGATAACCGTGGTGGCCGATCTCGTGGCCGCCGCGCAGGATTGCCTCCGCCATCGCCGGATGGGCGTCGACGGACCAGCCGGTGATGAAGAAGGTCGCCTTCAGCTCGAGCTGGTCCAGCAGCTCCAGCAGCTTCGGCGTGCCAACCCGCGCCTCGAACCCGCCATAGCTCATGGTGATCAACCGCTCGGCGTGCAGCGCGTCCTTGCTCGTCCACGCGCTTTCCGCGTCGACGTCGAAGGACAGGAACATCGCTGACCCAAAGGGCGCGGGCCACGGATAGACGGGCGCTGGCGGCGCGGTGTTCGCCGGTCTGACGGGGATACTCGCGAGTGCCTTACTGTCCAGCATTGATCCTCGCCTTCTTGATGCCGTTGTCGGATAGGAGCCAGTTCGTCAGCAGCGTCTTGTGATCCCGGTGAACTGGGTGGCGATCGGTCCACCCATGAAGTCTCCTTCGGTGATGCGCGCGGTCAGACAGCGTCCGTCATCGGCGGCTCGACGACGCCGGCCCGGCTGGTGATCAGTCCATACTGGTCCGGCCGGCGGTGTGCGGCGAAGTTGAACATCTTCTCCTTGCCCTGACGGCAGAGATCGAGGTCGCAGTCCGCCACGACGACCTCGTCCTCCAGTGTCGCCGCCTCAGCAACGATCAGGCCATTCGGGTCCACGATGCAGGAGCCGCCGATCAGCCCGGAGCCGTCCTCGTTGCCGGCCTTCGCCACCGCGACGGCCCAGGTCGCGTTCATGTATGCGTTGCTCTGCACGACCAGCTTCGAGTGGAAGGTGCGAAGAGCGGCATCCTCTGTGGTGCCGCCGTTCGGGTCGTAGGCCGCCGAATTGTATCCGACGCACACGAGCTCGACGCCCTGGAGGCCGAGCATCCGCCAAGCTTCAGGCCAGCGCCGGTCGTTGCAGATCATCATGCCCATGATCGCGCGATGCCAGGCGGGGCCGGCGCGGAAGGCGGGAAAGCCGAGGTTGCCGTATTCGAAATACCGTTTCTCCAACTGCTGGAAACGGGCGCCGGGCCGTGGTTCGACCGAGCCGGGCAGATGGACCTTGCGGTAGCGGCCAAGGATGCGGCCGTCCGGCTCGACCAGGATGGAGCTGTTGAACCGCTCCCCGGCCGCGGTCAGCTCCGCATAACCGATATAGAAGCCGACGCCGAGCGCGCGCGCCCGGTCGAACAGCGCCTGCACGGACGGGTTCGGCATGGCGCGCTCGAAATACTCGTCGAGCGCATCGCCTTCCAGCAGCCAGCGGGGGAAGAACGTCGTGAAGGGCAGCTCAGGGAAGACGACGAGGGTCGCGCGCTGCCCCGCCGCCTGATCCAGAAGGCGGATCATCCGCGCCAGCGTGTGCTCGCGGCTGTCGGCCCGTTGGACGGGGCCCATTTGTGCGGCAGCGATTCGTAGGTGACGAGACATGGCTGTGCTCTTTTGCCCATTATTTAGTCAGATCGAGGTGCCGACCTGGCCGTTGGTGGGTGGATAACAACGGAGTGCCGAAAGATCATGCCGCATCTATTATCGATCCTACGAGGAAATCGACGCAACTGTCGCTAGGAGTAATATGAATCTCCGGCAGCGCCAGGAGCTGTTGGTTCGGTCCTTCGTTCCCGGATGATGTGCGCGAGGCCGCTTGTGGCCGACGGACCCGATGGACAATCGAGCCATGTCACCAAAAGGATCGCCTGAAATCATTCTGCCAAGCGCGGGTTTGCTGCGGCGGCCGCTTGCGCGTGGCTGGCCGTAATCGCATTGCCGGCGCTCCTGAAGCACGCGCCGAAGTCCTGGAAGGATCCGTACTGGGACAGCCGTTGTCGCTGAACGGCAGCTGACGCGGCTCGCCGGATCGGTGCGCTAACTAAACATCCTAATCGCCGGCTTGGGGCCACGCCTCTCCAGACGCACCGGCCCGCTGATGCTCGTGCGTAGACGGCTCGTGCCGATCCGACGACCCCCGGCGGCGGGCGACGCCGATACGCTGCACGACGGTGTAGAAGGCCGGCGTGAACAGCAGCCCGAACGCGGTCACGCCGAGCATGCCACCGAAGACGGCAGTACCGAGCGACTGCCGCATCTCCGCCCCGGCGCCGGTCGCGACCACCAGCGGTGCGACGCCGAGGATGAAGGCGAGCGATGTCATCAGGATTGGCCGCAGCCGCGTCCGGGCGGCGTGAACGGCCGCCTCCGCGGGCGCGCTGCCGCCGTCCTGCGCCTGGTGCGCGAACTCGAC
>CAYSTX010000129.1:7375-10056 GCA_964434035.1 uncultured Acetobacteraceae bacterium
GCCAATCCAACCAAGACCACAAAGCCGATCTGCGCAAGGATATCGATCGGCATGCCGCGGATCAGCAGCCCGGTGACGGAAGCGAGCAGGCACATGGGCACGATCAGCACGACCGAGAGCGGCAGCTTCCAGCTCTCGTACTTGGCGGCCAGCACCAGGAAGACGAACAGCGCCGCCGCGCCGAAGACCAGAATTGTTGGCGTGCCCTTCTGCTCCTGCTGATAGGCGATCTCGGTCCATTCGAAGCCGATACCGGGCGGCAGGACTTGCTGGGCCAGTTCCTCCATCCGGTGCAGCGCCGTGCCGGTAGCAACGCCTGGCGCCGCCACGCCCTGAACCTCCGCCGCGGGGAACAGGTTATAGCGGGGAACGCGGTACGGGATCGTCGCGTCCTTGAGCCGTGCGACCGTTCCGATCGGAACCATATCGCCGGTCGCGTTGCGCGCCCTGAGCGACATAAGATCCTGCCGGTCACGCCGGAACCGGCCGTCGGCCTGGACGATGACCTGATACGTCCGGCCGAGTAGATTGAAGTCGTTGACGTACTGCGAGCCGAGATAGACCTGCAACGTGTTGAACACGTCGGTTGGCGTGAGGCCGACCTTCTCAGCCTTCACGCGGTCGATGTCGGCGTAGACCGAGGGCGACCCGGTGTTGAGCAGCGTGAACACGCCCGCGAAGGCGGGGTCGCTATTGGCGGCGGCGACGAGGCTTTTTGCCGCATCGACGAGTGCCTGTGAGCCGAGCCCCGCCCGATCCTCCAGCATCATTTTGAAGCCGCCGGAATTGCCGATGCCCTGCACCGGCGGCGGCGGTATGGTCAGCACGTATGCGTCCTCGATCACCGAAAGGCGTTTGCGCAGATCGGCCAGGACCGAATTGGCCGTTACGCCCGGGAGGGAGTGGTTGTAGAGCGATGGCAGGCCGGAGAAGATCGTTCCGGAATTCGAGCCGACAGTGAACGTCGTCGCGTCGAGACCCGCGAACGGCGCCACGTGCTCGATTCCGGGCGTCTTCAGGATAATGTCGATCGCCCGCTTCACCACCTGTTCGGTGCGCGCCAGCGTGGCGCCAGGCGGCAGCTGGAGGACGGTGATCAGGTATCCCTGATCTTGCTCGGGAATGAAACCAGTCGGTGTGCGGCTGAACTCGAAACCGGCCGCGCCGATCAGCGCGACGTAGATGACGCCGACCACCGCGAGACCCCGCACGAGCCGACGCGTGAGCTGCCCATAACCGTACGAAAGCATATCGAAGCCGCGATTGAAGCGGCCGAAGGCGGCGGCCAACAGCCGGCCCGCAAGCCCGGTCCGGGTCGTCTGCTCCGCCCCATGCGGCCTGAGCAGCAGCGCGCACAAAGCCGGGCTGAGGGTGAGGGAGACAAAGCACGAGATCACGGTCGATGCCGCGATGGTCACTGCAAACTGACGGAAGAATTCGCCCGAGATGCCGGACAGAAAGGCCGAGGGGACGAACACCGCGCAGAGCGTCAACGCGATGGAGATGAGCGCGCCGCCAACCTCGTCCATTGTCCGGTGCGCGGCCGCTTGGGGGGACATGCCAGCGTGCATGTTGCGCTCGACGTTCTCGACGACGACGATCGCATCGTCGACAACGATGCCGACCGCCAGCACCAGCCCGAATAGCGACAGGTTGTTGAGCGAGATCCCGAGTGCGTACAGCACGGTGAAGGTCCCGACGAGCGAGACCGGGATCGCGATGACCGGAATGATCGAGGCCCGCCAAGTCTGCAGGAACAGGAACACGACGCCGACCACGAGCAGAATCGCGACGAAAATCGTGCTCACCACCTCGCGCACGGACTTCGCAACGAAGATTGTCGGGTCGTAGATAACGATAGAGTCGACGCCCGGCGGGAAATCCTTCTTCAGCGTCGCCATTGTCGAGAGAACCGCGCTCTCCACTGCCAGCGAGTTCGCGCCGGGCTGCGCGAAGATCAGCAGCGGCAGGCCGGCGCTGCGGTCCATGTAGGCGGAGGCGCCATAGTCCGACGCGCCAATCTCGACACGCCCGATGTCGCGGATGCGGGTGACCCGACCGCGATCGTCGGTTTTGACGATGATGTCGGCGAATTGCTTGGGCTTGGCGAGGCGGCCGAGCGTCTGCACGTTAATCTGAAACGCCGCATTGCCGGACACGGGCGGCTGGTTCAGCAGTCCCGCCGAGACCTGCACGTTCTGCGCGCGGAGCGCGGCGAGCACCTCGCTTGCACTCAGCCGGTAGGCGGCCACCTTGTCGGGATCGAGCCAAATGCGCATCGCATAATCTCGAGCGCCGAACAACTGGACGTCGCCGACGCCCGGCAGGCGTGCCAGCGCGTCCTTGATGTGGAGCGTCGCGTAGTTCGACAGGTAAAGCAGGTCACGCGATGCATCGGGCGAATAAAGATGGACGGCCAAAAGGATGTTCGGCGTCGCCTTCCTCACCTGCACGCCGAGGCGCTGGACGTCCTCGGGAAGGCGCGGCAGCGCGTCCTGCACCCGGTTCTGCGTCAGCATCTGCGCGACGTTGAGGTCGGTGCCGATACGGAAGGTGACGGTAATCGTAAGCTTGCCGTCGCTGGTGGACTGGCTGCTCATGTAGAGCATGTCCTCGACGCCGTTGATCTCCTGTTCGAGTGGCGTCGCGACCGTTTGGCCGACCACCTCGGCGGAGGCGCC
>CAYSTX010000130.1:0-10000 GCA_964434035.1 uncultured Acetobacteraceae bacterium
CCTTGATGCAGAAGCTCGAACATTTCGGCTGCTCGAAGTCGGTCGTCGGGCTCGTGGTCCCCACCGGATACGTATTCAACGCGGATGGTACGAGTCTTTACATGACGCTCGCCGCGCTGTTCGTCGCGCAGGCGATGAACATCCCTCTGACGCCACTGGACCAACTCGCGATCTTCGGCGTGTCGATGGTGACTTCGAAGGGAGCCAGCGGCATCTCGGGCGCCGGCTTCATCGCTTTGGTCGGGACTGTGTCGGTCATCCCCAGCATACCGCTCGCCGGCATGGCTCTGATTCTCGGCATCGATCGATTCATGAGCGCGGCTCGGGCCATCGTCAACATCACCGGTAACGCGGTAGCGACGGTCGTGATGTCGAGCCTCGAGGGCGAACTGGACCGCGACCGCATGCGCCGCGTGCTGAGCGGCGCGCCGCTCGAGGAGGATGCGAGCGCCAAGTCGTCAGAAGTTCTCGCGCAGTCCGGCGTGCGAGCCGGCGGCGCGCAGGGTAGCGCGCAGGGCAACCTGATGGTGCCGCCGCAAATTGGATTGGAATGTGCAACACAGCAGCGGAGTTCAATTCGATGAGATCATCTATCGCAGCATTGGGAGTTGCAGTGGCGACGTTGTTGTCGGCCGCTCCATCGTTCGCAGAGTCTGCCCCGGCCGAGGCGCCGCTGCGCCTCATCCGCACGATAACACTGCCGGCGATCGACGGGGATTTCGATCACTTCGGGGTCGATCTGAAGGGCAACCGGCTATTCCTGGCGGCGGAGGAGCATCACACGATCGAGTTGTTCGACCTGCAGTCCGGCAAGCCATTGCGCAGTATCACCGGCTTCGACACGCCTCACAGCATGCTTCTGTTGCCTGACCACGACCGGATCTACGTGATCGACGGCGGCGACGGCGGGGCAGCGCGGGTCCTGAATGCCACGACGTATAAAATCGAAAATTCGATCAAGTTGACCGAGGACGCGGATGCGATCTCCTACGACGGCACCAGGCACATCCTGTACGTCACGAACGGCGGCAAGGAAGCACACAATGATTTCTCGCTGGTGACGGCGATCGATACCGACAAGGCCGAGCGCGTCGCCGAGTTCCGCTTCCCGTCGGCGAATCTGGAGGCGATCACGCTCGAGAAGAACGGTCCGTTGCTGTACGTCAACGCCCGCGACAAGAACCAGATCGCCGTTTTCGACCGCGTTGCAGGCAAGGTCAAGGCGATGTGGCCCCTGAAGCTCGTTCAGCACAACACGCCGTTGATTCTGGACGAGGCGGATCACCGTCTGCTGGTGGCGGGCCGTAAACCCGGGCGCTTCGGCGTCATCGACAGCGATTCCGGCAAGGAGTTGCTCGCGCTTCCGGCCGGCGACGACGTCGACGACATGGCCTATGACCCCGCCACGAAGCGGATCTATCTTGCATGCGGCGAGGGTTTCATCGACGTATTTCATCAGACCGACGCCGATCACTATGAGGAGCTCGGCCGGGTGAAGACACTTCCGGGAGCCAAGACCGGTGTGTTGGTGCCGCAGTTGCACCGCTATTACGCAATCTCCGCGCGCAAGGGCAAGGTTCCGGCGACACTGTTCGTCTTTCAGATTCCCGATTGACGGGCGCAGCCAGCCGCCGGGAAATGTCAGCCTTGGTTTGTAGGAAGCTTTCTCTCTTCCGCAGGGGTAAGGGTCAAATGTTACGACGCGATTTCGGGAAGCTCTGTATCGGCACGCTGGGCAGCGCCCTCGTTACGGGAGGGGCCATGGCGGCCAACACCCGCGAGGCACAAGCCGGCTCCGCCGCGGCCGGCGCTGCCCCCGCCGCCGGCACTGCTGGCGCCGGCACCTTTCCCAATGTGCCCGGCCTGACCGCGTATGTGGCGGACTTCGTCGTCAATACAAATTATGAAAGCATTCCCCGCCAGGTGATCGAGCTCGGCAAGAAGTCGATCCTGGATGGCTTCGGGCTGGCGCTGGCGGGCTCGCGGGCGGAGAGTGCCCCGATCTGCCTGCGTTATCTCGACACTTTGTCCTCGAGCGGCGGCCTGGCGACCGTGATCGGCACCGCACGCACGAGCGCGCCGCAATTCGCGGCACTGGTGAATGGCATCTCCGTGCACGCGGACGATTTCGACGACACCCAGCTCGCCGCTGCCAAGGATCGTGTCTACGGCCTGCTGGTGCATCCCACCGTGCCGGTCCTGCCGGCGGCGTTCGCGTTGGCTGAGGGCGGCACGGTCAGCGGCAAGGAATTCATGCTCGCATATCACCTCGGGGTCGAAGTCGAGTGCAAGGTCGCCGAAGCCGTCGCGCCGCGCCACTACGAGGACGGTTTTCATTCCACCGGGACTTGCGGACCGTTCGGTTCGGCCGCGGCCTGTTCGAAACTGATGCGCTTCGACGCGCCGAAAACGCGCACGGCGTTCGGTATTGCGGCGAGCGAGTCGGGGGGCTTGCGCGAAAACTTCGGCACCATGACCAAGCCCTTCCAGGCGGGACATGCGGCCGAGAGCGGCTTGATCGCGGCGCAGCTCGCCGATCTGGGCTGGACCGCGGCGCAGAACATCCTGGAGGCGCAGCGCGGTTTCTTCCACGCGGCCGGCGGCTCGTACGACCCGGCGGCGATCATGAACAAACTCGGCGCCCCCTGGACGTTCGCCGCACCGGGAGTTTCACTGAAGCCGTATCCGTCGGGTTCGCTCAGTCACCCGGCGATGACTGAAATGATGCGCCTGATCGAGCTCCACGATATCCGGCCACAGCAGGTCAAGCAGGTGGAGGTCGGTGCCAATCACGACATGTATCAGGCCTTGCTGCGCCACGACCCGAAGACCGGGCTGGAAGCGAAATTCAGCATGGAATTTTGCATGGCGATCCTGCTGTTGGAACGCAAAGCCGGCCTGCCGCAATTCACCGACGCGGTCGTGCGGCGGCCGGACGTGCAGGCGATGATCGGCAAGGTCAGGTATTACGTCGATCCGCAGGCCGAGGCGGCGGGCTTCGACAAGATGACGTCCCTGCTGAAGATCACACTGAACGACGGCAAGGTGATCAGCGGCCGCGCGATCTACGGCAAGGGCAGTCCCGCCGATCCGATGACCTACGAGGAGGCGGCCGACAAGTTTCGCGGTTGCGCCGAGTACGCGAGCTGGCCGAAGGCGAAGACAGAGGCTTTGATCGGACTCGTTGCCTCGCTGGAGAACGTGACGGACATGCGGAAGTTCACGCCGCTGCTGCGCGCCTGAGGCGTCGGCAGGCGGCAATCGGCATTTTTCGAGCTGCTGCATTGGGGTGAGTGAGTCCGACTAGAAGAAGCTTTCGACCTACTGATTGGGGGGAGTAGCGAGATGGTCATATCGATTGACGAGCAACTATCGGCGCCGCGGTCCGCGTTCAGCCGCCGTCGCGTGCGCTGTTCGGTTGGCGGCGTGTGCGGGACAATCGCGCTGCTGAGCGTATGCGCCACCGTCGCTTGGGCAGACCCGCCACCAGCCCAAGGTGACAGCGCCGCTGCTGGCGGGCCTCCCACCCCCGGCGTGTCCACCGCCGCGAGCGCCTCTGGCACGGCGAGCGACGCGGGGCGCGCCGACGAAAAAGATGACAAAGAAGAGAAGCTCCAGGAGCTCATCATCGTAGGCTCGCGCTTCGTTACCTCGAAGACCAGCACCGTGAGCCCGGTCGTCACGGTCGATGCGAGTGAGCTCGCTCATCAGGGCACGGCGCGAGCGGAGGACCTGCTCAACAGCCTGCCGCAGCTGAATGCCGGACTCACGGACTCGGCGAATGGCGCGGGCGTGGCGCCGATCACCGGCACCGCCACGGCCGATCTGCGCGGCATTGGCTCCTTCAACACGCTGGTATTGATGAATGGTCGCCGGCTGCAGCCCGGAGATTCGATCAACCCATCGCCCGATCTGAACGCTATTCCGACTTCGTTGGTGAAGCGAGTCGAAGTACTGACCGGTGGCGCGTCCTCGATCTACGGCTCGGACGCGATTTCCGGCGTCGTCAATTTCGTCATCGACTCGTACTACACCGGCGCCAAGCTGGAGATGGACTACGGCCTGAACCGCGCGAGCAACGACAATGGCTTCATCCAGAGCATCGAGCGCGCCGACGGAGTAAATCCGCGCACCGGCGTCGGGTACGACGGCCGCAACGTCAACCTGACCGGCGTGTTCGGCAGGGACTTGTTCGGCGGCGACGGCCATGTGGTCGCCTATGCGGGATACCGGCGCACTCCGGCCATTTACGGCTCGGGCCGCGATTTCAGCGCCTGTACGCTCACGGAAACGGCGACCTCGTACCACTGTCAATTCGATGGCACCACTCCCGCCGGTCAGTTCGTGCCCAACGGTGATGCCGCCAACCCGTTGACGATCGATGCGGCGACGGGCAACAGCTTCCGTTCGTTCAATTTCCCGCAGGACGGCTACAATCCGGCCCCATTTCAGACATTGGCGCGTCCTGACACGCGCTACAACGCCGGCGTGTTCGGGCACTACAACATCAGGCCGACCGTCGATGCCTATGTCGAGGCGACGTTCTCCGACGATCGTACCAGTGTGCTGTACGAGCCGTCGGGAACGACCGCGACCGGCGCTGGTTTGAACACCTACGGAATCAACTGCAACAACCCGCTGCTGTCGCCGGCCGAGGTCGCGTCGCTGTGCACGAACTATGGGCTCGGTGCCACCGATGTGGCGCAAGTGGGAATCGGCAGGCGGAACGTCGAGGGAGGCTTCCGCGAGGATGAATTCCGGCATCGCAGCTACCGCCTGCTGTTCGGAGTGAAAGGCGACCTCAATGAGGTATGGACTTACGATGTAAACGCTCAGTGGGGAAACACCGACTCGCACGAGCGCCTGTCGAACGACATCTCGAACACCCGTCTGGCAAACGCACTCGATGTCGTTAGTGTCAACGGTAAGCCGACGTGTCAGTCCGTAGTGGACGGGTCCGATCCGGCCTGCGTCCCGTACAACATCTTCTCGGCAGGCGGGGTGACGCAGGCGGCGCTCAACTACATCCGTGCAAACGGCGCACAGGACGGCTATGCGCGCCAGTATGATTTTGGCGGACAACTCGTGGGCGATCTGGGTAAATACGGGATCCGCAGTCCTTACAGCAAGGATGGCATCGGCCTCTCCGCCGGCGTTGAATACCGCTCCCAGAGCATCAGCAACCAGCCGAACGCGGCTTACCTCACCGGCGACCTGCTGACCACCGGCGGCGCACGGCCGACGCTGGGCACGTACCGTGTCGGCGAGGTGTTTGCGGAAATGCGGATACCGCTCCTGCAGGAGCAGTTCCTCGCGGATTCGCTCACGTTGAGTCTGAGCGATCGCATCGCGAAGTACACCCCGCAGGGGACGGCCAACGCCTACAACTTCGGCCTCGAGTGGGCGCCGGATGAGCTGGCGCGCCTGCGCGGCTCGCTCAGCCGCGCGGTGCGGGCGCCGAACGGACATGAATTGTTCCTCTCGCAGATCGTGCAGCAGTTCAACTTCAGCGATCCTTGCGCGAACGATCCAACCACCGGCGTTCCGACGGCAACGCTGGCGCAGTGCGCGCGCACCGGTGTCACGGCGGCGCAGTACGGCAAGATCGCCTCGGCCACGACCACCAATGTGTTGACCGGCGGCAATCCGAATCTCAAGCCGCAGATCGCCGATACCGTGACGGCCGGGATCGTGCTGACGCCGCGCAGCCTGGCGCGCACTCTTTCGGTCAGCGTCGATTACTGGCGCATCAGGATCAACAAATACATCGGGTCGCTGCCCGCCAATGCGTCGCTGAACAACTGCCTCGACGGCGAGACGTTCTATTGTCCGCTGATAGTGCGCGACGCCACCGGCTCGCTGTCGATCGGTACGGGACCCACGGCAGGGCGCATTATCGCCACGGGCCTGAATACCGGCTCCTATGAGGAAAGCGGTATCGATGTCGACGCGAACTATGTGCTGGACCTCGAGAGTGCCGGATCCATCTCCTTTGCATTCGCAGGCAGCGTCCAGCTCAACAATGTGATCACGACCGTTCCGGGCCTGCCGGCGGTCGATTGCACGGGGTATTACGGGCCGACCTGCACCGGCGAGGGGCCGACATCGCCGATTCCGAGCTGGCGGCACAAGCTGCGTACCACCTGGGCGTTGCCGATCGGTGGCGTCGAGGCATCGCTGAACTGGCGCCATATCGGCTCCTTGAAATCCGAGCAGCTCAGCCCGAATCCGCAGCTGGCGACCGCCACAGCCTATCCGGTCGATTCCCAGGTTCCGGCCTATGATTACTTCGATCTGGATGTGGGCTTCGACCTGGGCAAGCACGTCAGCCTGCGGCTCGGGGTCGACAACCTGCTGGACAAACAGCCGCCGATCGTCGGGTTCAATCTGAATCCGCTGCTGGTCAACGGGAACATGCTGGCATCGATGTACGATACCTACGGGCGGTATTTGTTCGTCAGTCTGACGGCGAAATTTTGACAGCGATGAGGCTCTGAGCCTGCCCCGCCGCGCTGACGCGGCGGGAAGTCTGCAAGCCCGCTCGCCGACCGGCAGCGGGCTTCAGTAGATTCCCAAGGCGAGTCCGGCTGCGAGCGTGGCGCCGAGCTCATCGCAGCGCGCCAGATCAGCCGCGCTGATCTGCTTCGGTTTCAGGATGGCCTCGGGCGTCTGCGCATGAGTGCAGACGATCAGGGGGTCCGCAATGGCCTTCAGCCGCCAACCGGTGGCGATCCGCTCGATCTGCCGCGCCGCATTGCTCCCGTCGCTGCCCGCACAGATCAGGGTCGCATAAGGCCGCCCCTCGATCCTTTCCAACACCGGATAGTAGGTCCGGTCGAAGAAGTCCTTCATCAGGCCCGACATGGCAGCGAGATTCTCAGGACAGGCGAACAGGTAACCGCTCGACTCGAGCAACAGGTCCGGACCCGTGGCAGCGGCCGTCTCCAGCTGCACCCTGACATCCGGTTCCCGGGCAGCGCCGGCAGCTGCCGCGCGCGCCATCTGCAGCGTGCCGCCCGTCAGCGAGTGGTACACGATGAGGAGTTTCTGCACGTCCGAATTCATGCCCTATTATAGCGGGCGACGTTCGAAGGTGCGGAGAGGGGCCGTCAATGGTGCGAAGCAGCTTGCAGCAGGGCTGGCGTTTCTGGATCGACCGGGGTGGTACGTTCACTGACATCGTAGCCCAACGTCCGGACGGCAGCCTCGTCGTCCACAAGCTGCTGTCGGACAATCCGGCGCGTTACACGGATGCCGCGGTGCACGGCATCCGCGAGGTCCTCGGGCTCGGGGAGGATCCCATTCCCAAAGGCCTCATCAGCGAAGTGAAGATGGGCACCACGGTAGCCACCAACGCGCTGCTCGAACGCAAAGGCGAGCGCACTTTGCTGGCCATCACGCGCGGCTTTGCGGATGCTCTGCGCATCGGCTATCAGAATCGGCCGAAATTGTTCGAACGGAAAATCGTTCTCCCCACCCAACTATACGAGCGGGTGGTCGAGATCGACGAGCGCGTGACAGCCCAGGGAGAGGTGCTGCAAGCGTTGCACGCCGAGGCCGCGCGAACCTCGCTGACGCTCGCCTTCGCCGCGGGGATCCGCTCGATCGGCATTGTCCTGATGCACGGCTACCGCTATCCCGAGCATGAGCTGCGCGTGGCCGATCTGGCCCGGGAGGTGGGCTTCACGCAGGTCTCCACGAGCCACCAGACCGCGGCCCTGATGAAGCTCATCGGGCGCGGCGACACGACCGTGGCAGATGCCTACCTTTCCCCCATTTTGCGCCGCTACGTCGACCAGCTCACGCGCGAGCTCGGTCCCGAAGTACCCCTGTCATTCATGCAGTCCAACGGCGGCCTCGTCGCCGCCGCCCGCTTCCAGGGCAAGGATTCGATCCTGTCAGGTCCGGCCGGAGGGATCGTCGGCATGGCGCGAACCGCCGCAGCCGCCGGATTCCGCCAGGTCATCGGCTTCGACATGGGAGGCACTTCGACGGACGTCTCTCATTACACGGGCACCTACGAGCGCAGCTTCGAGACTCTGGTCGCGGGAGTGCGTCTGCGGGCGCCGCTGATGAATATCCACACCGTCGCGGCCGGCGGCGGCTCCATCTGCCGGTTCGATGGGACGCGCCTGCGCGTCGGACCCGAATCGGCCGGCGCGAATCCGGGACCCGCCAGCTATCGGCGCGGCGGCCCCCTCACCATCACCGACTGCAACGTGATGACGGGCAAGCTGCAGCCGGAGATGTTTCCGGCGGTGTTCGGACCCGGCGGCGACCAGCCGCTCGACGCTGAGGCGGTGCGCGCGAAATTCCAACTCATGGCCGACGAAGTGGCGGCTGCGAGCGGCACCCGCCTCGAGCCGATGCAGATCGCGGAAGGGTTCATCAGGATCGCTGTCGACAATATGGCCAACGCCATCAAGCACGTGTCGGTGGCGCGCGGCTACGATGTCACGCAATACACCCTCGCATGTTTTGGCGGCGCTGGCGGCCAGCACGCCTGCCTGGTTGCCGATGTCCTCGGTATGACACAGATCATGGTTCACCCTCTGGCGGGCGTACTGTCGGCCTACGGGATGGGTCTCGCTGACGTGCGCCTGATCAAGCAGGCGACCGTGGAGGAGGTGCTGGACAGCGGCCTGGTCACACGTCTCGGGAAAGTCATCGGCGAGCTGTTCCGGGCAGGGGAAGTGGAGCTTGCGGCCCAGGGAGTTTCCGTGAGTCAGACCCGGGCGGAGCCGCGCGTCTACATCAAGTACCGCGGATCCGATACCGCGCTCGAAGTCGACTATGGAGCCTTGGAGGAGCTGGTTACGAGCTTCGCAGAGGCCTATCGCCGCCGCTTTGCATTCACGATGCCGGGCGTAGCGCTCGTCGTGGAGTCGGTCGCGGTCGAGATGATCGGCGCTGCGGGCGGAGCGGATGCCAAGTTGGGACCGCCTGGCGCGAAAGATGCCGCTCGCCCCGCGAAGATCATGCAATGCCACATGGCGGGCAGCATGCGGCCGACCCCGGCCTATGACCGGACTGCGCTGGCTGCTGGTCAGAGCATCGCCGGGCCCGCAATCGTCTTCGAGGCGACTTCCACCACGATCATCGAGCCCGGCTGGACAGCGGCGCTCACGTCCAGCGGGGATCTGGTCCTGAAGCGGACGCAGGCACCGGCGGCCCGCGCCGCATCGGCTGAAGTCGATCCGGTGAGGCTCGAGCTATTCAACAACCTGTTCATGTCCATCGCCGAGCAGATGGGCGCCGCGCTACAGAACACCGCCCACTCGGTGAACATCAAGGAGCGCCTGGACTTCTCATGCGCCCTGTTCGATGCCGGCGGTGCACTGATCGCGAATGCGCCGCATATGCCCGTCCACCTGGGCTCCATGGGCGACAGCGTCCGCGCGGCTCTCGCGGCGGCTCCCGGACCCGGCGATGTGATTGCCCTGAACAACCCCTATCGTGGCGGCACCCATCTTCCGGACGTGACGGTCGTGATGCCGGTCTTCGATGCAACCGGCGAGCGCATCCTTTTCAATGTTGCCGCCCGCGGGCACCATGCGGACATTGGCGGCATCACACCCGGCTCGATGCCGTCGAACAGCTCGACGCTCGTCGAGGAGGGCGTTCTGATCGACAACTTCCCGTTGGTCAGCGCCGGCAGGTTCCGCGAAACCGAGTTGCGCGCACTGCTGGCTTCGGGCCCCTATCCGGTCCGCAATGCCGAGCAGAACATCGGCGATCTCAAGGCTCAGGTGGCCGCGTGCGCACGCGGGGCAGCCGAGCTGCAGCGGCTGATGGGTGTGGTCGGGCGGGACGTGGTGTTGGCTTACATGCGCCACGTGCGCAACAACGCCGCTACGGCGGTGCGGCGCATGTTGTCAACATTGCGGGATGGGCACTTTCGCTACGAACTCGATAACGGCACGGCGGTGGCGGTATCCATTGCCGACGACCCGCGCCAGGGCCGCGCCACCATCGATTTTTCGGGTACCAGCGCGCAACA
>CAYSTX010000131.1:0-9990 GCA_964434035.1 uncultured Acetobacteraceae bacterium
CCGGTCGGCGCCTGCGTCGGTATGCGCGGCTCGCGCGTCCAGGCGGTCGTTCAGGAGCTGCAGGGCGAGAAGATCGACATCATCCCGTGGTCTCCACAGGCCGCGACCTTCGTCGTCAACGCGCTCGCACCGGCCGAGGTGACCAAAGTGGTGATGGACGAGGAGGCCGGGCGGGTCGAGGTCGTTGTGCCCGACGAGCAACTTAGCCTCGCGATCGGCCGTCGCGGCCAGAACGTTCGGCTCGCGAGCCAGCTGACGCGCTGGGACATCGACATCCTGACCGAGGCGGAGGAGAGCGAGCGCCGGCAGGAAGAGTTCCGCCGCCGCAGCGGCCTCTTCGTCGAGGCGCTCGATGTCGACGACGTGATCGCGGGCCTTCTGGTGACCGAGGGCTTCAATACCGTCGAGGAGCTGGCCTACGTCGATCCGGTCGAACTGGCCGCGATCGAGGGCTTCGATGAGACCGTCGCCGACGAGCTGATCCGTCGCGCGCAGGCCTTCCTCGCCCGCCGCGACGAGGCGCTCGACGACAAGCGCCGCGCGCTCGGCGTCGAGGACGCGGTTGCGGCGATCGAGCCTCTGACGCCAGCCAACTTGGTCTCGCTCGGCGAAAAGGGGATCAAGACGCTTGACGACCTTGCCGATCTCGCCTCCGACGAACTGATCGAGGCACTTGGCGGCGCCGAGTCGATGGACGAGGAGACGGCGAACGCTGTCATCATGACGGCCCGCGCGCATTGGTTCGAGGACGATGCGTCCGGTGGCGTGAAGGATACGGACCACGCCTGACGCCGCGCCCAACAACCCTTCGCCTGACGACGCCGAGGACACGGCCGACGCGGACGCTCACGATATCGAGCGCGGGCCGCTGCGCCGGTGCATCGTTACGCGCGACGTGCTGCCGAAAGAAGTGATGATCCGCTTTGTCATCGGTCCCGATCGGACGCTTGTCCCCGACCTCGGCGCACGGCTGCCCGGCCGGGGAATCTGGTTGAGCGCAAATCGCGATGTGATAGAACGCGCGGGCGCCACTGGCGGTCTGGCGCGCGCGTTTGCCCGCGCAGCCCGGGGTCAGGTTGCGGTCCCGTCTGATCTTACCGGGATCCTTACCGCCGGCGTGCGGCGGCGCATTATTGACACGCTGGGTCTGGCCCGCCGCGCGGGTCAGGCAGTTGGCGGTTTCCAGAAGGCGCGGGAATGGGTGGCCGTCGGCCGGGCGGTGCTCGTCCTGCAGGCGAGCGACGGCAGCGCGGCCGAACGTGCCCGGCTGCTGGCCGGAGCGGGCGCCGGGCTTGCGGTGGAAACACCGCTTGATGCGGCGACGCTTGGTTCGGTCTTCGCGCGCGACCATGTGATGCACGTGGCGGTCGCGCGCGGGGGACTGGCCGACGCGTTGAAAATCGAGGCGGCGCGGCTTCGCGGGTTGGTTGGCCCGGCGGACGCGCCTATGACCACGGATCGGCCAGCGAATGGCTGTTGAGGGTTTGGACGACAGTATGAGCGATACCAGCGATCAGGACGCGGCCAAGGGCCGGCTCTCTCTGCGGCCCGCGGGGCGGCTGGAGCTTGGCCGGACCGTGGACGCGGGATCGGTGCGACAGAGTTTCAGCCACGGCCGCTCCAAGGTCGTGCAAGTGGAAGTGCGGAAGAAGCGGGCACCTGGCCCTGCGCCCGGCACCTCCGCGCCCGTGCAGACGCCGGCGCCTGGCGCCCGCGCCCCTGGATCGGGCGGTGGCGGCGGTGGCGGCGGCGGCGCGCGCTCGCCCGGCCCCGTTCCGCGCGCGCTGACCGCGACCGAGCTTGCCGCCCGTCAGCGGGCGCTCGCCGAGCAGCAGGTCGCGAACGCAAAGCGCGAGGCCGAACGGCGCGAGCAGGAAAAAATTTCGATCCTCTCGGCCGCCGAAGAGGCGCGGCGGCGCGAGGAAGAGGCGAAGCGCGCCGCCGAGCAGGCCGAGCGGGAGCGTGTCGAGGCTGAAGCCCGCGAGGCCGCCGAAGCTGCCGCCCGTGCCGCCGCTGAGACGGCCGCCGCCGCGCCGCCGCCTCCGGCCCGCCGGCGCCCGCGTCGAGCGCTGAAACTCCGCCGCGTCTCCGGAATAGCTGCCCGAGACCGTTGCCGGTAGTCCGATGGTTTCGCGCGCCTGCCGGATTGCCGTGACCGCCTGCCCGAGCGAGACGCCCGGCGCGAGATCGAAGCTGAGCGTGACCGCGGGAAACTGTTCTTCATGCGTGATCACGAGCGGCGCGGTCGTGCGCTCGATCGTCGCGATCGCCGACAGCGGCACCTGCGCGCCGTTGGTCCCGGGTACGCGGAGGTCGCCGATCCGGTTCGCGTCCGCCTGCCATGTCGGGTCCGATTCCAGCACGACGCGGTACTGGTTAGCCTGCCCGAAGATGGTGGAGATCTGACGCTGCCCGAACGCGTCGTAGAGCGTATCCTGCACCGCCTGCATGGTCACGCCGAGCCGCATTGCGGCGGCGCGATCGACGCGGACGAAGGTGCGAAAGCCGTTCGTCTGCTGGTCGCTCGCGACCCCAGACAGCTCGGGCAGCGCGCGCATCGCGGCGAGGAGTCGCGGTGCCCAGATCGACAGCTCCAGCGGATCGGTATCGACGAGCGTGTATTGATACGGCGTGCGGCTGATGCGCGTGCCGATCTGGATGTCCTGCACCGGCTTGATGAAGACGCGGAGCCCCGGGATTGGCGCCAGCGCGCGTTCGAGCCGCGCGATCACCACCGGCGCCGGATCGCGCTTGCCGATCGGTTTCAGCGCAATGGTGATCTGCCCGGTATTCGCCGCCGTATTGATCTCACCCGCGCCGACGAAGGACGCGACGCCGGTGACGGCCGGGTCGGCCTGGACGATGGTGGCGGCGCGCAGTTGGAGCGCGTTGAGGGCCGGGATCGAAATGCTCTGCTCACCCTCCGTCACCGCAATCAGCACTCCAGTGTCCTGCTGCGGCAGGAAGCCCTTGGGTGCGACGATATAGAGCGCGATTGTGCCGGCGAGCGTACCGATCGCGATCAGCAGCACGAGACGCTGATGCCGCAACGACCAGAGCAGCGTGCGCCGATAGAACGACGTCAGCCGCGCGAATAAACTTTCGGCGAACCGACCGAGCCGCCCCTCATCCTGCACGCGGCGCGGGCGCAAGAGGCGGCCGGCCATCATGGGCGTCAGCGTCAGCGACACGAGCGCCGAGACGACGACGGCGACCGCCAGCGTGATCGCGAACTCCCGGAACAGGCGGCCGACGACGCCGGTCATGAACAGTAGCGGGATGAACACGGCGATCAGCGAGAACGTCAGCGAGATGATCGTGAACCCGATCTGCCCCGCGCCGCGAAATGCCGCCTGCAACGGCGGCACGCCGTCCTCCATCAGGCGGACGATGTTTTCGATCATCACGATCGCGTCGTCGACGACGAAGCCGGTCGCGACCGTCAGCGCCATCAGCGACAGATTGTCGAGCCCGAAGCCGCACATCGCCATGATGCCGAACGTGCCGATCAGCGACAGCGGCAGTGCCACCGCCGGAATAAGCGTCGCCCGCCACGAACGCAGGAAGGCGAAGATCACCATCACGACCAGCAGCATCGCCAGCAGCAGGGTCACCTGCACGTCGTGGACCGAGGCGCGGATGGTCTGCGTCCGGTCGGCAACGATGGTGAGCTTCACGCTGGCCGGCATCGCCGCCTCGAGGTCGGGGAGCGCGTCGCGGACAAGGCTGACGGTGCGGACAATGTTCGCGCCGGGCTGGCGCTGGATGTCGAGCACGACGGCGGGTTGGCCGAGGTAGGTCGACGCGACCCGGTCGTTCTCGACGCCGCCCACCACGCTGCCGACGTCGGAGAGCCGCACGGGGGCACCGTTGCGCCACGCGATCACGAGGTTGCGGTAAGCCTCGGCCGACAGCAGCTGATCGTTCGCGCCGAGTGCCACCGATTGGCGCGGTCCATCGAAACCGCCCTTCGCGCCGTTGGCGTTGGCGGCCGCGACGGCGGTGCGGACGTCTTCAAGCCCGAGCCCGTAGGCGGCGAGCCGCGCCGGATCCACCCGCACGCGCACCGCGCGTTTGAGGTTGCCCTGCACCGTCACCTTGCCGACGCCGTCGATCTGACTGAGCTTCGGCTGCAGCATCGTGTCGGCGATGTCGGCGATCTGATCGAGCGGCACGCTGTCCGACGTCAGCGCGATCGTCAGGATTGGCGCGTCGGCCGGGTTCACCTTGGAGTAAACGGGCGGATACGGCAGGGTGACCGGCAGCGTGCCGCTCGCCGCGTTGATCGCCGCCTGCACGTCCTGCGCGGCCGTGTCGATACTGCGGTCGAGCTGAAACTGCAGCGTGATCTGGCTTGTGCCCTCGCTGCTCGCGGATGTCATGGTGACGAGGCCAGGGATCTGCCCCAACTGCCGTTCGAGCGATGCGGTGATCAGTGTCGCGACCGTCTCCGGCCCCGCGCCGGGCAGTTGCGTTGTCACCTGAATGGTGGGGAAATCGACCTGCGGCAGTGCGGAAACCGGCAGCGCGTTGTAGCCGAGTGCGCCGGCGAGGAGGACCGCGGCGGCGAGCAGCCATGTCGCGATCGGGCGGGCGATGAAGATCGCCGAGATGTTCACGGCGTGGCGGCGCCCGCCGCTCCTCTCGCGCGCGCACCTTGCCGTGCGTTGGCCGAGCCGGGCGCCTGAGCCGCGACCGGGCCGTCCTGCGCCGTCGGCGGCGACTGTACGATCGAGACGCGCGACCCGTCCGTCAGCCGCGACGCGCCATCAACGACGACACGCTCGCCCGCCGCGAGGCCGGATTGCAGCACGGCGACCTGTTCGTCCTCGTGCCCGACCGCCACCGGCCGGCGCGCGACGACGCTATCGCCGCCTATGACATAGACGAACGACCCGGACGGCCCGCGCTGCACGGCCGCGGGAGGCACCGTGACCGCGCCGTGGTCGATCCGCACGCGGAGCCGCACGCCGACGAAGCCGCCGGGCCAGAGCCGCTCCTCCACGTTCGGGAACGTCGCTTTCAGCTTGATCGTGCCGGTGGTCGAATCGACCGAATTGTCGAGCACCGACAGCGTGCCGCGATCGAGCACAGGCATCGCCGCGCCGTCCGCGCCCTGCGGCACGGCAAGCGTCTCGGCCGGTCCGTCCTGCATCGCCGCTCGCACGTCCGGCAGCGTCTGCTGCGGCAGGGTGAAGATGACCGAGATCGGCTGTAGCTGCGTGAGGACGACGATGCCGGTCGTGTCAGCGGCGTGGACGATGTTGCCCGCATCAACCAGCCGAATGCCGGCGCGACCGGTGAGCGGCGCGCGGATCGTCGTGTAGCCGAGCTGCGTGCGCGCGTTGTCGATCATCGCCTGATCGCCGGCGACCTGCGCCTCGAGCTGCGCCACCAGCGCGCGCTGCGTGTCCGATTGCTGGGCGCTCGTGTAGGCGGTCGCGGCGAGCTTCGCGTAGCGGGCCAGATCGACCCGGGCGTTGGCGAGCGTCGCCTGATCCTGTTTCTGCTTCGCGACCATCTGATCGAGCGACGCCTGCAGCGGGCGCGGGTCGATCCGGGCGAGCACGTCGCCTTCGTGGACGGTCTGGCCTTCCTTGAAATTCACCTCGATCAGCGGGCCGTCGACGACCGGCCGCACCGTGACCGTGTGATACGCCTGCACCGTCCCGAGCCCGTCGAGGTAGATCGGCACGTCCCGCGCCACAGACGTTGCGGCGAGCACCGGCACCGGCTCGGCCGGCTTGGTTGTCTTGGTGGGGGCGGCAGCGTGCCAGAAGAAGGCGGCATAGACGATGCCGGCGACGACCAGCAGGCACAGCAGCACCATGCCGGCCTGACGCGACAGCCGCGCGCGGCGTCGCGTTGACGCGTCCGGTCGGTCGATCTCTCTAGCCGAGACGCTCATTGGACGGCCGTTTCCCCAAGTCCCTGGCCTTTTACCGGACGTTACCGCCGATCGGCAGCGCCACCCCTCCGCCGACGCGCCCCGGCGACAGGCCTGGGAAATCGTCGAGGATCGGCCCGCTCGGCTGCACCCAGCCCCCACCGAGCGCCTTATATAAGCTTACCAACGCCTGAAACCGCGACGAGCGGACCTGCGCCAGAACGTCCTCGTCGTTGTACAGCGTCGTCTGTGCCTGTAGAACGGTGGTGATGTCGACGGTTCCGGCCTCAAGCTGCGCCCGCGCGATGTTGGCCGCCCGCTGCGCCGTCGCGACGGCCTGTCGTTGCAGGCGCTCCTGCTCGGTCGTGAGTTGGTATGCGGTCAGCGCCTGCTCCGTATCGGTGAACGCTTGCAGGATTGCCTGGCGGTAATCCGCAACCAGCTCGTCCTGTCGGCCGCGCGCCTGCTCGAGCTGACCGCGCAGTGTTCCACCGTCAAAAATAGGCTGGGCGGCATTGGCGGCAATGCTGAACAGCAGTGAGCTGGGGTTGATGAGCGTATTGAGCGCGTTGCTTTGATAGCCGGTCGAGTTCGTCAGCGTGATCGCCGGAAAGAACGCGGCGCGCGCGGCACGGATGTTCGCGTTAGCGAAGACCAGATTCGCCTCGGCCTCGGCCACGTCCGGCCGCCGTTCGAGCAGGGCGGACGGCAGGCCCGGCGACACCTCCGGCAGCGGCAAGTCGTTGAGCGTGCCGGGCGGCAGGCGCAGCCGCTCGGGCGGCACGCCGGCGAGGATGCCGAGCGCGATCAATTGCTGTTGCGCCTGGTTGCGCAGCCCCGGCAGCGCGGCGCGTTGCCCGGCCACCAGCGCCTCCTCCTGCGCGACATCCAGCGCGCTCGCCGTGCCGACCTCGAGCCGGGCGCGGATGACGGCCAGCACCTGTTCGGCATCGCGTAGGTTACGCTCGGCAATCGCGGTCCGGTCCTCGAAGGCGAGCGCGTTGAACCAGGTGGCGGCGACGTTGGTCGCGACCGTGAGCGCCACGACCTGCTGGTCGAACCGGCTGAAGACTGCCGACGCGATGGCGGCGTCGGTGAGCGCTCGGTTCCGGCCCCAGAAATCGAGTTCGTAACTGGCACTCGCGGTGACCGTGTAGGCGCGGATGACCCGGGATTTCCTGCTGAACGCGGCCGAGCCGAAGGCCGAGGAGCCGGCGATGCCGCCGAGCCCGGCGAGACCGGCGTTGCTCGCCCGCGTGCCCGCGCCGACCGATTCGTATAGGTCGCCCGCGCTGGTCGACACGGTCGGCAACAGAGCCGCGCCCGCGATCCGCACTTGCGCGTCCGCCTGACGCACCCGGCCGACAGCGGCGGCGATCGTCTGATTAGACGCGCGGGCGCTGTCCTCCAGTTCGTCCAACGTTGGCGAGCGGAAGCCGCGCCACCACGCCGGATCGGGCCACGCGGTCGCCGCCGTCGCGGGCGTCGCGCGGAAGGCGGCGGGGATGTCGGCGGACGGACGGTGATAGGCGGGCCCGAGGGAGCAGGCGCCGAGCAGGAGCGCGCCGCCGAGCCGCGCAAAGTTCGGAAGCGCAACGTTCGGGCGGACGGTGTCTTTCGTACTCATGGAGCGCAACGGTCGGCCGCGTTTCGCCGTTAGCCGGCCTCGCCAAGCAGCCGCAGCGCTAGCCGCAAATGCGGCCGGTCAAGCATCCGTCCGTCGAGCGTCAGCACCCCGGCGCCCGGATTTGCCGCGAACGCATCCCGCACGGCGCGCGCCCAGGCGAGACGTTCAGGTGAGGGACGGAACGCGGCTGCGACCGGGGCGATCTGCGCCGGATGGATCAACAACTTTCCCGCGAAACCGTCCGCGATTGCGCGCGCCGTTTCGGCAGCTAAGCCGTCCGGGTCGCGCGGGTCGGGAAACGGCGTGTCGATCGCTGCGACACCCGCCGCCGCCGCCGCCGAAAGCGTCGCCGCCCGCGCCGCCGCGATCGGCGCCGGATAGGATCCGTCGGGCAGCCGGGGTGACACGCCGAGATCGGCCGCCAGATCCTCGGCCCCGAAACAGAACGCACGCACGCGCGACGGCACGCCATGCCGATATTCCGGCAGCGCGAGGACGGAGCCGGCCGTCTCAGTCACCAACGCGAGCACGGCGATGCCGCCGATCGCGAGGCCAGATGCGGCTTCCAGCGCCTCTAGATGATGGTCCAGCGCAACGAGTTGATCGAGGCCGGTGCATTTCGGTAGCATTACGGAAGCGGGCCGCGCGGCGACGGCGGCGGCGAGGTCTCCGAGATACCAGTCGGTACCAACCGGATTAACCCGGACGACGATCGTCCGGTCGGGAGGGGCGGCGCGCATCGCGGCGGCGGCGGTCGCGCGTGCCGCGACCTTCCCCTGGGCGGCGACGCTGTCCTCGAGGTCGAGGATGACGCCGTCCGCCTCCGTCTCGATCGCCTTCGCCATCTTCCGCTCGGAGTCGGCCGGCGCGAACAGGAGCGTCGTCAGCCGCATCGTTCGGTGCCGAATCGCGTTATTGGAGGGTGTCATTGGATAATCTTGCGTCGCCGCGAGCGATATGCAAACGCTGGCGTGAGCCGTGATCTATGCTAGGTCTTGGTCTACAAAAACAGAAACAGTCGTTGGGAGCGTTCGAGCGTGTCAGTCGCCATCCTCGAAACATCGGGGCTGACCAAAGAGTTTCGCGGTTTCGTCGCGGTGAACGGTGTCGATCTCCGGGTCGAGGCGGGGACCATCCACGCGCTGATCGGCCCGAACGGCGCCGGTAAGACGACGTGTTTCAACCTGTTGACGAAATTCCTGCCGCCATCCGGCGGCGAAATTCGTTTCAAGGGACGCGACATCACCGGCCTCAAACCGGCGGCCGTGGCGCGTCTCGGCCTCGCGCGCAGCTTTCAGATATCGGCTGTGTTCCCGCACCTGACGGCGCTCGAGAACGTGCGGCTCGCGCTACAGCGGGCGCGCGGGGCGTCGTTTGATTTCTGGCGGAGCGAGAGGCTGCTGTGCGCGTTCAACGACCAGGCGCGCGCGCTCCTCGTCGATGTAGGCCTCGCCGGCTATGAGGACACGCCGGCCGTGCTGCTGTCATACGGACGCAAGCGGGCGCTCGAGATCGCGACCACGCTCGCGCTCGACCCCGAAGTGATGCTCCTCGATGAGCCGACGGCCGGGATGACCCATGAGGACGTGGATCGGATCGTCGCCCTGATCCGCCGCATCCGCGCCGGGCGGACGATCCTGATGGTCGAGCACAATCTGTCGGTGGTCGAAGGCCTCTGCGACAAGATCACCGTGCTGACACGCGGCCGGGTGCTGGCGGAGGGCGACTACGCCACCGTCTCCGCCAACCCCGAGGTCATCTCGGCCTATCTGGGGACGACCGATGCTTGAGGCCCCGATGTTGACGGTCTCCGGGCTCAATGCCTGGTACGGCGAGAGCCATGTCCTGCATGGTGTCGATTTCAACGTCGGCGAGGGCGAGGTGGTGACGTTGCTTGGCCGCAACGGCGCCGGCAAGACGACGACCATGAAGTCGATCATGGGCATCGTGCCGCGTCGCGCCGGCAGCATCAGTTATCGCGGCACCGAGACGATCGGCATGGCGCCGAACATGGTTGCGCGCGAAGGCATCGCGATCTGCCCGGAGGAGCGGGCAATCTTCGCCAGCCTGTCGGTCACCGAAAACCTGATGCTACCGCCGATCGTCGCATCCGGCGGGCTCGGCATCGATGAGATCTACACGCTGTTTCCGAACCTCAAGGAGCGCGCCTCGACCGCGCAGGGCACGAAACTGTCCGGCGGCGAGCAGCAGATGCTGGCGATCGCCCGCATCCTGCGAACCGGCGCGCGTCTGCTGCTGCTTGATGAGCCGACCGAAGGGCTGGCTCCCGTCATCGTGCAGCAGATCGGCCGGACCATCCGCGCGATCAAGGAGCGCGGCTTCACCGTGCTGCTGGTCGAGCAGAACTTCCGCTTCGCCGCGACCGTCGCTGATCGGCACTATGTCATGGACCACGGCCGCATCATCGACATGATCCCGAACGCGCAGCTTGAGGCGAACATGGGCAAGCTGCACG
>CAYSTX010000132.1:0-7747 GCA_964434035.1 uncultured Acetobacteraceae bacterium
ACGCGCTCTATTTCGCAGTGGACGCCGATTTTCCGCAGGCCCTCCTGCCCGAACCTGTCGGCCTGATTGTCGCGGCCGATGACGGCGCCGAGGTGATACGCGATGCGGTTTCGGTCGCGCTGCCGCCGGCGCGGCGGCGGGCGTTGACACACCGGTTCGCGACGCTCGCCGCCGACCGGCTGGCGGCCCTCCTCGACCCGGCCTTCGACGCCGACCGGCGCTGCGGCGTCCGGCCCGAGTAGGCCGAACGCCACCCCGCAAGCGGCGACCTATTCGCCCAACGCCTAATACGTGCGCCTCATAAGCATAACCGTATCAATCGGAAAAATGTCGGCGTTGCTCGCGAGAATAGGCTGACCGGTCAGCGCACCCGGGACTCTCTGCCCTGACACCCTGCCATGTCACCGTGAGCTGCATCGGCCTCGGATGTCCGAGGCCGATGCTTGTCGCCTAGTGCGAGATCGATTCGAGCGGCCGGTCCCGCGTCCTCGGGCCGAGGAGCGCGATCGCCAGCACGACGATGACCATGCTGCCCGCGATCAACACGAACACGCCAGGTACGCCGAACTCGCGGAGCGCCCACGCGATGACGAACGCCATGAACACCACCGACAGCCGGCTCCACGAATAGACGAACCCGACCGCGACCGCGCGGATGCGGGTCGGATACAGCTCCGGCTGATAGGTGTGGAACGCGAAGGACATCATGTTGCTGAAGAACGTCAGCACGACGCCGGCAATGATGATCGTCGCCGGCGCCGACAGCGCGGCGAATATCAGTCCCGTGATGCCGACGCCGGCCGCCGCGATGACGATCTGCCACTTCCGCTCGATCTTGTCGGCAAACAACGTGCAGATGAGCGGGCTGAGCGGCGAGGCGATCGCGATGATGAACGTGTATTGGAGGCTGTGCGTGATCGTGATGCCCTTGGCGATCAGCAGTGTCGGCACCCAGTTGGCGAACCCATAGAAGCCGACGGTCTGGAAGATGTTGAACAGGATGAACATGACCGTCCGGTTGAGATAGGGCGGGCGCCAGATCTCGACGAAGCTACCACGCGCAACGACCTCGACCGGTGGGCCGGGCGGCGGCAGCGGTGCGCCGAGTTCGGCTTGCACGCGGGCCTCCATCTGCGTCGTCGCGCGCTCAGCGTCTTCGAGCCGCCCATGCGTCGCGAGCCAGCGCGGGCTCTCCGGCACACGCAGCCGGATCCACCACACGACGACAGCGCCCGCCGCGCCAATCAGCATGAGCCACCGCCAGCCATCGAGGCCCAGCGGCGCCTGCGGCACGAGCCACCAGCCGAGCGCGGCGACGATCGGCACCGCGGCGAACTGGATCGTCTGGTTGATCGCGAACGCACGGCCGCGGATATGCGCGGGCACGAGCTCCGAAATGTACGTATCAATCGTCACCAGTTCGACGCCGACGCCGAGACCGGCGATGAAGCGCCAGAGGTTGAGCCCGTCCGCAGTATTCTGAAACGCCATGATGACGGTCGCGACCGAGTACCACAGCAGCGAGAACGTGAAGATCGACTTCCGCCCGAACCGGTCAGCGACGAAGCCGAGCAGGATCGTGCCGAAAAAGAGGCCGAGGAAGAACGCCGCGACGAAGCTCGCGAACCCGGTGAAGCCGAAGAAGCTCTTTGTCGTCGCGGTGAAGATCCCGGACTTGATCAGGCCGGGCGCGACGTAAGCGCTGAGAAAGAGGTCGTAGAACTCGAACAAGCCACCGAGCGAAAGCAGCAGCACGAGAGTCCAGACGTACCGAGTCGCCGGCAGCCGATCGAGCCTGGCCGAGATGGCGGCCGCCTCCGCCGCGCGGGACGCACCGGACGCGGCTGACCCGGCCGGCACGACGCCCGGCCTGGCATGTGATGTAGACATTATCGTTTCCCCCTCGAAAGCCTGATCGCCTTTAGCCGCGCAATCGGGCGACCGTTGCCGTTGTAGAATGGCCAGCCAGCAGCCCGGCCAACATGACACGCCCGCCCCAGCCCCGCATATCCTCGGCGCCGACGACCGTCTCGAGCGTGTAGTCGGCGCCCTTGACCAGCAGGTCGGGATGCAGCTCGTGGAGTAGCGCGAGCGGCGTGTCCTCGTCGTACACCGTGACGAGATCGACCGAAGCGAGGCTCGCCAGCACGGCGGCGCGCGCCGCCTCCGGCTGCACCGGCCGCGTCGGTCCTTTCAGACGGCGGACGCTCGCGTCCGAATTGAGCCCAACCACCAGCCGGTCGCATGCCGCGCGGGCCTGCTCCAGCAGGTGGACGTGACCGGGATGCAGCAGGTCGAAACAGCCATTGGTGAAACCAACGCGCCAGCCCATGCGGCGCCACCGCTCCACCTGTTCGGCCGCGGTAGCACGGTCGACGACTTTGCGGAGCGCGCCCCCCTGGGGCGAAATCGCCGCGAGCAGGTCCGTCTCGCGCGCCACCGCGGTGCCGACCTTGCCGACCACGATGCCGGCCGCAATGTTGGCCAGCCGCGTCGCGACCGGCAGCGGCAGCCCGGCGGCGACCCCGGCGGCGAGTGTGGCGACCACCGTGTCCCCCGCGCCCGACACGTCGAACACCTCCGGCGCCTCGGCCGGGAAATGGTGCGCGCCGTCGGCGTCGAGCAGCGTCATCCCGTCCTCGGACCGTGTCACCAGCACCGCGCCGAAACCGTGCCGCGCCATCAGCGCCCCGGCGGCGGCGATGATCTCGGCCTCGGTCCCAACCGGCATCGAAATTGCCTGCGCAAGCTCCCGCCGGTTCGGCGTGATGATGTCCGCGCCGGCGTAGCGGGCGTAGTCATCGCCCTTCGGATCGACGATGACCCGCCGCCCGGCGGCGCGCGCGGCGGCGATGAGCTGGGTGGCCGTATCGCTGGCCAACAACCCCTTGTTGTAGTCAGACAGAACCGTGATCGTAGTCGCCGCCATCGCGTCCCGGGCGATGCGCAGCAGCCGCTCGCCGAGTTTCTCATTGATTGGCGCCGTGCTCTCCTGGTCGGCGCGCAGCATCTGCTGGCCGTTCGCGACATAGCGGGTCTTGAGCGTCGTCGCCCTACCACCCTCGACCAGCAGCCACGGCTCGACCCCCGGCTGTCCGCCGATCAAGCCGGTCAGGTCCGACCCCGCCTGATCATCGCCGAGGATGGAGACGAAGGCCACGGCGGCGCCCAGCGCGGTCAGGTTGCGGACGACGTTCCCCGCCCCGCCGGGCATCGCGACCTCGCGCTCGACCCGCAAAATTGGGATCGGCGCCTCGGGGCTGATGCGATCAACGTGACCATAGACATAGCGGTCAAGCATGACGTCGCCGACGACGAGCACGCTGCTGCGCGCGAGGCGGCGGACGGCGGCGGCGAGATCGGGCGGCCCCTCGGGCGCCCCGCCGCCCCGGTCCGGCGATACAATGTCCATACCTACGCCCTAGCGTCCGCCCAAGAGCGTGGCAAGCGGCCCGTCACGTGAACAGGAAGCGGAGTTCCCTCCCCTCGAGGATCGCGCAGGTCAACGGGCCGCCAATAACTGCGCCTGTGTCAATGCCGATCCGGTTTGGGAGCAGGGTCGGGTGCCGGACGGGGGTATGGCCATGGACCACCACGGTCGGTTCCCCCTCACCAAGCCCGAGCGGGCCGGCGTGGGACAGGAAAGGCTCGCGAATCCAGATCAGGTCGTGGGGCGACTGCTGGGCGAGCGGCCGGCCCGGCCGGACCCCGGCATGGACGAACAGATAATCCCCGACCCGTGCCGAGAGCGACAGGCCGACCAGCAGCCCGACGTGAGCGGGCGGGATTTCCTCCACCCAGGTCCGCGCCGGCCGGCGCGGCGACGCGCCCCAGCTCCGGAGCGCCCGGTCGCCGCCGTTTTCGAGCCAGTGGAACGCCGCATCCGGCGTCGCCTCGACCAGCGCGTCGAGCATCATCCGCTCATGATTGCCCATCAGGTTGACCCGCGTGGTGATCTCCGCCCGAGAGGCGAGCGGCGGCGTCCCGACCAGCTCGACCACCGCCGCGCTGTCTGGCCCGCGATCAATGAGGTCGCCGAGATGGATCAGCGTTACGGCCCCGATTGGGCGTTCGTCGAGGTCGTCGGCGATCAGGGCGTGCATCGCGGCAAGCTGCTCGACGCACCCGTGCACGTCGCCGATCGCGTAAACACGCTCCCCATCCGGAACCCGTCCGGGGGCGAGGATGATCCCTGCGTCACGTGCCATTTCGGTTGAGTGTATGCCGAGACGACAACGGCCGGTAGCCAAATGGATTGAACCGGCCCGCCCTTGGCGCGCCCGGTCCTCTCGCTTAATCCGTCCGGTATGATCAACGTCTCGCCCGATATTGCGATCGCCGCCGAACAGCTGACGAAGCGCTATGACGCAACGCTGGCCGTGGACGGGATCGATTTTACCGTCGCGCGCGGCGAAACGGTTGGGCTGCTCGGCGGCAATGGCGCCGGCAAAACGACCACGATCGCCCTGCTACTCGGCTTGCTGACGCCGACTTCGGGGCGGGTCACGGTGCTCGGGCACGACATGGCGCGCGACCGGTTCACCGCGTTGGCGCGGATGAATTTCTCCTCGCCCTACATCGCGCTCCCCGCCCGGCTCACCGTGATCGAGAACCTGCGCGTGTACGGAAAGCTCTACAGCGTGCGCGGGCTTGAGGCGCGGATCCGCCAGCTCGCCGCCGAGCTTGACCTCGGGCCGCTGCTCAATCGGCCGGCGGGGCAGTTGTCGGCCGGGCAAAAGACGCGGGTGGCACTCGCCAAATCGCTGATCAACGAGCCGGAGGTGCTGCTGCTGGACGAACCGACCGCGAGCCTCGACCCTGACACGGGTGACCTCGTCCGCACCTG
The DNA here is from genome assembly GCA_964434035.1 of uncultured Acetobacteraceae bacterium. Lineage (GTDB taxonomy): Bacteria > Pseudomonadota > Alphaproteobacteria > Acetobacterales > Acetobacteraceae > CAYSTX01. Next base: position 4,847 of record CAYSTX010000132.1, read on the forward strand.
GCTCACGCGCTATCGCAAGGAGAGCGGCTGCACGATCCTGCTCGCGAGCCACAACATGGGCGAGGTCGAGCGGCTGTGTGACCGTGTGCTGATGATGAAGGCCGGTCGCATTGTCGATCACGGAAGCCCGGCCGAGCTGATCGGCCGCTACGGGCGCGAGGATATGGAGCAGGTGTTCCTCGACATCGCCCGCGGGAAGGCGGAGGCGGCCGCGTGAATGGTCCGCTCCGCCGTATCGGCGCCGTCATTTACCGGCATGTTTGCCTCTATCGCCGGTCCTGGCCGCGCGTGGCCGAGCTGGCGTACTGGCCGGTGCTGCAGCTCTGCGTCTGGGGCTTCACCTCGCGCTTCCTGGCCGCACGGCCGATCGACGGCATCGGCCTGATCGCGGGCACGCTGATCGGCGGCGTTCTGTTGTGGGAGTTCGCGGTGCGGAGCCAGATGGGGGTCGCGATCGGGTTTCTCGAGGAAATTTGGTCGCGCAATCTCGGCCATCTGTTCGTGAGCCCGATCCGGCCGTGGGAGCTGGTCGCCGGTCTGCTCGCGGTTTCCGCGATCCGCGTCGCGGCGAGCCTCGTGCCGGCGGTGCTGGTCGCGTGGCTGCTGTATCGTTTCAACCTTCTCACATTGGGTCCGGTGCTTGGCCTGTTCATCGCCAACCTCATGTTCATGGGTTGGTGGGTCGCGATCGGCGTCGTCTCGCTGATCCTACGGCATGGTCAGGGCGCGGAGGCGCTCGCGTGGTCCGTACTGTTCGGTCTCACGCCTTTCTCCGCCGTGTTCTACCCGGTCTCGACGCTGCCGGCGGCCGTACGTCCCATCGCCTGGGCGCTGCCGTCCTCGCACGTGTTTGAGGGGATGCGCGCAGTGCTCGGCAGCGGCGTTATCCGCTGGGATCATCTTGCCGCCGCGATCCTGCTCAACGCGCTCTGGGCCGTAGCGGCCGTCGCGGTATTCGCGCGACAATCGCGCGGCGCACTCATCAGCATCGGAGAATAGCACCGCATGGCCACCGCGTTCTGGATGATCCGCCACGCGCTCGTGGAGGAGCAGGCGCGGCAGGCGCTGTATGGCACGCATGACGTTCCGGTCTGCGAGCCGACATTGGTTGCGCGCGCAACCGATCTCGTGATCCTGGCCGACCGTCTGCCGCTGACCGACCGGTGGATCATCACGCCGCTATCGCGTACGCGGCGCACGGCGGAAGCGATCTTCGATGCCGGCTATCCGCCACGCCCGCTCACGCCGGAGCCCGATTTGATCGAGCAGCATCTCGGCGACTGGCAAGGCCTCGCGCACGCGGCGCTGCCGGCGCTGTTGTCGCAGGCGGCGCATGCGTTCTGGCCGCTCGCCGGCGAGGAACGGCCGCCGGGGGGCGAAAGCATGACCGACGTGATCGAGCGTGTCGGCCACGCGCTGGAACGGCTCGCGCGCGAGTATGACGGCGAAGACGTCGTGGTTATCAGCCATGGCGGAACAATCCGCGCCGCTGTCGCACACGCACTCGGCATTGGCGCGGACGCGGCGCTTCACCTGAGTGTGCAAAACCTGTCGTTGACGCGACTCGAACGTCACGCACAGGCATGGAGAGTCGTCTCTGTCAATGAGCACGCTGGAGTTTGAGATGAAACGAATGCTGATCGCCGCCACCCTGGCCGTCCTGTCCGGCACGACGGCCGCGCGCGCGCAGACGGATCAGCAGGCGCTGGTCGACCGCGCGACGCTGACGGTGCAGGAGATCATGGGTACGTCGACCGGACATGACGTGCAGTCGACGCTGCACCGCGCGGTCGGCGTGATGGTCTGCCCGCGCATCTTCAAGGCGGCATTCTTCCTCGGCGGCTCGGGCGGTGGCTGCGTGTTGTCGACACGCGATGGCGGCGGCTCGTGGTCCTACCCGGCGTTCTACAGCATGAGCAGCGGCAGCGCGGGGCTGCAGTTCGGCATTCAGGATGCCGAGCTGATGATGATGATCATGACGCGGCGCGGGCTGCAGTCGGTGATGGACGATCAGTTCCGGTTCGGCGGCGACGCCTCGCTCGCGGTCGCGACCATCGGCGGCGGGCTTGAGGGTGCGACGACCCCAGCCCTCGGCGCCGACATCGTCGTCGTCTTCAAGGCGCGCGGACTGTTTGCCGGTATTTCGCTGACCGGCAGCGTGATGAGCACCCGCACCGAATGGGACCGCGCCTATTACGGGCGCGATCTCGCGGCGCGGCAGATCGTCGTCGACATGGCCGTGCGCAATCCCGGCGCCGACCCGCTGCGCGAGACGCTGACCCGCTTCGGCGGCTCCGGCCCGGCCGGCGCGTCCGCCGCCACGATGCAGCCTCCGCTTTCGGCCCCACCGCCGGGCGGCGCCCCGACGCCGCTCACGCCCTATGCGCCGCCACCGCAGGCGCCCATCCAGTCGCAGAGCCTCCCGCCGCCGCACAGCTGATCGGTTCGCGGCCGGACTTGCGGACGCTTTCGCAGCCGGTCGTGCGCGCGTAGGGTGCGGCCCATGACGCCGCCCACCGACGCCCCGTTCTGGACGACGAAGACGCTCGAGCAGATGACGCCCACCGAGTGGGAGTCGCTCTGCGACGGCTGCGGCCGCTGCTGCCTGCACAAGCTGCGCGACGCCGAGACCGAGGAGCTTGCCTGGACCAACGTCGCGTGCCGGCTGCTCGACCTACACGCCTGCCGCTGCACCGATTACGCCCGGCGGCGTCAACGCGTGCCGGACTGCGTGCGGCTCACGCCGAAGAAAGTCCGGCAGATCGACTGGCTGCCGCCGAGCTGCGCCTATCGCCGGATCAAGGAGGGTCGGGGCCTGCCGTCCTGGCACCCGCTGGTAACCGGCGACCCCGAGAGTGTGCACGCGGCCGGCGTCTCGGTGCGCGGCCGCGCCATCAGCGA
>CAYSTX010000132.1:7847-9934 GCA_964434035.1 uncultured Acetobacteraceae bacterium
TGGCTGCTCAGCCAGGGCTGCAACAACCTCGGGATCCTCGGCACGACAGGCGAGGCGAACAGCCTCGGGATCGAGGAGCGGATCGTGGTGATGGAAGGGCTGGTCGAGCGCGGCATCGACCCCGCCCGCCTGCTCCCTGGTACCGGCACGACCGCAATCACCGATACCGTCACGCTGACACGCCGCGCGCGGGCAATCGGCTGCCGCGGCGTCCTGATGCTGCCGCCGTTCTTCTACAAATCGCCGTCCGATGACGGGCTGTTCGCGTATTTCAGCGAGGTCATCAACCGCGTCGGCTTGGGAATGCCGGTATTCCTCTATCACTTCCCGCAGCAATCGGCGGTGCCGTTCACGCTCGACCTGATAGGCCGGCTGCTGCACGCGTTTCCAGGCATGATCAAGGGTGTGAAGGACAGCTCGGGCGACCTCGCGAACACGAGCGCCATGGCCCGCGAGTTCGCGTCCGAAGGGTTCGAGGTCTATTGCGGCGACGACGGCGCGCTGCTGTCGATGCTGCGCCAGGGCGGTGCCGGCAGCATAACGGCGGCGAGCAACGTCAACAGTGCGATCGGCGCCCGCGTCTATGCCAACTGGAACAACGCCGACGGTGAGCACGCGCAAGAAACGCTGACCGCGACGCGCCGGGCGGTGACGTCGGCGCCGCTGATCCCGGGGCTGAAGGCGCTGATGGCACGGCACACGGGCAATGCCGCCTGGAACACGATGCGCCCGCCGCATCTGCGGCTGTCGGACGAGGCGGCGGCGAAGCTGTTCGCGACATTCGACGCGACCGGGGTGACGCTGGCGAAGGTGGCTTAAGCACCTTATGGTGGACGGTTCGGAGCAAAGGCTGCGCCGCGTCGTCCGCCTCGCCGCACTTTTCAACATTGCCTATTTCGGCATCGAGTTCGCGGTGGCGAAGGCCATCGGTTCGGTGTCGCTGTTTGCGGACAGCATCGACTTCCTCGAAGACACGGCGCTCAACGTCCTCGTACTGATTGCGATCGGCTTGACCGCGCGCAACCGTGCGCGGGCCGGCATGGTGATGGCGGGAATTCTGCTGATCCCCGGCATCGCGACGCTCTGGACGGCCGTCGAGAAATTCGTGACGCCCGTGGCGCCCGACCCCGCGTTGCTGTCGGTCACCGGCGCGGGCGCGCTTGCCGTCAACCTGACCTGCGCGCTGATGCTGGCCCGCTATCGCCATCACGGCGGCAGTATCACGCGGGCCGCGTTTCTCTCCGCGCGAAATGACACGCTGGCCAATGTCGCGATCATCGCGGCCGGACTGGCGACGGCGTTCGTCTGGCGATCGGCGTGGCCCGACCTCATCGTCGGCCTCGCCATCGCCGCCATGAACGCGGACGCCGCGCACGAAATCTGGGAGGCGGCGCGGGCGGAGCATCGAGTAGGTGCGTCGGGCTGGCAGCCCTGACCCGCCGCGCCGTCCCGCATCATCATCAGAATCGCTGCGTCAGCCCGGCAAGCACCGTGCGTCGCAGCCCGTATTGCGGCGCGCCGACGCCGACGCCCGAGCCGTTTCGAATCTGATAGATCGTATCGCCGATGTTGAGCACGTCGAGCCGCAATTCGGTGCCGCGCCCGATGCCGAGATTGAGCTTCTGCACCAGCGACGCATTGACGACACCGTAGCCCGGCAGCGCCCGTCCGTTCGGCACCGTCGCGGTCGAAGCGCGCAGCCCCGACTGAAACAGCGCGTCGACCGAGACGAGCGTCGGATGATCCGTGTCCGCGCCAAACGTGTAGGACGCGCCGGCGGAGGCCGAGTAGAGCTGATCGTGGTCCAGATGGATGTAGCTCCCCGCGATGTAGGCAAGCTCAGCCGCGCCGAAATTGAATTGCGATGAATTGATCTCCGTTCCGATCGCGCGCGAATAGGCGAAGTTGCCGTAGATCGACAAAGGACCGCGGTCATAACTGCCGGACAGGGTGACGCCGCCGACCTGCGCGTGCGCGTAGTTGAACGCCGAGAAGATGATCGGCGCGCCGAACTGCCCCTCGTCGATCAGATTGTCCGCCTGCTTGTAGAACGCATCGACGCCGACCGTCAGTCCAGGAATGATCTG
>CAYSTX010000133.1:0-2229 GCA_964434035.1 uncultured Acetobacteraceae bacterium
TCGGCGATCCGTCGAGCGTATCGTCAGGGACGGTCATCGAGCCGACGAAGTGATGCAGCGCGTCCGCGCCCTCTTCCAAAAGGCGCCTCCGCACAGTGAGTGGTTGAGTGCCAATGACCTCATCATCGAGGCCGTCACCCTGACACGGAGCGAAGCGGACAGAAATCGCGTCTCGCTGACAACGGACCTGTCCAACGATCTCCCACGCGTGAAGGCGGCTCGGAACCAGCTGCAACAAGTCATCGTCAATCTGATCATGAATGCCATCGAGGCCGTGAGCGCGATCAAAGAGGCACCGCGAGAGGTGTTGGTCAGTTCGGCTCGGAATGGATCGCGCGCTGTGCTCGTCGTCGTGAGGGATTCCGGTACAGGTCTCGCCCCCGAGCAACTCGACCAAGTGTTCGACGCCTTTCTATACGACCAAGTTTCGCGGCATGGGCATGGGGTTGACGATCAGCCGCTCGATTGTCGAGGCCCATGGCGGACGGCTGTGGGCCACCGCGAACGTGCCGCGGGGTGTGGTTTTTCAGTTCATGTTATCGGCGAAGGCGGAAGGGGGCTGAGCGTGATCGCACCTCCCCATTAACCTTCACCCCAGCTGCTCGCTCGTCGGCATGCCCGGTTGCGCTCCCGCACGAAGGCAGGCCATTGCCGCTCCTTGGCAAGCGCGATGCAGGGCGTGCTCGAACGGGAGGCTTCCCGCGATACCGCTTGCCAGGATCCCGACGAACGTGTCGCCGGCCCCCGTCGTGTCGACGGGCTGTATCGGCGGGCTGGCGACACGGATCGCCGTGCCGTCCGGCGACAGCGCAACGGCACCGCTAGCGCCAAGCGTGACGACAACCGTCAGATGGCGGTCGTGGGCGAGCCGGGCGGCCGCGTTTTCGGGCCTACCGGTTTCGGACCCGAAAATCATCCCTTCGAGTGCGATCACTTCGTGTTCGTTGACGATGAGCACGTCGGTCGCCGCCAGTAGCTCCTCGACGATCGTTCTCTCGTGATCCAGGCTCGCCGGCACGGGGGCGAGGTTGAGCCATACCCTTACGCCCAGCGCCTTCGCGCGGCGGGCGATTCGGACGTTTTCCGCGTGCGGTACTTCCATCTGGAGCATCAGCAGGGTGGCCGACCGCAGTTTGCCGTCCGGCACCAGATCCGCCCGCACTGTTTCGTTCGCCCCGGCGGCGACCGTGATCGCGTTTTCGCCGGCGGGGTCGACCGTTATGAAGGCGCAGCCGGTCGGCAGGTCGGAGACCGCGACGCGCTCCGTATCAACGCCGGACGCGCACAGGTTGCCGACAGCCTCGCGTCCCAGATCGTCATTGCCGACCGCGCCGACCATCAGCACGGGCACCGCCGCGTCCAATCGCGCACGCGCGGCGGCGACCGCCTGGTTCGCGCCCTTTCCGCCGAACCATCTGTAATAGCGGACGGCAAGTACGGTCTCGCCCGGGCGCGGTATGGCCGGGGCGGGGATGGTGAAGTCGACGTTGATCGATCCGAACACGACGATCATGCCACCTCGATAGACCGTCGTCGCCGGTTCCGCGAGCGCGGTTGCAATATGGGTTCAGAATGGAACCTATTTCGGAACGATACGCGGTCCTCGAACGACGGCGAATCTGCGGCATGATCCGCGCCCGCACGAGGGCGGCGCGCCCGGTGCGACAACGCGTGGATCGCGCCTATATAGCGGCGCATGAACATACTTTTCTGGCGTCGCCGCATCCCGGTCCTGCGTCTACACGGCGTGCTCGCCAAACGCGGCGCGCTTAACATCGACGCGATCGACCCGCTGATCGACCGGGCGTTTCGCGCTGCGGGAGAGGGCGGGACCGTCCTGCTCGACATCGATAGCCCCGGCGGCTCGCCTGTTCAGTCCGAATTGATCGCAACCCGCATCCGCCGCCACGCCGAAGAGAAGGGTGCGAAAGTGCGGGCCGTGATTGCCGAGATTGGCGCATCGGGCGGCTACTGGCTCGCCTGCGCCGGGGACGAGATCGTCGCGCACAAGCTGAGCATCGTCGGCTCCATCGGCGTCATCGGCGGCGGCTTCGGGGTCGCTGACGCGATCGCGCGGATCGGTGTCGAGCGGCGGCTCTACACGGCCGGCAAGAACAAGGCGCGGCTCGACCCGTTCAGCCCGGAGCGGCCAGAGGACGTCGCGTTCACGCGGCAGTTGCTGGACGACCTGCACGGCCATTTCAAGGACTGGGTGCGCACACGCCGCGG
>CAYSTX010000133.1:2329-9933 GCA_964434035.1 uncultured Acetobacteraceae bacterium
CCCCGCGCCCGGTTCTAGGATGCTCCGGCAAGAGCGCCCTGGCGGAACGGAGGTCTCGGATGCCGACGACCGTTTATTTCGCGAGCAACCGGCTTCTCACCGGCCCGGCCGACATTCCCGGCAGCTACGGGCCCAACATCCAGCCGCCGTCCTCGCCGGGCGCGATTACGTATGGAACGGCATTCGTTGATGGGATCGATCTGACTTCGAACTCCCAAGGTGCGATCACATCAATCCAGGATACGAATCAAGGCGGGTTCACGCCGTCCATCATGCACGATCTCTCCCACGCCGGCCGCAACCTGCTCGTGTTCCTGCACGGATTCGACAATACATTCGCCGACGCCGTCACGCGCGCTGCCTTCAATCGGGAATGGATGTCGGCATCCGGCGTCCCGGCCGCGGACACGACGGTGGTGGCGTTCAGCTGGCCGTCGCTCGGCCGGATCGTCGATTTTCCAATCCCGCAAGGAGACTATCTTCACGATCAGACCATGGCGCGGTTGTCCGGCGTTCATCTGATGACGTTCTTCGCCAAGCTCGAGCCAATCCTCCGCGCTGCCCGCGCGAACCGGCGGCGTACGTTTCTTGTCGCGCACAGCATGGGCGTTCTGGCGCTGCAAAGTGCGGTCGAGAACTGGTTTCTGCACGCGAACGGCAACGCGCTCCTGTTCGATACGGCATTTCTCGCGGCCGGCGACTGCGCCTACGATACTTTCGAACACCCCCATCTGACCGGTCTGAGTGGCCTGACCATTCTGGCGCAGCGCGTCTCGATCTATTTCAGCCGCGCCGACCTTGTGCTGCAGCTTAGCCAGCTCGTGAACCTCGGTGCGCAGCGGCTCGGGCAGGACGGGCCGCGCAACCGCACGGACCCGACCCTCTTTCCCGCCGCCGAGTTCGAGATGGTCGACGCGACCGAGTTCAGCGACTACGACGTCGACTTCCTCAGCTCGCACCAATACTACCGCCGCTCACCGACAGCGAGGACGCGCATCGCGCAGGCGATGGGCGGCGGTGTCGTTACCGTCTAGGAGCCGAACGGCGCGTCGTCAGCTATTCGGCCCGCGCTCCATCGAAACAGGCTGCCAGCGGCGCAGCTTCGTCGTTTGCAGCGCGGCCGGGTTGACACAGCTCATCGGCCACTTGCCGTGATACGCCAGCGCCAGTTCCTGGCCGACCCGCCGCTTGCGCGCGAGATCGAAGCGGGCTGAGGCCGACGCGTTGTGCGGAGAGAGCGTGACGTTGCCCATCGACAGCAGCGGATTGTTATGACCTGGCGGCTCCGTCTCCAGCACGTCGAGTGCCGCGTGCGCGATCCAGCCTTCCTGCATCGCCTTGATCAGCGCCGCCTCGTCCACAGTCGGGCCGCGGCCCGTGTTGATGAAGATCGCAGTCGGCTTCATCTTGCGGAAGTGCTTCTCCGTCAGCATCCCCTTCGCCTCCGGCGTCGCCGGCGCGTGCATGGAGATGAAGTCGGATTGCGTCAGCACCTCATCGAGCGTCGCCGGCTGCACGCCGAATTGCGGCATCAGCGTCTCCTCAATGAACGGATCGTACGCAATCAGCCGCAACCCAAACGGCTTCGCCCGCATCGCGACCGCGCGCGGCACATGGCCGAAGGCGATGAAGCCGAGCGTTTGGCCCATCAGGCGCGGGATCTTCAGCAGTGCTGGGCGGCCTTCGCGCCAGCGTCCCTCGCGCACCATGCGGTCCTGCTCAATCACGCGGCGGTGGCCGGCGAGCAGAAGCGCCATCGCGTGGTCGGCAACTTCCTCGATGAAGGTGTCGGGGCAGTTCGTGACGGGAATGCCTCGCGCTGTCGCCGCCGCGACATCGACGCTATCGACGCCGACGCTGCCAAGTGCGATGACGCGGCATTTCTCGAGGCTGTCGATGATATTCTTCGTGATTGGGATGCCTTTCGCATACAGTGCGTCGGCATCGCGCGCGGCGGCGATGAAGCCGTCCTCGTCAGGCGGCCCCTCCACGATCTCGGCGTCGAGACCGTCGAGCGCCTCGCTCTCCAAATCGTAGCCGCCGCCGGCGACGGTGAAGCTGGCGCCCGCGGGCGTGATGATCTTGAACTTCGGCACGTTTGATTACCTCCAGGAATGTTAGTCCTTTAGCGGCCGCGCGCGCACGGCCTGTTCGTTGATCTCGACGTCCCAGCCCGGCGTTTCACCGTCACTCCTTCACGCCGCCGGTCAGGCTGGATACGTAATATTCGACGAAAAACGAATAGAAGATCGCGACCGGCAGCGAGCCGAGAAGCGAGCCGGCCATCAGCGAGCCCCACTGGTAAACGTCGCCCGTCACCAGTTCCGTCAGGATGGCGACCGGCACGGTCTTGTTCTCGCTCGATTGGATGAAGGCGAGCGCATAGATGAACTCGTTCCACGATAGCGTGAACGCGAAGATACCGGCCGAAATCAGCCCCGGCACGGCGAGCGGCAGCGTAATCCGGCGCAGGATCTGAAGCCGCGAGGCGCCGTCGATGAGCGCGCATTCTTCGAGCTCATACGGAATCGACTTGAAATATCCGATCAGCAGCCAGGTACAGAACGGGATCAGGAAGGTTGGATACGTCAGGATCAGCGCGACCGGGCTGTCATAAAGGCCAAGGCCAAACACCACGCTCGCAAGCGGGATGAACAGGATCGACGGCGGCACCATGTAGGCGAAGTAGATCGCGAGCCCGACATTCTGGGCGCCCTGAAACCGCAGCCGCGCGATCGCGTAGGCCGCAAGCACGCTCGACAGCAGCGACAGGAACGTCGCCGCGATCGCGACCGTCATCGTGATCAGCAGCCAGTGCGGATACTGCGTCTCGAACAGCAGCTTTCTGATGTTCTCGAACGTCGGCGAATGCACCCAGAATGGATTGTACTTCTTGTAGTCATACATCTCGTAGTCGGGCTTCAGCGCCGTTATCGTCATCCAGTAGAACGGAAACAGCAGAACGATGACGAAGATCGCGAGCGGGACGTAGATCGTGACCGTCCGGCGCAGGCGGGAATCCCAGGAGAGGCGCTCCGGCGCATCGTAGCTCGTCGCCGCTGGGATCGTGGTCTCGGCGGTCTTGGTGAGTGCGTCAGTCATTGGCCCCACCTTGTTGCCACTTGCGCCGCCCGAGCCCGAAGAAACTGACGAGCGTTGCCGCGACCAGGAACGGGATCATTGAGACCGCGATCGCCGCGCCCTCGCCAAGCTGCGAGCCGGGGATTGCGCGTTGGAAGGCGAGCGTCGCCATCAGATGAGTCGTGTTAAACGGACCGCCGCGGGTGATCGCGTAGACGAGCTGGAAGTCGCTGAAGGTGAACAGCACGGACAGCGTCAGCACGACAGCGAGGATCGGCAGCAGCAAGGGCACGGTGATGCGGCGGAAGCGCTGCCAGGAGGTGGCACCGTCCAACAGCGCCGCCTCATAGAGCGACGGGGAGATGGTTTGCAGTCCGGCCAGCAGCGAGATCGCGACGAACGGAATACCGCGCCACACATTCGCGGCGACGAGCGACCAGCGCGCCGCCCAGGGCGTGCCGAGGAAGTTGATGTAGTGGTCGAGCAGATGCAGCCGGTCGACCAAAACGTAGGAAATGATCGAGAATTGCGGCGAATACATCCACCAGAACGCAATCGCCGATAGCACCGTCGGCACGATGAAGGGCAGCAGGACGATCGCGCGGATGAACGACTTGAATGGGACGTGCTGGTTCAAGAGCAGCGCGAGCCATAGCCCAAGCCCGAACTTCAGCACGGTCGTCACCGCCGTGTAGAAGATTGTGTTGCCGACGGACAGCCAGAACACCGGGTCCTGCGACAGCGAGACGAAGTTCTCTAACCCGATGAACACACCGGGCTGGCCGATCGTGGTGTCGGTGAAGGCGAGCCAGATGCCGAGGCCAAGCGGATACGTCAGGAACACCAACAGCAGGCCGACCGTCGGCAGCATGCAGACGCAGACCAGGAACGGTTTCCAGTCGAACAGCCGCGACAGCCAGCCGTCCGGCTCTCTTGTGATCCGCAGCGGGCGCGCTTGAACGATTACGTCCATTGTCCTCCGCGGGACTTCTCCCGCCCGAAAGCGGAAGCCCCGTCCAGCAGGGCTTCCGCGTTGCCGAGATTTAGACTGTCTTGTAGTAGCGCTCTGCGGCCCGCGCGGCGGTCTTCGCCGCCTGCTGCGGCGTAGCCGCGCCGGTGACGACGGAGGCGAACATGTCCACCAGCACGTAGTTGGCGGCAACTGCGCTGGAGGCCGGGGTGACCGGGCCCTTGTAGCCATCGTAGTACGGCGTATCCATTGCGTTCGCGTACGGTGTGAGTTTCGGATCGGCCGTCCAGAAGGCCATCTTGGCGTATGCGGCCAGCGGCTCCGACCAGTAGCCGAGGCAGGCGGACAGCCACGGGCCGTACTGCGGGCTTTCCATCATGAAGCGCACATACTCCTTGGCCGCGTTCGGATATTTCGTGTGCCGAAAGATCATGGCCAAAAGGCACGTCGCCAACTGCGGCGACTTCGGCGCCAACCCCTTCGGCATGAGCTGGTGGTTGGTGTCAGCCGCGATCGCATTGAGCTTCGGGTCCGGCGAGTTTTTCAGCACGTAGTAGATCGAGACGCCGTTGAAGGTGAGCCCGATCTGTTGGGCGATATACGCCTGGTTGTTGCCAGCGTCGTTCCAGGACAGCGTCCCGTCGATCATCGTCTTTTGCAGCTCGGTCGCGTATTTCAGCGCGGCGATAGTTTCCTTGCTATCGAGCGCGATGCGACCTTTCTCGTCTACCAACATGGCGTTGTGCGACCACAGCAGCCAGCTCGCGAAACTGTTGGCATCGCCGAGCGCGTGGCCGAGCGAGAAGCCGCACGGATGACCGATCTGCTTCAGCTTCTGGCACAGCGTCAGAAAGCCCTCGAGATCGTCCGGGATGCGGTCGTAGCCTGCTTCCTTCACCCAGGACATGCGATACACCGTCGGTCCCGCGCCGCCGCCGAGTGGAATCCCGATCCAGTCCTGCGTGCCCCACTTACGGCCGTAGATCTTTGCGAGCTCAAACCAGCCGCCGTATTTGGCGCCGAGATAATCGGCGAGCTCGGTCACGTCGTGGATCTTGTTGGTGTAGATCTGCGGATCGGAGCTGAAGCCGATGATGATGTCCGGGCCGGCGCCGGTGTTCGCGGTCACCGCGGTTTGAGACCGCATGTCCTCCCAACTGACGAAATCAAGTTTCACGTCGACGCCGGTCGCCTCGGTGAATTTCTTGGTGTTCGCCCGGAAATAGACCTCGTCCGGATCGACGAACTTCGCCGGACGGAGCAGGCGCAGAGCGGCGCCCGGTTCCGGTTTGTATTGGAGCGGCTTAACGTTCGCGACGGGGACTTCATCGGCGGCGAAGGCGGATGCCGGCAGGGTGACGGCGGCAAGTGCGGTCGCGCCGATAGCGAGAGAATCGCGTCGTGTGACGTCGGTCATTGCAGTCCTCCCTTTGTTGTCGTTTCTGCGCCGCCGCGCGCGTGCGGCAGGGCCGGCACGTCCATCCGCCGTCCCGCCGATGATCCGCGAGACGAAGCCAGGCTTGAGGCGAACGCCAGGGTGGCCAGTTTTCCGTGTCGTCCATCTCCCTCGTCACGCGCGGTAGTATCGGGAGGCGGCGCGTACCGCCTGTTTCACCGCTGCCTCGGGCGTCGCGTTGCCGCTCGCGACCGAGGCGAACATGTCGACCAGCGTGTAGTTCGCGGAAACCGTGCTGGAGTTCGCGCTGACCGGCCCGGCGTAACCGTCGTAAAACGGTGTATCCATGCCGGCTGCATACGGCGCGAGTTTCGGATCCGCCGCCCAGAACGGCAGCTCGCTGTACGCCTTCAGGCTTTGGGACCAGTAGCCGAGGCAGCCGGACAGCCACGGTCCGTACTGCTCCTCTTCCATCATGAAGCGGATGTAGTCTTTCGCCGCGTTCTGATACTTGCTGTGCTTGAACAGCATTGCATTGACGGTGAGCGCGCCTTCCGGCTGCCGCTTCGCGACACCAAACGGCGTCACCTGATGGTTCGTATCGGCTGCAATCGCCTGCAGCTTGGGGTCGGGCGAGTTCTTCAGCACGTAGTAGATCGAGACGCCGTTGAAGGTCATGGCAATCTGGCCAGCGATATAAGCTTGGTTGTTGCTGGCGTCGTTCCACGACAGCGTGCCGTCGATCATCGTCGGATAGAGTTCGCGCGCGTAATTCAGCGCCGCGATCGTCTCCTTGCTGTCGAGTGCGAGCTTGCCGCTTTCGTCGACCAGACGCGCGCCGTGCGACCACAGAAGCCAGTTGACGAAACCGTTCGCGTCACCGATCGCATGACCGAGCGCGAAGCCGCACGGATGCCCGATCTGCTTCAGCTTCTGGCAGAGCGTCAGGAACTGATTGAGGTCGTTTGGGATCGTGTCGAACCCGGCCTCTTTGACCCACGACATGCGATAGACTGTCGGACCGGTGGTGCCGCCGATTGGGATCGACAGCCATTCGTTCGTGCCCCACTTTTTGCCGTAGATTTCCGCGAGCTGATACCAGCCGCCGTATTTCTGGCCTAGATACGCGGCAAGGTCGCTCATGTCGCTGAGCTTGGTCGCGTAGATCTGCGGATCGGCCGAGAAGCCGATGATGATGTCGGGGCCGGCGCCGGTATTGGCGGCAACAGCTGTCTGCGGGCGCAGATCCTCCCAGCTGACAAAATCGAGCTTCACGTCGACGCCGGTCTGCTCGGTGAATTTCTTGGTGTTGGCGCGCCACAGTGTCTCGTCCGGCTCGACGAATTTGGCTGGGCGCAGGACGCGCAGCGTGGCGCCGGGCTCGGCCTTGTAGGTCGGTGCCGTCACCTTTGTCATCGGCACTTCGCCGGCGGCGCGGGCGCCGATGATCGGCAGGCCGAGGCCGGCCAGTGTCGTCGCGGCGCCGGTAATGATCGTGTCGCGTCGTGTGAACCTCTTCATCGTCTCGGTCGTCCCCTCGTGTCGTCTTTTTCGTTATTTATTGCTCAGGCGTCGTAGCGTCTTCCGGTTTCGGCATCGAACAGATGCGCGAGCGCCGGGTCGGGCAGGATATGGATGGTCTCGCCCGGCCGCGCGCTGATGCGCTCGCGGAACGCGCAGAGGATCGGCGTGGTGCCGAGATGCGCCATCACCTGCGTTTCCGACCCGGTCGGCTCCACGACATGCACGGTCGCCGGCAACCCGTCAGGGCAGAGGCGAAAATGTTCCGGGCGGATGCCGTAGACCGCCGGCCGCTCGCCGTGGCCGTTGCGGGTCGCGGGAAGGGGCAGCGAGAGGTTGTCTTGCGTCGGGCGAAACGCGCCGGCCTCGACCCGCCCGCGCAGGAAGTTCATGGCAGGCGAGCCGATGAAACCGGCGACGAACAAATTGGCCGGCCTGTCATAAAGATCGAGTGGCGCGCCGATCTGCTCCACGTTGCCCGCGTTCATCACGACGATCTTGTCGGCCATCGTCATCGCCTCGATCTGGTCGTGCGTGACGTAGATCGTCGTTGTCTGCAGCCGCTGATGCAACTCCTTGATCTCGGCCCGCATCTGCACGCGCAGCTTAGCGTCGAGGTTGGACAACGGCTCGTCG
>CAYSTX010000134.1:0-3897 GCA_964434035.1 uncultured Acetobacteraceae bacterium
GCTGGAGCCGTTGGATTCGAAAATTTCCGACACGACGCGAATGACATACGGGAAGGTCTGCATGTCCGGCATCATGGCGTTGACGCCGCGACGCGCCAGGTTCCCGTGCCCGATCTCACGCCGCTTCGGCGACCCCATCATTCCGGTCTCGCCAACGGAGAACGGCGGGAAGTTGTAATGCAGCATGAACGGCTCGCGCCGCTCACCTTCGAGCGCGTCGATGATCTGCGCATCGCGCGTCGTACCGAGCGTCGTCACGACCAGCGCCTGCGTCTCGCCACGCGTGAACAGCGCCGAGCCGTGCGCGCGCGGCAGCACGCCCACTTCGGCGACGATCGGCCGCACCGTCTTCGTGTCGCGGCCGTCGATGCGGAGCCCCGTGTCGAGGATCGCGTTCCGGACGATATCCGCCTCGAGATCCTTCAGCAGCGGCTTCGCCCGCTCGGCCGTCAGGCCCTCGGCGACCAGCGTCTCGACGGCGAGCTTCTTCGCCGCCGCGACCTTCTCCTGGCGCGCGGCCTTCTGCGATTCGCGATACGCCTCCGTCAGCGCCGGGCGGGCGACGGCGTCAACGCGGGCAGCGAGCGCCTGCTCCTCCTCCGACGGCTCCGGCAGCGCCCAGGGCTCGCGGGCGGCGTGCTCGGCAAGCTCGATAATCGCCTGGATCACCGGCTGGAAATGCGCGTGGCCGAAGGTGACGGCGCCGAGCATCACGTCCTCGGTCAGTTCGCGCGCCTCGCTCTCAACCATCAGCACGCCCTCGGCGGTGCCGGCGACGACGAGGTCGAGCGCCGACTCTTCGATCTGGGCGGCGGTCGGGTTCAGCACATACTGACCGTTGATGTAGCCGACGCGGGCCGCACCGACCGGGCCGAAGAACGGAATGCCGGACAGCGTCAGCGCCGCCGAGCAACCGATCATAGCGACGATGTCGGGGTCGTTCTCGAGGTCATGGCTCAGCACGGTCGCTACGACCTGCACCTCGTTGCGGAACCCCTCGGGGAACAGCGGGCGGATCGGGCGGTCGATGAGACGGCTGACCAGCACCTCGTTCTCGCTCGGCCGGCCTTCGCGCTTGAAGAAGCCGCCCGGGATCTTGCCGGCCGCGAACGCCTTTTCCTGATAGTTCACCGTGAGCGGGAAGAAATCCTGCCCGGGCTTTGCCGACTTGACGCCGACGGCGGTGCAGAGAACGATCGTGTCACCATAGCGGATCATGACGGCGCCGTCGGCCTGCCGGGCGATCTTGCCCGTCTCGAGTACGAGGGGACGGCCGCCCCACTCGAGGTCCTTGCGAAAGTAATTAAACATCCAGTCGATCCTTGGTCGATGCGAACGCAGGACCGGAGCGGACGCAGCGAGCGTCAATGCGCGTCAGCCTTACGCGGCGGGATAACGGCGCCTCTGGCGACATGGAAGGCGCGGTCCCGACCATAACGATGGGGCGGAGCCGCGGGCCATGTGGCCGGAAACGCCGTCGCGGTCCCCGTCTCGCGCGTCGGATCGACACGGATCGGCAGTCGCGATCGGTCCGCCGCCGGTGCGGCGTCGGCGTTGCCCCGGACCACCATGGCGCGGGGGAAGACGCCGGCAGCTCCTTATATGGGGAGCGGCCGGCCAGAAAAACCGCCTTGCTTTAGCGGCGTAGGCCCAACCGGCCAATCAGCGCCTCATAGCGGCCCTGATCGCGGTTCTTGAGGTAATCGAGCAGACGGCGGCGGCGGCCGACCAGCATCAGCAGGCCGCGGCGCGAGTGGAAATCCTTCGCGTGCGTCTTGAGATGCTCGGTCAGATTGCTGATCCGTTCGGAGAGAAGGGCGACCTGCACTTCGGGGCTGCCGGTGTCGGCGGCGGCGGTCGCATAATCGGTGATGAGCGCCTGACGGCGCTCCGCGGTGATCGACATCGGGATACTCCCAAGGACAGTGGTTATGAGGGGCGCGCGGAGCGGTGTCGGATCGCCTGCCAACTCGCTCAGAGCAGGCGTTCCGGCTTCAGCCAGCCGTCCTCGAGACGGCACAGGCCCACCACGCGGCTCCCCGCCATCGCGCGCGCGAGACCCCCGGCGGGGTCGGCGGCGGCTGGAATCCGGCCCATCAATGTCACCAGGCTGATTGCCTGGCCGTGTGATAGGTCGGCGGCCTCCGGTTCGGTCAGGGCCAGCGCCGGGATGTCGGCCAGCGCGGTCGCGACCGGACGCAGGAGGTCCGGGGAAGCGGGCGGGGTATCCGCGCTCCCCACGACTTTGTCCAGCGGAATCGCATCGGTCTCAATAAAAGGGCCGACGCGGAGCCGCCGCAGCGCGGCAACATGCCCGAGCGTGCCGACCGCCTGCGCCAGATCGCGGGCGAGGCTGCGCATATAGACGCCCTTGCCCGACTGCACCTCCATTACCGCCGTGTCGGCGTCAATCCGCTCGACCAGTTCGAACCGGTCGATCCGCGCGGCGCGCGGCTCCAGCACCGGAGCGCGGCCCTCGCGGGCCATGTCATACGCACGCTCGCCGGCGACCTTCACGGCCGAGTAGGCCGGCGGCACCTGCTGGATGTCACCGCGAAACGCCGGCAGGGCGGCGCGGATCGCGTCGTCAGTTGGTCTTGCGTTGGATTTCTCAACCACCTGCCCATCGGCGTCGTCGGTGTCCCGCCGCTCTCCGAACCGAAGCGTGAAACGGTAGAGCTTGGTGCCGTCCATCACGTACGGAACGGTCTTGGTCGCCGCGCCGAACGCGATCGGCAGGACGCCGGTCGCGAGCGGGTCGAGCGTGCCGCCGTGCCCGGCCTTCTGCGCATTAAAGGCGCGGCGGACGCGGTTGACCACGTCCGTGCTGGTCATTCCGGGCGGCTTATCGATGATCAGCCACCCGTCGAGCGGGCGACCGCGGCGGCGGCGCATGGGGCGGCTCCGGCATGAAGGGGGCGGGCGGAGCGCATAGGGCCCGCGGCGGCTTATGTAAACCGCGCGCGTCGAGGATCAGGCGGCCGCTTCGCGCAAAACCGTCTCGATGTCGCCCTCTTCCGGGATGCCGACGATGTGGTGCGCGTGCCAGAGCGCGAAGAACAGCAGGCTCCAGGCGCGCTGGCTGTCGGAAGCCGCCTCGGCAAAGACCCGCCCGACGTCTTCGGGCGCGACGACCGTGGCAACACCCGGCTCCGCGGCAACGAGATGCGTCAGCGTGTCCGCACGCGCCGCCATCCAGCGCCCGACCGGCGGCTTGAAGCCGCGCTTGCGGGCCCATGCGCCGGCCTCCGGGAAAGCCTCGGCAAGCCACGCGCGCAGCAAGATCTTGCCGAACCGCATGCCGACCCGCGCGCTGTCGGGCAGCCCGAACGCGTAAGCCGCGACGCGTGGATCGACGAACGGCGTTCGTCCCTCGACGCTGTGCGCCATCAGGCAGCGGTCGAGTTTCGTGAGCAGGTCGTTCGGCAGCCACTCGGCGATGTCGATCGCCTGCAGCCGCTGCACGCCGCGCCACCCCTCGGCCCCCGCCTCCGCCGCGTCGAGGCCACGGCGCCACCCGGTGAGCGTCGGCTGGATCGACGCGATTCCGTCAAACACCCCGCGCGAGCGTGGCTTTCGGGCGATCCAGGAGAAGGGCGCGCGGCCACGGCGGTAGCGGCTGTAGCCCGCGAACATCTCATCGCCGCCCTCGCCACAGAGCGCCACTTTCAGGCCGGCTGCGGACGCCGCGCGGCCGAGCATCCAGGTCGGCAGCACGGCGGCGTCCGCCGTCGGGTCGTCGATAGCGGCGGCGATGCGGGGCGCGAACGTCCAGAAATCGCGCTCGGTCATGGCGATGCGTTCGCAATCCGCGCCGGCGACGCGCGCGAGCCGCTCGGCCTCCGCGCTCTCATCGGCGTCGCCCGCGTCGGCGTACCCGACGGTGATCGCCTGCAC
>CAYSTX010000134.1:3997-9907 GCA_964434035.1 uncultured Acetobacteraceae bacterium
ATGCCCGGCACGATCGTCTCGGCGCCAGTTGTGAACTTGATCTGCAACAGCTCGGCGAGGCGCGCCGGATCGGTCCCCCGCGCAAATAGCCCGGTCGCGAGCAGCGCGCCGATTTCGGACGCGAAGACCAAGCCGCGTTCGGTTTGCGCGTAGTAGAGCGGCTTGATCCCGAATGGATCACGCGCGAGGAACAGCGTCCGCGTTCCCGGGTCATGCAGCGCGACCGCATACATGCCGCGCAGACCGTCCGCGAACGCCGGTCCGTCGCGCTCGTGCAGAGCCAGGATCGGCTCGCAATCCGATTTCGTCCGGAACGATACGGACGGCATCGCCGCGCGCAATTCGGGGTCATTGTAGATCTCGCCGTTGGCGATCAGCGCGCACCCGCGCTCGTCATAGAGCGGCTGATCGCCGGTGGTGAGGTCGACAATGGAGAGCCGCGCGTGAACGAGGCCGACGCCATCCGCGGCATACCGCCCCGTCGCGTCCGGCCCGCGGTGGGCGATGCCGCGCAGCAAAGCGTCCAGGACCGCCGCGTCCGGCGGCGTTCCGTCCCGTGTCGCGAACCCCGCGATGCCGCACAACTCAGTTCACCGCCTGTTTGGTCTGGCTCGCCTCTTTGGTCAGAAATTCGTCAAGCGCAACCCCATGGCCTGGCCCCGGCAGGTTAGATTCGTTTTCCTCGTAGATGATGATGCTGGCCGTGTGCAGCAGATCTTCCCGCCGCGCGGCCGGATCGACGGTCATCACCGGCTTTGGCTCGGCCGGCGGGTAGGAATAGAGCCGGAAGCTCCAATACCACCACTCGTCGACATGCGGCGGACATGGCATCGTGGCCAGGACGTCGTTGACGGTGAACATGAAACTACCGCCAACCAGCGCGATCTGCGCCGGCTTGCACACGGACGGCGCGGTCGCGAGGTACGTCATCACCGGCACCGGATAATGGTCGTCGGCGAACGGCGAGTTGAGGATTTCGAACATGTCGCGGTCGGTGCCGACGGGGCGGTCCGAGATGCTGAAATTGTAGGTGAACGGTGTCAGCACCTGCCTGCCGAGGCGCGCGTTGAGGTGGTTCGTGATCGCCTGCGCGGCCATCGCTGCACCGAGGTGGTTCCAGTGGATACCGCCGCGCGCAAACAGGTCGATCCCGAGGCGGTAGCGGTTCTCCTGAATGAAACGCGTCGTATCAACGTAGTCGACCCCCTGCGCGTCGAGCATGGCGCGCCACGTCGGCAGCAGCGCCGCACGGTCTTCCGGCGTCGAGGGACAGCCATAACCGCTTGGCAGCCATTCCGGATACGTCCCAAGCTTCGACGGCGTGAGCACGTAGAGGAACGTCTGGCCGCGCGCCTGCACCATATCCTGCATCGCCCGGATCCGGGCGGCCCAGGCGCGCGCACGCGGGATGAAATCCTTCATGTTGCGGGAGCAAAATTCGACGACGTACGGCGCCTGAAATAACTCCCGATGCCGCCCGACCACCGCGTTCGCCGACATCCCGAGCACGTTATATTCGAACGCACTCTTCCCCCTGATCGCCGGCCCGTAGATAGGGGAGAGTCGGCCGATCGACTCCGAAATATACCGTTGCGCGGTGTAATTCAGGATCGTCTCCGGCGTGATCTTCGGCGCTTCCTCGGCGAAGACGCCGGCTATGGTCTGCTTGGTGCGGAATCGCAATTTCGGGAACGCCTCGCCGACTGTGGTGTTCCAGCCAAGATAGAACCAGCACACGAGCAGAAGCGCGGCCCCGAGGAGCGCTGGCAGCCGGCGGAGATGGACGCGCAGACGCATGGTCAGAACCGGAAATACAGGAACGGCTTGAACGGATCGGCGACCGCCTTCCCGACCGCCCAGATGAACAGCAACCCGAGCACGCCGCGCAGCACGAGCGCCGGCGTGCCGAGCGGATCCATGAAGGCCTCCCTGATCCGTGCGAACCGCGGGAGGCGCGGGATCACGCATATGACGGCACAGGCAATCAGCGCGAAATTGATATCGTTCGTGATGAAAACCTGCGCCGAATCATGCACCTCGCTAGGCGAGACCATTGCGCGGTAGAACGCCCCCGCCTGACCGAGCGATGTCGCCCGGAACAGAACCCAGCCGAGAAGCGCGACACCGAACGTCCACACATTCGCGACCACCGGCGGCAGGGCGGCCAGCACACGTCCGAGGCCAAGCCGCTCGAGCGTCAGGAAGAACCCGTGCCACGCGCCCCAGGCAACGAAATTCCACGCGGCCCCGTGCCAGAGACCCGACGCGAGGAAGCAAATCCACAGGTTGACGTACTGACGCGACGGCGCGACCCGGCCGCCGCCAAGCGGGATGTACAGGTAGTCGCGAATCCAGGTCGAAAGCGAAATGTGCCAGCGCCGCCAGAACTCATGCAGCGAGCACGACGAGTACGGCCAGTTGAAGTTTTCGAGCAGACGGAAACCGAGCATCCGGGCAAGGCCGATTGCCATGTCCGAATAGGCGGAAAAGTCGAAATAGATCTGAAACGTGAACAGCGCCGCGCCGAGCCACGCGGTCCGGAAGTCAGGCGCGCCGGCGGCCGGGGCAAAAATCATGTCGACCCCACGGCCGACCGGATCGGCCAGCAACGTCTTTTTCGTGACCCCGAGCATGAAGCGCAGGAAGCCGGTCGTCAGATCATCGGCCCGCGCCGGCGGCGGATTCGCGATCTGCGCCTCGATGTCATGGAATTTGATGATCGGGCCGGCCAGAAGCTTCGGGAAGAAGAAGACGTAGAGCAGGTAGCGCGGCAATGTCTGCGCCGGGCGGGAAAGGCCGCGCGCGATGTCGACGAGGTAGGTGATCTTCTCGAATACAACGAAAGAAACACCGATCGGCAGAGCGATGGCGGGCAACGACCACGGGTCAGCTCCGACCGCACTGCGGGCGATGTTGAAGTTCTCGACGAGGAAGCCGCTGTATTTATAGAAGACCAGCAACGACAGGTTCAGCACTATTCCGAACCCGAGAAGCCAGCGCCGGATTAGGTCGCCCGGCGGGCGGTGTGCGATCCCGCGTGCGAGGGCATGGTCGATCAAGGCCGAGACCAGCACGATCGCGGGAAACAGTGGACCTGCCCAGCTGTAGAACAGATAGCTCCCGGCCAGCACGATCCCGACCCGGAGCGCGGGCGTGCGGGCGCCCGCGAGATACAGGAGCAGGAACGTCGGCAGAAAAACGAACAGGAAGAGCGGTTCGTAGAATAGCATCCGCGGCCTTATAGAGACTTGCCCCGCGTGCGGGGAAGAGCGTCATTATCACCATGCCGAAGCAAACCGCCCGAGTCCCCGCGAAACCCCGCTCCCGCCTGATGCCGGCCCGCGATATCCTCCCGTTTCTGGAGGCGCTGGCCCGCGCCAATCCGGCCCCGAAGACCGAGCTTGTGTATTCCGACCCGTTCACGCTGCTGATCGCGGTCGTTCTTTCGGCGCAGACCACGGATGCCGGCGTCAACCGGGTGACGCCCGCGTTGTTTGCCGCCGCGCCGACGCCGGCCGCGATGGCGGAACTCGGCGCCGAGGGCATTGGGCCGTTCATCCGGACCCTCGGTCTGTGGCAGGCAAAGGCCCGCAGCGTCGCCGCCTTGTCGGCCCAGCTCGTCGCCGAGCACGGCGGCATCGTTCCGGACACGCGTGAGGCGCTGGAGGCGCTGCCCGGCGTTGGGCGGAAGACCGCAAACGTCGTGCTCAATGTCGTCTTCGGGCAGAGCACGATGGCGGTTGATACACACGTATTCCGCGTCGCCAACCGCACCGGCCTCGCTCCCGGTACGACGCCCCGCGAGGTCGAGGACTTGCTTTTGAAGCGGGTGCCGAAGCCGCTGCTGCGCGACGCGCATCACTGGCTGATCCTGCACGGGCGGCATGTCTGCAAGGCGCGCGTGCCTGAGTGCTGGCGCTGCGTCGTCGCCGAATGGTGCCGTTTCACGCCGAAAACGCCCGCGCCAACGCCGAAAGCGCCGAAGCGTCAGCGCGTGAGGGATATGCCCGCCGCGGCGGCGGCTGCCGGCGAAAGCGGGCCGACATGGGGGCCGGCTTTGGCCAAGGCGCCGGCGCGGGCCGCATCGTCGAGGCCGCGGAAGAAAGTGTAGGAGAGCGTGATCGTGTGGACGTCCGCCGTCTCGGGGTCCGTCGCGATGTTGGGATCGACCCAGAACGTCAACGGGAACTGCGCCGTCTGACCAGGCTCCAGCGTCTGCTTATTGAAACAAAAGCAGGCGGTCTTGTGGAAATATTTCCCGACCTTGTCCGGCGTCACGTTGTACAGCGCAACGCCCGTGACTTCGCTGTCCGACAGGTTGCGCGCGCTATAGGTCGCGAGCTTGTCCGCGCCGAGATCGACCGTGATCGACGACTGATCCGGCACGAACCGCCACGGCATCCCTGGATTGACGTTGGCGTCGAAGCGGACGGTGATCGGCCGGCGAACCTCGCCCGGCGAAGCGGCCGGCCCGATCTGCGGCGTGCCGCCATAGCCGGTCGCGGCACAGAAGGCGCGGTACAGCGGGACCGACGCGAACGACAACCCGACCATGCCGACAACGACCGATACGAGGACGACTGGAAGAAGTGTGTTGCGTTTCATCACTTCGCCATTTTGACGATGCTGATCGCGTAGAACAGCAAGGATAGCGCAATCAGCACAACCAGCATCGCGATATTCCGGCCACGCCGGCGTCGCGCGAGCGCCTCGCTCTGCGCGGCGCTGAGATGGCTTGACGACGGCTCAGATGGGCGCTCGGGCATCCCCGCCGGCCTCAGCCGAGCAGCCGATCGACCGCGAGCGCGCCGAACAGGGCGAACAGGTAGATGATCGAGTATTTGAACGCGGCCTTGGCCGGCGCATCGTTCGTCATGCTGACGCCGGTGCTATCCTGCCGGTCCCGCAGCACGCGCCACGCGTGATAAAGGAACCCGAGGCCAAGCGCGGCCGCGACGGCGGCATATGCTGGTCCCGAGAGGCCGAGCGCCCACGGCGCGAGCGTCAGCGGCACGAGCAGCACCGTGTAGAGCGCGACGTGCACCCGCGTCGTCCACGCGCCGGACACGACCGGCAGCATCGGCACGCCTGCGCGCTTGTAGTCCGCGTGGGCGAACAGCGAGAGCGCCCAGAAGTGCGGCGGCGTCCACATGAAGATGATCGCGAACATGACGAGCGGCATCACGTCGACCGACCCGGTCACGGCGGCCCAGCCGATCAGCGGGGGAAACGCACCAGCAGCGCCGCCGATGACGATGTTCTGCGGCGTACGCCGCTTTAGCCAAACGGTGTAGACGAAGACGTAGAACAGGATCGAGGCGGCAAGCGTTCCGGCCGCTATCAGGTTCGTCGCGAGCCCCATGACGATGACCGACGCGCCCGCAAGCAGCACGCCGAACGCGAGCGCCGCGTCTGGCTGGATCCGCCCGGCCGGGATCGGCCGGTTCCGCGTCCGGCGCATCACTGCGTCGATATCGCGGTCGTACCACATATTGATGGCGCCCGCGGCCCCCGCCGCAACGCTGATCGCGAGGATGGCGGCGATCGCGAGCACTGGGTTGAGATGGCCGGGCGCTACGATCATGCCGATCGCGCCGGTGAAGACGACGAGCGTCATGACACGCGGCTTGAGCAGCGCGACCCAATCCCGCACGTCGCTCTCATCGAGGGCGGCGGCGGGATCGATCGTGGTGAGGGTCGGGTTTGGCATCACCGCACCAGCGGCAGCTCCTCGAACGTGTGCACCGGCGGCGGCGAGCTCACGCTCCACTCCAGCGTCGTCGCGCCCTCGCCCCAGTAATTCGCGGCGAGCTCCCGCTTCGACGTGAAGGTCCGGTACAGGACGTAAAGGAAGATCAGAACCGAGAAGCCGGAGATATACGCGCCATAGGACGACACGGCGTTCCAGCC
>CAYSTX010000135.1:0-3292 GCA_964434035.1 uncultured Acetobacteraceae bacterium
CGGCAGCGGCGAGCCGTGCTCGGCAAGCTGCTTGCCGTGAAGCGGCCACTCTCCGCGTACGAGCTGCTCGAGACGCTGCGTCCGGATGATCCGTCTGCCACCCCCGCGAGCGTGTACCGGTGTCTGGATTTCCTGGTTGAGCACGGTCTGGTGCATCGCCTGGAGACTACGAAATCCTTCGTTGCCTGCGAGCATCCGGATCAGCCGCATGCCGGGCAATTCCTGATCTGTCGACAATGTGGAACGGTCGTCGAGGCCGAGGACAAACGCGTTGCAGCGGCCACTGAAAGTCTCGGTCACCGGCTTGGATTCGCGCTTGACCATCGCACCGTTGAGCTGACCGGGATCTGTCCGACCTGCAAGACGGACGCGGAGGGCGCTACGGCTCCGTGCATCTGACGATCAAGAGCAAGTTGCCTTCATCGCATTGATCTCGGGCACCAGGCGAGCTAGGCGCCGAGCCGCGTCGCCAGGTCCTCGATATCGGCCGCGATCACGTCCCACGCCGCCTCGGCCGCGAAGTCGCGCACCTGATGCGGGCCGTATTCGGTCGGGCGCGGGAAGAACGCGGTCTGCAGCCCGCATGCCCGCGCCGCCGCGAGGTCGTTGTTGTGCGCGGCGCACATCATGACCTCGCCCGGCGCGAGATCGAGCAGGCGGGCGACGCCGAGATAGGTTTCCGGGTCCGGCTTGTAGTGGCCGAACAGATCCGACCCGAAGATCATGTGCCACGGCAGCCCGGCGCTGCGCGCCATGTTGAGCAGCAGCGACACGTTGCCGTTGGACAACGGCCCGATGGTGAACCGCCGCGCGAGCCGCGTTAGACCGGAGACGGAATCCGGCCAGGGGCGGAGCCGGTGCCAACCGCGATTGATGTGATCGAGATCGGCCTCAGCCAGCCCCGTGATGCCGAACTCGGCGACCAGCCGGTTGAGCGTGGCGCGATGCAAATCATCGAGCCGCGTCCACGGCAACTCGCCCCGCCGCACCCGATCCATGGACGGCACATAGGCACCGCGCCACGCGTCGATCAGCCCAGTCCAGTCCGCGGTGATGCCGCGCGACGCGCCGAACGCGGTAAGGTCGGCAATCAGGCTGCCGCGCCAATCGACGACGGTGCCGAAGGTGTCGAAGACGAGGGCTTTGGGAGCAGGCATGTTCATTGCCGGTCTGCCGGTTCGTTCACTCTGGCACCACGGAAGCGGTTCTGAAACTCGGAATCAGATGAACTCGAAATCACAGCAAGAGGCCAGGGAACCCGCCGACGCTCCAGGAGCTAATGCACACAACGACGTTGGGAGTCACACCCCACATGCCAGCTATGCAATCCCTTCGGCAGCTCGTTCCGATAATCCTACTCTCGGGAGCTGCCTTTGCTGCGTTCACCCAACGTAGCCGTCGAGCCGGGACCAAACGGGAGCCACGGCAATACCAGGCAAGCGGCGGCCCTCCGGAATTAAGAGCCTGGGAGGAGACATACTTCCCCGATTCCGCCCGCTCGACGGCTGGTCGCGGCTCGTCAGACGACGCCAGTGGCCGCGAGGCCTCAACTCCGTCCCAAATACCGCCGAAGGGCTGGGTCCAAATTGCCAAGCGAACCTTTCAGCAAATCAACGAAGACCGCGTGACCACGGAGGCGGCCGCGGTAACCTTCTACGTGCTGTTGGCGTTGTTCCCCGCCCTGGCCGCGCTCGTTTCGATCTATGGCCTGGTCGCGGACCCGAAGACCATTTCGGACCACGTGAACGCTATATCGGGGTTTGTTCCGGGCGGCGGCATGCAGGTCATCAACGACCAGCTGAACTCGCTGATATCCAATTCCAACAAGACCCTCGGCTTCGGCGCGTTCGTGGGGCTTGCCGTCGCGCTGTGGAGCGCCAATGGCGCGATGAAGAGCCTGTTCGACGCCCTGAACGTGGTTTACGGGGAAAAGGAGAAGCGCGGATACATCCGGCGGACCCTTATCAGTCTTGCGTTCACTATCTGCGGACT
The DNA here is from genome assembly GCA_964434035.1 of uncultured Acetobacteraceae bacterium. GTDB lineage: Bacteria > Pseudomonadota > Alphaproteobacteria > Acetobacterales > Acetobacteraceae > CAYSTX01. The sequence continues at coordinate 1,993 of CAYSTX010000135.1, forward strand.
GGTTTTCGTCGTGCTGATAATGATCGGCGTTGTGGCGCTGCCAGCGATCCTGAACGCGGTGGGACTTCAGGGCACGTCCGCAATGCTGCTCAGGATCTTACGCTGGCCGGTGTTGTTCATCCTGCTGAGCATCGCCCTGGCCGCCATCTATCGCTACGGCCCGAGCCGTCGCGAGCCGCGTTGGCGCTGGGTGAGCTGGGGAGGTGTCGCCGCAACCCTGCTGTGGCTGGTGGCATCCTGGGCCTTCTCTTTTTACGTCGATCATTTCGGAAGCTACAACAAGACCTACGGTTCGCTTGGAGCGGTGATCGGCTTCATGACCTGGATCTGGATTTCCAGCATCGTCGTGCTGGCGGGCGCCGAACTGAATGCGGAGATGGAGCACCAGACGGCGAAGGATAGCACGACAGGAAAAGACAAACCGATGGGAACAAGACAGGCCAGGATGGCTGACGAAACGGCCAGCTAAGCAAGCGCCGTCAGCGGGGTTGGTCGCATTCGTGCCTAATTTCCCGGCTTGTACGCATTCACGAACCCATCCCGGTTCGGCATCCGCACTTGGCTCAAGCTGGCCGCGTCCAGAACGGTTCTGTCCGCAACGATATCGTTCAGCCGCAGCACATACGCCGTTACCGCATACACCTGATCATCCGTCAGCGAGCGCGGCGCGTTGAAGGGCATCGCGCGGCGGATGTAGTCGAACAGGGTCGGCGCGTACGGCCAATAACTGCCGACCGTCATCACCGCCGACGGCATCGTGAGCGTGCCGCGTCCGCCGGTCAGGCGGAGCGACGCGTTGATGGGCGCCTCGCCGCCCGTGCCATGGCAGGCGGCGCATTGGGTGGCGAAGATCGTTGCACCCTCCTCAACCGAGCCGTGGCCCGGCGGCAGGCCGGTGCCGTCGGCGCGCACGTCGATGTCGGCGGCTTCGATCTCGGCCTTGGTTGCTGGGCGGCCGAAACCGGTCTGCTGCGGTTCGGCGGACAGTGCCGCGCCGGCGGTCAGTAGAAGCGCGGCCGCGAGCAAATGCTTAGACGACAATCGACACCTCGGCGTTGTCCTTAAGCCGCCACGTCGTGATGGCGTTGTAGTGATAAATGAAATTAGGTCCGCGCTCGGCGAGGAGGGCGGCGCGGGTCGGCTGCACGGCGCCGGTCTCATCCGTCGCGCGGCTTTGCAGCGCCATCGGCCGCCCGTCCCAGTTCCAAGGCAGCCGGAATCGCGTCAGGCACTTCGACAGAACCGGCTCCTGCAACGCCGCGTCCCGCCACGTCGCGCCGTTGTCGACCGAGACCTCGAC
>CAYSTX010000135.1:3392-7584 GCA_964434035.1 uncultured Acetobacteraceae bacterium
CCCTGCTCCGGCCGCAGCCGCTCGCCGTTCTGCGAATAGGCGAGGATCGCGTCGTCCATCGCCTTCTCGATCGGGATCGACCGCGTCATCGCCGCCGCGTCCGCGCCCTCCGCCAGGACCCATTTCGCGCCCGGCCGCACGCCGACCTCGGCCAGCACGTCGGCCAACCGCACCCCGGTCCATTCTGCGCAACTCAGCAGCCCGTGCGTGTCTTGCACCGTCCAGTCGAGGTTGACGGCGGCGGCGCGGTAGAGCGCGCTGTTGCCCGAGCATTCGAGGAAATGCAGGCGCGAGACGGAGGGGAATCGGACCAGATCCTCCATCCGCAACATCAGCGGCCGCGCGACCATGCCGTGGATGAGCAGCGTGTGCTGGTCGGGTTCGATCTCGGGCGTGCCGGCGTGGTCGCGGACGAAGTGGAGCCCATTTGGTGTGATGATGCCGTCGAGCGCCTGTAGCGGCGTCAGCGACGAGCCCGCGGTCGGGAACAGCAGCTTTTCGCGCGGCCGGCGAGCGACCGTCCTTTCGTATGGCGAGGGTACCCCGTACGGATGCTCGGTGACAGAGGCGCCCTGCTGCTTCATCCAGGCCGGCGTGCTGGAATCGTCCGCGCGCGCCGTCGCGGCCGAGGCGGCAGCGCCAGTCAGCGCGACGCCCGTGCCCATGATCGCGCGTCGCCGCGAGAGGCCCGCCGAGAACCGATCCGCCATTCCACTCACCCTAGACTGGCAGCCGTTCGCGTGCCGGAAAGGAGCCTAGACGCCGTTCCGCGCCGCCTGCAACGGTCGGTGACCCGCTATGCTGCGTGTCCGTTCCGACCGTCAGCCGTATCAGCGAGGAGCCTCGCCCATGCCCGGCCGTGATATCGCGCATATCGGCATCATGATCGCGGGCGCGGAAGCGCCGATCGAGGGGTTCAAGGAGGGGCTGCGGGCGCTCGGCTGGACCCTGGACCAAAACGTCACCCTGACGCTGCGCGTCGCGAAGGGCGACGCCGACCGCCTGCCCGGCTTCGCCGCCGAGCTGGTCGGCCTTGGCGTCGACTTGATCGCGGTGATCGGGGCCGTCACCGCTCGGGCCGCGCGCGCGGCGACATCCAGCATTCCGATCGTCTTCGCGGTCGTGGTCGAGCCAATCGGCGACGGGCTGGCGACGAGCCTGCAGCATCCGGGCGTCAACGTCACCGGCTTCACCAGCTTCGACCCGGATCAGGCCAGGACGCAGCTCGTGTTTCTGCAGCAGATCAAACCGGGGCTGTCACGCATCGGCATCCTGAGCGACCTTGGCGTGTCCACATGCCTGTCGGATGCGAACCGTGATGCGGCGCACGCGCTCGGGCTGCGACCGCAGGTGATCCGACTGAAGGGTCCGGGCCCCGACTACGACAGCGCGTTCGTGGCGTTCGCGCGCGAGGGGGCGGAGGCGCTGGTGGTGCTGGAGGAGCCGATCAACAGCGCCAACAGCAAACACATCGCCGCCCTCGCCGCCGCGCACCATCTCCCGACGGTGATGCCCATTTCCTTCAGCGATGCCGGCACGGTTATTGCGTACGGAACGAGCCTCCGCGAGGCGGCGAAGTGCATGGCGCCATATGTCGACAAAATTCTGAAAGGCGCGAAGCCCGGCGATCTGCCGATCGAGGCGCCGCTGCACCACGAACTCATCATCGACCTCGACATCGCGCGAACGCTTGGCGTGACGGTGCCCCCGGAGCTGGTCGCGCGGGCGAGCCGGGTGATCGGCTGACAGCGCCTAACCTAATGTGCGCTGCAAATAGCGGACCGTTTTGCCGCTGCCCGGCACGGTCTCGCTGCCGACCGCGACGAAGCCGAGTGCGGCGTGAAACGCGTCGGAGCGTGGATTCGGCGGGTCGGCGTTGATCTCGCAGGTAACGAGTGAATGCCCGGCCTCGGCCGCGCGGCCGAACAGATCCGCATAGAGCCGCCCCGCGTGCCCAAGCCGCCGCGCAGACGGCGCGACGCAGACCCGGTCGACATAGACGAAACGTTCGTACCGGGCACGGAACCACAGGAAGTTGGGGCTATCATAGTCGGCGTCCTGATCGAACGCGAGCATGAAGGCCGAAACGTTGCCGATCCGGCGCGCATAGGTGGCGCGACGAACCAGCAACGACAGCCGCGCCGCGTCGAGTAGCGACAGCTCGACCGCGTGCGCGTTGTTGAGCGCGAGGATGGCCGGTTCCGTGTCTTGTGTAACCAACTGGATCGCATCATCGTGCATCATCAACGAATGGTCGCATATGCCGGCGCCGACGGAAACGGCCTCTTGACGCTGGGCGTCCGCGTGCCCCAATGTTCCGCGTAAGGGGCCTCCTCGCGATCGCCCCTTGAGGCGTCAGCCCAAGCATCGCGTCCACACTCCCACAGAGGAGCGGACGCATCATGCACCCGCTAACAACGATCTCCCCAACACGACTGTCTCGCCGTATCGGCCAACCCGATGCGCCGGCTGCTATCATCGTGTCGCCACTGCGGTGGGCGATAAATCGGGTTGTCAACATGTGGTCAGCTTCGCGCGAGCGGCGGATGCTCGCCGAGCTCGATGACCACATGCTGAAGGATATCGGCATCTCGCGCGCACAGGCGCAGTTCATCGCGTCGCACCGGGACTTCCGGAACCGGCCGCGCGACTGATCCCGCGGCGCGGACGAAGACGAGGCACTTGACGCAAGGCGTCCAAGTGCCTCAGTCTTCGTCGCAAGGGGTCTTCTCGCGATCGCCCCTCGAGGCTTCGGCCCAAGCATCGCGTCCACACTCCCACAGAGGAGCGGACGCATCATGCCGCCGCCATCAATGATCTCCCCAGCACAGCTGTCTCGTCTCATCGGTCTTCCCGATGCGCCGATGCTTATCGACGGGCGCATCGACGAGGACCACGCGCTCGACACACGGATGATCCCAGGCGCCGTTCGCCGGGATCTCCGAAAGGTCGACACTTGGGCGCCGGAGTACGCCGGGCGCCGGGTTGTCGTGATTTGCCAGCGCGGACAGAAGCTCAGCCAGGGCGCTGCGGCCTGGCTCAGATACGAAGGCATCGACGCCGAGACCCTTGAGGGCGGGTTCGAGGGCTGGGTTGCGCATGACGGCTTGCTGGTTCGTACCGACAAGCTTCCGTCGCGCGACGCCAAGGGCCGCACCGTCTGGGTGACGCGCGCGCGCCCGAAGATCGACCGCATCGCGTGCCCGTGGCTGATTCGCCGGTTCGTCGACCCGTCGGCGGTGTTCCTGTTCGTATTGCCGACCGAGGTCGAGGCCGTCGGCGAACGGTTCGGCGCGACGCCGTTCGACATCGAGGGCGTCTTCTGGAGCCATCGCGGCGAGCTATGCAGCTTCGATGTGATGATCGAGGAGTTCGGCCTCCACTCGCCGGCACTCGACCGTCTGGCGTTGATCGTCCGGGGAGCGGATACGGCGCGTCCCGATCTCGCACCCGAGGCCCCGGGGTTGCTCGCCGCTTCGCTTGGCTTGTCGCGCATGTTCGCCGACGACCTCGCCCAGCTCGACGCGGGGATGTTGCTTTACGACTCGATCTATCGTTGGAGCCGAGACGCGACCGACGAGACGCACAACTGGCCCGTCGGCCATGTAGCGAAGCATCCGGCGAAGGCGTCATGAGCGAAGCGGCATCGACGCGGCCGGCGCTACCGGGGACGGCAATTCCGGTAGCGTCGGCAGACGGCCACGGCGTTTCCTTTGGGGAGGCGCTGCGCGTCTGGCTGCGCGTGGCGGGGCTGTCGTTCGGCGGCCCCGCCGGGCAGATCGCGGTCATGCACCGCATAATCGTCGATGAGAAACGATGGATCGGCGAGGCGCGCTTTCTGCACGCGCTGTCCTACTGCACGCTGCTGCCCGGACCGGAGGCGCAGCAGCTCACGATCTACATCGGCTGGCTGATGCACGGCGTGCGCGGCGGCGTCGCGGCGGGCGCGCTGTTCGTACTGCCCGGCGTAATCAGCATTATGGCGCTGAGCTACGTCTATGCGGCACTCGGACATGTCGGCGCCGTCGCCGCGCTCTTCTTCGGCCTCAAATCCGCCGTGCTCGCCGTGGTGCTGCAGGCCGTGGTGCGCGTCGGCTCGCGTGCGCTCAAGAACCGCATGATGGTCGGGATCGCCGCCGCGGCGTTCGTCGCGATCTTCTTCGTCGGCGTGCCGTTCCCGCTCATCATCCTG
>CAYSTX010000135.1:7684-9882 GCA_964434035.1 uncultured Acetobacteraceae bacterium
CCGGACGCCACGTTCACCCGGATCGCGACGTTCTTCAGCGAGATGGCCGTGGTCACGTTCGGCGGCGCGTATGCCGTGCTTGCCTACGTCGCGCAGCAGGCGGTCCAGCATTACCACTGGCTACGACCGGGCGAGATGCTGGACGGGCTCGGCATGGCGGAAACCACGCCGGGGCCGCTCATCATGGTCACGCAATTCGTGGGCTTCATGGCCGCCTACCGTGATCCGGGCGCGCTCAATCCGATGCTCGCGGGCACGCTCGGCGGAATACTGACGACGTGGGTGACGTTCACGCCGTGCTTCTTGTGGATCTTCCTCGGCGCGCCATTCATCGAGGGACTGCGCGGCAACAAAGCGCTGAGCGGTGCCTTGAGCGCGATCACGGCGGCGGTCGTCGGAGTCATTCTGAACCTCGCCGTGTGGTTCGCGCTCCACACGTGGTTTCGCGAAGCCGTGCCCATCCGCATGCGGGGCCTGTCCGTCGATCTGCCGGTTATCACCAGCATCGACCCGTGGGCGCTCGCGCTGTCGGCCGCTTCCGTCATCGCGATCTTCCGCTTCAAGGCCGGAATGATCCCGACACTGCTAGCCTGCGCGGGCGTGGGTGTCGCACTGCACCTTGCGGGGGCCGTCTGACAACCCGCTCCCCGCGGGCACGCCAGCTGGGTGACCGAAGCCCGGCTGACGCACTCTCAACACGCAACCAAATATGATCGGAACCAAGAATGATCAATCTCGACCGCCGCACCTTCGTCAACAGCACCGGCTCGGGCCTGGCCGCCGGCGCCGCGCTCGCCGCCGGCCTCGCGCCCACGGCCGCGTCGGCCCAGGGCATACCGCCCGCGCCGACCAAGCTACCGCCCTACGCGATCAAGCCGATGCCGTTCGACCCGCAGAAGATCCGCGGCCTGAGCGAACGCCTGCTCATCAGTCACTACGAGAACAACTACGTCGGCGCGGTGAAGCGCCTGAACAGCATCGCCGACCAACTTGCCTCCCTCGACTACGAGAAGGCGCCGGTCTTCGTCGTCAACGGTCTCAAGCGCGAAGAGCTGATCGCAGGCAACTCGATGATCCTGCACGAGGTGTTCTTCAATGGCCTGGGAGAGGAAAGTCGTCCCGGCGCCAAGTTGGCCGAGGCGATCGCGCGTGACTTCGGCAGCATGGAGAGATGGAGGTCGCAGTTCATGGCGATGGGGCGCGCCGAAGGCGGCGGGTCAGGCTGGGTGATCCTCACCTATAGCCCGCGCGACAAGCGTTTGGTGAACGCCTGGGCAGCCGACCACACCACGACGATCGCCGGCGGGACTCCGATCCTGGTGATGGACATGTACGAGCATGCCTATGCCATGGATTTTGGCGCCAAGGCGGCGAACTACGTCGACACATTCATGAAGGTCATCAAATGGCAGAACGCCGACAGCCTGTTTGAGCAGGTCAGCCGCGCATAGGCCCACGACGTCGCATGCAGGTGACGGCAGTCCGGACGTTCTTACTGGCCGCGCTCGCGTTCGTATCGGTCCACGGTGCGAGCGCGGCTGATAAGCCGCCGCTTGTTCTCGAGGCGACGATCCCGCTCGAGAACACCAGCGGGCGGATCGACCATATGGCCGTGGACCTCAAGCGCGGACACCTATTCGTGGCCGAGCTTGGCAACAACACCGTCGATGTCGTCGACATCGCAGCCCGGCGCGTCGTCGCGCGCATCGCCGGGCTGCGCGAGCCGCAGGGGGTCGGCTACTCCGACAAAGCCGATCTTCTGATAGTCGCGAACGCGGGCGACGGGTCCGTCCGGTTCTACAGGGGCGCGGACATGGCGCCCGCCGGATCGGTTGCTCTTGGCGACGACGCCGACAACGTTCGGATCGATCCGAAGACCGGCAACGCGATCGTTGGATACGGCAACGGCGGGCTGGCGATGATCGACCTGATGACGCGCACGAAGATCGCCGACATCCGACTCCCCGCGCATCCCGAGGGCTTTCAGGTCGATGATGCGAGCGGGCGGGCATTCGTGAACATTCCCGACGCGCGGCAGATCGCCGTCGTCGATATCGGTGCCGAACGAGCCGGACCGATGTGGCGCACGCCGGAGGGTCGAAGCAACTTTCCGATGGCGTTCGCGCCGACCGAAAACATCGTGGCGACGGTGTTCCGAAGCCCGCCGGAGCTGGCCCTGATCGATGCGTCTTCCGGCG
>CAYSTX010000136.1:0-9823 GCA_964434035.1 uncultured Acetobacteraceae bacterium
CCGTCCTGTCCGCCCTGGCCGACCCGACCCGTCGCGCGATCCTTGCCCGGCTCGCGGAGGGGGAGGCGGCGGTGACGGCGCTCGCCGAGCCGTTCGCGATGTCGCTGCCGGCCGTGTCAAAGCACCTCAAGGTGCTCGAGCGGGCGGGGCTGATTTCGCGCGGGCGGGACGCGCAGTGGCGGCCCTGCCGGCTGGAGCCCGCGCCGCTGCGCGCGGTCGCCGACTGGGTCGAACAGTATCGCCGGTTCTGGGACGACAGCTTCGACCGCCTCGACGACTACCTCCGCACACTTCAGGAAGGCCCGCTTCAGAAAGGATCGGCCGATGGATCAGACCGAAACTGAGCTCACGATCGTCCGCGTGTTCGACGCGCCGCCGGCGTTGGTGTTTCGAATGTGGACCGACCCGGCGCATGCCAGCCGATGGATGGGGCCGCGTGGCTTCACCGCCGAGCACGTCACACAGGACCCACGCCCCGGCGGCGCTTGGCGTCTTTGCCTGCGCGAGGACGCGACCGGCCGGCTTCTATGGCAGGGCGGGGTGAACCGGGAAATCGATCCGCCGCACCGCCTTGTTTTCACGTTCGCATGGGATCGCGACAGCGGCATCAGCGACCTGGAAACGGTCGTCACGATCACGTTTGAAGACTATGATGGCAAGACGAGAATGGTGTTCCATCAGGCGCCGTTCGCGACCACGGAATCGCGCGACGGACATGTGCGCGGCTGGTCCAGCAGTTTCGACCGTTTCGAGGAGTTGTTGCGGGTTGCCTGAGACGTCACAGGCGCCAATCATCATCAAACACGGAGGAAAACGATGCAGATCGCTCCCTACCTTACGTTCGACGGCAAATGCAGAGAGGCCTTTCAGTTCTATGCGGAGACACTGCGCGGCAACATCGCGATGACGATGACCTACGGCGAATCGCCGATGGCCGCCGAGACCCCGCCCGAAGCACGCGACCGCGTCATCCACACGCGGCTTGACGCCGAGGGCGCCATGCTGATGGGGGCGGACACGCTGCCGGGCCATGCGGCACCGATGCAGGGCCTTTCCGTCATGCTCGACGTGACGGACGAGGCCGAGGCGGAGCGTATCTACGCCGCTTTCTCGAACGGCGGGACGGTGCAAATGCCAATGACCCAGACCTTTTGGGCCAAGCGCTTCGGCATGGTGAAAGACCGGTTCGGGACGCCGTGGATGATCAACTGCGCATAGGGAGCGTGAGCTAATCGCCGGGCGGGCCAATTGACCCGTCCGGGACGGCGCGCCTAGCCTGCCGCGCTATGCCAGACACGCTTCGGATCGCGCTCGCCCAACTCAACCCGCATGTCGGCAACATAACCGGCAACCTCGCGCGGATCCGTGCCGCGCGGGCCGAGGCGGCGCAGCTCGGCGCAGACCTCGTCGTCACGCCGGAGTTTTCGATCGGCGGCTATCCAACCGAGGACCTGGTGCTGAAGCCCGCCTTCGTCGCGGCGTGCGAGGCGGCGATTGCCGAGCTTGCCGCCGACACCGCTGACGGGGGGCCGGGCGTCATTGTCGGCGGCCCATGGATGGATGGCGCGCTGCGACACAACGCGGCCTACGTCCTCGACGCCGGCCGCATCGTCGCGCGACGCGCGAAGCACGAGCTGCCGAATTACGGCGTGTTCGACGAAAAGCGCGTGTTCGACGCCGGACCGGCTCCCGGTCCAGTCGCGTTTCGCGGTTTCCGGCTCGGCGTGATGGTTTGCGAGGATTGGTGGTTCCCGTCCTGCAGCGAGACCTTGGCCGAAAGCGGCGCCGAGATGCTGCTGTCGATCAACGGCTCCCCGTACGAGGCTGACAAGCAGTCCCAACGGATCGCACTCGCCGTCTCGCGCGTCGTTGAGACGGGGCTTGGTTTCGTGTTCCTCGGGCAGGTCTGCGGCCAGGACGAGGTGCTGTTCGAGGGCGCGAGTTTCGTGCTCAACCCGGACCGCTCGCTCGCGGTGCAGATGCCGTTTTTCGAGGAAGCGATCGTGCTGACCGAGTGGCAGCGCGACACAGCGAATGGGCGGCTCGTTTGCACACCGCAGACGCTCGCGCCGGAGCCGGAACGAAACGAGCTAATCTATCGCGCGATGATGCTCGGCCTGTCGGACTACGTGAACAAGAACGGGTTTCCCGGGGTCATCCTCGGTCTCTCTGGCGGTATCGACAGCGCGCTCTCGGCGGCAGTCGCCGTCGACGCGCTCGGCGCTGACCGGGTGCGGGCGTTCATGTTGCCGAGCCCGTACACGAGCCGCGAGAGCCTGGAGGACGCGGCGGCCTGCGCTCGTCTGCTTGGCATCGCGTGCGACACCATCCCGATCGAGGGCGCGATGGCCGCGTTCGGCACGGCGCTCGCACCTGTCTTTGAGGGGCGGCAGGCGGACACCACGGAAGAAAACATTCAGTCTCGCGCCCGCGGCCTCATCCTGATGGCGATCTCGAACAAGCTCGGTTCGATGGTGCTGACGACCGGCAACAAGAGCGAGATGTCGGTCGGCTACGCGACGCTGTACGGCGACATGTGCGGCGGCTACTCGGTGCTGAAGGACGTCTATAAGACCGCCGTCTTTGAGCTCGCCCGCTGGCGCAACGCGAACCACCCGCCACGCGCGCGCGGGCCGGACGGCGCCGTCATGCCGGAGCGTGTCATCACCAAGCCACCATCGGCCGAACTCAAGCCGGGCCAGACCGATCAGGACAGTTTGCCGCCGTACGAGGTGCTCGACGGCATTCTGCAGGGGCTAATCGAGGGCGAGCAGTCGGTTGATGCAATGGTTGCTCGGGGCTTCGACCGCTCGACGGTGCTGCGCGTGTGGCGGATGCTCGATCGCGCCGAATACAAGCGCCGGCAGGCGCCGCCCGGCGTGAAGATCACGCGCCGCGCCTTCGGCCGAGACCGGCGCTACCCGATCACCAACGGCTTCACGAACTTGGTTTCCTGATCGTGCCAAGCGGCGATTTGTTCGCGCCCGAGGGCGGCTATCGGGTCCGGATCAAGGACCTCTCCGGCGGCGCCGAGGACGGCATTGTCGAGGAGATCGGCGGGTTTCCGACACTGATGCAGGCCAACGCCTTCGCGCGCCGCTATGTCCGCGACAGCGTGGAGCGGTGCCGCGCGCCGGGCATGACCGGGCGCGAGGTGCTGGATGCGTGGTTCGCGTACGGTGAAGACGCGGAGGTGATCGGGGTCGAGCAGGGCGGCTGGCAGAGCGGCACCGAACTCGCTGACTTCGCCGAGCGCCGGCCGGACAGCGAGGAGCGCAACTGGCGGGCCCTCGACCCGCGGCTCATTGGCGACGCCGATCCGGACGGGGACGAGACCGCGCCTCCCGACGACGACGAGGCATGACCCGCCTCCGCTTCGCCCCGAGCCCGACCGGCCGGCTGCATGTCGGCAACGCGCGCATCGCCCTCGCCAACGCCCTGTTTGCCCGCCGGGCCGGTGGCCGACTGTTGCTGCGGATCGACGACACCGACCGCGCGCGCTCCTCCGACGAGTTGGCGGCGGCGATCGAACAGGATCTGCTCTGGCTTGGCATCACTTGGGACGAGCGGCTGCGACAATCCGACCGGACCGAGCGTTACGAACTCGCCGCCGACCGGCTGCGCGCGTCGGGAAGGCTCTATCCGTGCTTTGAGAACGAGGACGAGCTGCGTGTTAAGCGCGACCTGCAACTGAAGCGCGGCAAGCCACCCACATATGACCGCGCGGCGTTGTCGATGACGCCGGAACAGCGCGCGGCAGCGGAGGCCAAGGGGAAACATCCGTACTGGCGCTTCAAATTGTCAGGTGAAATCCGTGGCTGGGACGATGCGGTGCTCGGCCCGCGCACGGTTAAGTTGTCTGCCGTTTCCGACCCGGTACTGATCCGGGCCGATGGGACGCCGCTCTACACACTGACCAGCATTGTTGACGATATCGAAACGGGAATAACGCATGTCATCCGCGGCGAGGACCATGTAACCAATACCGGCGTGCAGGCCGACATCGCCGCCGCCCTTGGCGCCGATCCGGGTGCGATGCGCTTTGGCCACCTGCCGCTGCTTACAGATGCCGACGGCGGCAAGCTGAGCAAGCGGCTGGACAGTCTCTCGCTCCGTCAGTTGCGGGCGGACGGCATCGCGCCGGAGGCGGTCGCCGGCTATCTTGCGACCCTCGGCACCGGACGCGAGCCGAAGCCGGGCGATGTCGCGACGCTCGCGCCGTCGTTTGACCTGTCCGCCTTCGGCCACGCGCCGGCGCGTTTCGACCCGGCGCAGCTTGCGGCGCTCAACCGGCGTGCGCTGCAGGGCATGAGCTTCGAGGCCGTGAGCGCCCGCCTGCCGCACGGGGCGACGGAGGCGTTCTGGCTCGCGATCCGCGGCAATATCGACTTGCTGAACGAGGCGCGCGGCTGGTGGGAGGTCGTTGCCGGGACCATCGTTCCGCCGGTGATGGAAGGCGAGGGCGCGTTTTTGCAGGCGGCGCTCGCTACGTTACCCGAGGAGCCGTGGACAGCCACCGTCTGGGCCGACTGGACCGGCGCGCTCGGACGCGAGACGGGGCGGCGCGGGCGGGCTTTGTTTCATCCGCTCCGTCTCGCGCTGACGGGTGAGGAACACGGGCCGGAAATGCGGCTTTTGCTGCCGCTGATCGGCCGCGCGCGAGCGGCGCAGCGGCTCGCGATTGCCGCGGTTTAAGTGGTTACCCACTAGGAGGACTTGACATAGTGCCGCGCGGGTCGCGACATCACGAAACAGTGCGGGGCGCGTTTGGCCCTGGTTTTGATTCAACCGCAATGACCCAATACGCGCCGTCAGGAACGCGGAGACCCATGGCTGATTCTAGGCTCTCCGGCGTCCGTGTCTTGATCGTCGAGGACGAGGCGCTCGTTGCGATGCTGGTCGCGGATTTGCTTCGCGACGACGGCGCGGAGGTGCTCGGTCCGGCCGAAACGATCGACGACGCGCTTATGCTTCTCGCGAACGGATCAGCGGATGCCGCGCCGCACGTGGCGGTGCTCGACATGAACCTGGGCGGCGACCCCTGCGACCCGATCGCCGAGGCGCTTGTCGCGCGGGGGATTCCCTTCGTGCTCGCGACCGGCTACGGCCCGGATGCGGTGCCGGAGCGTTTTGGCGCGGCACCCGTCGTCGGCAAGCCGTTTGAGACCGAAGAACTCGTCCGTGTCTTGGCGGTCCTTCTCGGACGGGAATAAACTCGCGCCTCACGAATCGAACCCCGTGCCGGAGGCGCATCAATTATGATCGATCGTCGAACCCTGCTGGGCGCCGCCGCCGGCGCGCCACTGATCTGGGCGAACGCCTTTCGCCCCGTCTTCGCTGCGGCGCCGAAGGATGTCGTGGTGATGGCCAAGCAGATCGACGACATCATCAGCCTCGATCCCGGTGAGAGCTTCGAGTTCTCCGGCAACGAGGTCTGCGGCAACATGTATGAGCGGCTGGTCAGCCCGAATACCGTCGACCCGGATAAGATGGACAGCCAGATCGCGGTCCATTGGGAGACATCTTCGGACGGGCTGACGACGACGTTCAAGCTACGTCAGGACCGCCTGTTCGCATCCGGCAAGCCGGTGACAAGCGCCGACGTGGTCTTCAGCCTTTCGCGCGCCGTCATCATGGATAAATCGCCGGCCTTCATCATCAATCAGTTTGGATTTACCAAGGATAACGTGGCGCAAAGGATCACCGCGCCCGATCCGCATACGGTCGTGCTCCAGATCGCGTCGCCGCAATCCCCGAGCTTCCTGTTCTACTGCCTCAGCGCGAATGTTGGCGGTATTGTCGAGCGTGACCTGGTGATGGCGAACGCGGTCAACAACGATTTGGGCAACGCGTGGCTGCGCCAACACAGCGCTGGGTCCGGTGCGTTTTCGCTTCGCGGATGGAAGGCGAGTGAGAGCGTCGCCCTAGACGTCAACCCGCATTACGGGCTCGATACCGGCGTCAAGCGCATGATCATTCTGCACCGCCCCGACGCGTCGGCGCAGCTCTTGGCGTTACGGTCGGGCGATATCGACATCGCGCGCGATTTCGGCCCCGAGCAGCTTCATGCCGTTGCGAATGATAAGAACGTTCATCTGCTGAAGAAGAGCAAGGCGAGCCTCGTCTTCCTCGCGATGAACCAGAACGTGCCGGAACTCGCGCACCCGCAGGTGCGTCAGGCGATCAAGTGGGCGATCGATTACGATGCGATCACGCGCGACATCACGCCGAACACCTACGTCACGCAGCAGGCTTTCCTGCCGACCGGATTGCCGGCGGCGCTGACGGATCAACCGTTTCACAAGGACGTCGCCAAGGCCCGCGCGCTGATGGCCGAGGCCGGGCTCGCCGGCGGGTTCTCGGTGACGCTCGATCACCGCAACAACGCGCCGTTCACCGACATCGCGCAGGCGCTGCAGGCGGATCTGGCGGCGATCGGCATCAAGGTGACGCTGATTGCCGCCGAGAACAAGCAGGTCATCACCAAAACCCGCGCGCGACAGCATCAGCTTGCGATGTCGGCCTGGGGCAGTGACTATTTCGACCCGAACAGCAACGCCGAGACGTTCTGCGTCAATCCCGACAACGCCGACAATGCGCGCAACCGCACGCTCGCCTGGCGGTCGTCGTGGCAGGACAAGGAGCTGTCTGACCGCACCGCCGCCAACGTTAAGCAACAGGACGCCGAGAAGCGGATCGCCGAATACATCGCGATCCAGCGCCTACATCAGCAGCGGAGCCCGTTCGCGATGTTGTTGCAGCAGGTCGAGGTCGCGGCCATGCGGCAGGGCGTGACCGATTTCGTGATTGGCGCGCTCAGCGACCAGAGCGTCTACGGCAAGATCCGCAAGGCGTGAGACGCCGGCGATCCGGCCTTGGCGTCCTCTCATCGGCGGCGAGCGTCCCGGTCACCATCTTCGGCCTCGTGCTGATCACCTTCCTGATCGGCCGCGTCGTACCCATCGACCCGGTGATCGCCGTCGTCGGCGACCGAGCGCCGCAGGAGGTGGTTGAGCGGACCCGCGTCGAGCTTGGACTCGACCGGCCGCTGCCCGTGCAGTTCATCCGCTACGTCGAGGGACTCGCGGAGGGCGATCTCGGCCGCTCGGCGATGACCAGCAACCGCGTCGCGGCTGACATCGAGCGGTTTTTCCCGGCGACGCTCGAGCTGGCGAGTGCGGCGCTCCTGGTCGCGGTCGGAATCGGCATCCCGATCGGCGTGCTCGCCGCCGTCCGCCGCGACAGTCTGATCGACCAATGTATCCGCGTCGTCTGCCTGTCCGGGCAATCGGTGCCGGTGTTCGTCCTGGCGCTCGTCGGCTTGCTGCTGTTCTACGCGACGCTCGGGATCGCGCCCGGTCCCGGCAGGCAGGACGTGGTGTTTGAGGATATGGTGCCGGTGCATACCGGCCTGTTGCTGATCGACGCGGCGATTGAGGGGCAGTGGGATGCGTGGCGCGACGCGCTGTCGCATCTCGTTCTGCCGGCGCTGACGCTCGGGTTTTTCAACATGGCGACGATCGCGCGACAGGTGCGCGGCTTCATGCTCGATAGCCTCGGCGCCGAATACATCATCACCGCCCGCGCCAAGGGGTTATCCGCCGCCGCGGTCGTCTGGCGACATGGCTTCGGCAACATCCTGGTGCGCCTCGTCACTGTCCTCGCGCTGACCTATGCCGGGCTGCTGGAGGGGGCGGTTCTGACGGAAACCATCTTCTCGTGGCCTGGGATCGGGCAGTACCTGACCGGCAGTTTGCTGAACGCCGACATGAACGCGGTACTGGGTGCGACGCTCGTGATCGGGCTCAGCTATGTCGGGCTCAACCTGCTGGCTGATGTGCTCTACCGCGTGCTGGACCCGCGCGTGGCATGACGGCGATCAGGCGCTTCGATCAAGTGCGGGTCTGGCGGGCGTGGCTGCTGGATGAAACGCCGTCGTCGCGGCGTCAGGCGCAATGGGGGCGGCGCTATCGGCTGTGGCTGACGTTCCGCCGTAACCGGCTGGCGATGGTCGGGCTCGTCGTCATCTTGCTGCTGCTCGGCGCATCGCTCGCGGCGCCATGGTTGGCGACGCACGACCCCGGCGCGCAGCACCTCGACGCGCGGTTGCTGCCGCCGTCGGCGGCGCACTGGCTCGGCACCGACGAGCTCGGCCGCGATGTTTACAGCCGTATCCTGTGGGGTGGGCGCATCACGCTCGGCATGGTGGTCGCGGTCATCGTCCTGGTGGCACCCTTCGGCCTCGCGGTTGGCTGCGTCGCCGGTTACGCGGGCGGGATCTGGGACCGGGTGTTGATGCGGCTCACCGACGTGTTCCTCGCATTTCCGCAGTTGGTGCTCGCCCTCGCGTTCGTTGCCGCACTCCGTCCCGGCATCCCGAGCGCGATTGCCGCGATCGCGCTGACCACATGGCCGCGATACGCTCGGCTCGCCCGGGCCGAGACGCTGACGTTGCGCGGCACGGACTTCATCGCTGCGGCTCGCCTGACCGGCGCGTCGCCGGGGCGAATCGTGCTGCGCCATGTCGCGCCGCTCTGTGTGCCGAGTTTGATCGTGCGGGTGACGCTCGACATGAGCGCGATCATCCTAACCGCGGCCGGCCTCGGCTTCCTCGGCATGGGCGCGCAGCCGCCTGCGCCCGAGTGGGGCACGATGATCGCGACCGCGCGCCGCTTCATCCTCGATCAGTGGTGGGTGCCGCTCATTCCGGGCCTCGCGATCTTCGTCGCGAGCCTCGCATTCAATCTGCTGGGCGACGGTCTGCGCGACGTGCTCGACCCACGCCAGGCGAGCTGAGTGCGGCGCGCATGTTGGTCGAGATCGACGATTTGCGAATCAGCTTTCCGTCGCCAGCCGGGCCGATCGAGGCGGTGCGTGGGGTCTCCCTCACGGTCGGGCGGGAGAAGCTCGCGATCGTCGGCGAAAGCGGGTCCGGCAAGTCGCTGACCGCGCGCGCGGTCCTGCGCCTGCTGCCGCCGGCGGCGCGCGTCCGGGCACGGCGACTGGCGTTCGACGGGATCAACGTGGTGGGCGCGAGCGAGCGCGCGATGCGAGAGGTGCGCGGCCGGCGCGCGGGGCTGATCCTGCAAGACCCGAAATACAGCCTCAATCCCGTCATGACGGCCGGCGCGCAGATCGCCGAGGCGTGGCGCGCGCACAAGGGCGGTAGCCGCCGCGCAGCCGAGGACGCGGCGATCGGCCTGCTCGACGCCGTCCGCATCCGGGACCCGCGCACGGTCGCCGGGCGCTATCCGCACGAACTCAGCGGCGGGATGGGGCAGCGGGTGATGATCGCGATGATGCTCGCCCCCGACCCCGAGCTGCTGATCGCCGACGAACCGACCAGCGCGCTGGACGCGAGTGTGCAGGCCGAGATCCTGCGCCTGATCGACGAACTGGTGGAGCGGCGGGGGATGGGACTGCTGCTGATCAGTCACGATTTGCCGCTGGTCGGGCATTTCTGCGACCGCGTCGCGGTGATGTATGCGGGCCGCATCGTCGAGGAACTGGCGGCGGCCGATCTTGCCCGCGCGCGGCATCCGTACACGCGCGGCCTGCTCGACTGCATGCCGAGCCTCGACCATCCGCGCGCGCGTCTGCCGGTGCTGCGGCGCGATCCGGCCTGGGCGGCGGCGCCATGAGCGGCGGCGATGCGCCGATGATCGAGGTCGCCGATCTGCGGGTCCGTTTCGACAGCACCGAGGTCGTGCGTGGCGTGACTTTCACCGTACCGCGCGGCGCGGCGCTTGGGCTCGTGGGGGAGAGCGGCAGCGGTAAGAGTACGGTTCTGCGGGCGCTCGCCGGGCTAAACCCTAACTGGACA